>DATJXI010000257.1:0-2228 GCA_035500275.1 Roseiarcus sp. | reverse complement strand
TTCGTGGCCTCGGAGTTACGGTGACACCCGCCGCCGAACGAGCCGCGCCGCGGGGATAACCCAGCGCCTACTTGGGAATATTTTCGTCTTCGTACTGTTTCAGCCAGGCGGCGGATTCGTGTTCGATCCAGGCGACCGCCTCCGCCCGCCTGAAGAACCCGTCAATCTGCGGCTGGGGTCCGTGCGGGAACAGCACGCGCACGCGCCAGCCCTTCCCCTTTTTTACCTGGACGGGCTCGAAGGACACTTTGGGCTTCGCGTTCTGCATCCCTGAGTTATGGGGCGAGCGCCGCCGGATTGCCAGAGCGAATCTTGCGCGCCGAACCGGGCATTACGGGCGTTAGGTCTACAGTTCACTCAATCCCTATCTCCCCGCTGCCCGAACGAGCCGCGCCGGTCGGCGCCGGATGAGGCGTCCCGTGATTCGACCCGGCGACTTCTGAAGAACCGACATTTTCTTGCCGATCCGGCCGAGTCGTGGTTTCGTGGATCATCGGCGAGGCGAAAGGGAAACTCATGTGGCCGGGACGGAACGGGGCGAAAGAATCTATTCTTTGCCTGCGTCGCTCGTAACCCATTGAAAAGTCCCGATTCGGACGAAGGAATCCAAGGAAATCCAAATTTTTTCCAAATTAAAACATCAATGAAATCAAGGGCCCTAATTTGCATTCTCTTGGATTTGCTTGGTCTGGCCTGGCTCCGGCTTGGTTTGGCTTGGCGCGCCGCGAACCCCACGCCCTCGGACCTGCTTGCCGGATCTGTTCGCCTTAAGGTTCAGTCCGCCTTCGGCGGCGACGTGAAGAACCAGGGATGGCCTTCGGGATCCATCGCCCAATAGGTTCGGCCGTAGGATTCGTCCTTCGGCGGATGGACGATCGTCGCGCCCGCGGCCTTGGCGGCCTCGTAGTGTTTGTCCACGTCGTCGAGGTAGATGAAGACGCCCATCGTCGCGGCGCCGGCGTCTTTCGGCGTCGTCAGGCTCTGCGCGTGCGCGCCCTGCCCCATCATGACAAGCTGGCCCTCAAACGACGCCTCGCCGTGCAGACCGCCCCTTGGCGTGCCGACGCGCATCTCTTCCTTGAAGCCGAAGGCGCGGGTGAGAAAGTCGAGCGCGGCCGGCACGTCGCGATAGAAGAGATAGGGGACGATCTGAGGCGGCCTCGGGGTGGCGGACATGGCTGCGTCTCCTTCAAAGCGGTTACCGGCCAGAGCCCATAACTCAGGCGGCGGTGTGGCGACGCGACGGGCCGCTCGCGTCGGCTCACTTCTCCTTCGTCGTCCAGCTTACGTCATAGGTCAGCGTGAACAAAAAAAGGCTCGCGGTGTTGCCGGGCGCGTCCATGACGCTCCAGGTTCCTTTGCCGGCGATGTCCTGATACTTGCCGGTCCCGCCAAGCAAGGCGATGTCGCCGCTCTCCGGCCCCTCGTAGCTCATGTAGAGCTTGTCGCCGTCGCCGTCGGTCTGGATGCAGGTCCCGGTGAACTTGTAGCCCTCCGGCCTGGCCTTCGCTTCCTCAAGGCAGCGGATGGAGAGGTTGTCGAGCAGCTTCGAGCCGTCGCGCGTCCGCGCGATGCCGGTGCATTCGGCCGATGAATTGGAGCCGACAGGCCCCATGTCGACGATCGCGAGCGAGCGGCAGACCGCGTAGGCCGCGAGCTTCGCCGAGCCGCTCGGCGGCAGCGGCTCGATGGCGAAAGCCGCGCGCGAAGCGATCAAGCTCACCAGAAACAGCAATGCGCCCAAAACCCGCATGATCGCCTCCTTCGCATTCGGCCAGCTCGTTGCTCGCCCGCCGGTCGCGTCGGCCGCTCTCGCATGGGTCGAACGGCGCGATCGAAAAGCGTACGGTTATTGCGTTTTGTCGCCCCGCCCGAACGCGTGCATGCGCAGCGCCCATTCGGCGCCGACGACCGCGCCTTTTATGCGCGGCAGGATCAAGAGGCTGACGGCCGCAATCACGACAAGCCAGAACAGCGCCATGACGATGAGCGGCGCGCCGGGCCAGATATTGTCCGAGAGAAGGACTCCGGCGCCGCCGATGAAACAGCCGAGAAAAAGCGTGATGAAAGCCGGCGCGTCGTCGGCGCGCTCGGCGCTCAAGTCTTCGCCGCAGACCGGACAGCGTGGATTGACGCCGAGATAGGAGCGGAACATCGCGCCGGTCCCGCATTTGGGACAGCGCCGCATGAAACCGCGTCCGACCGCAACGGCAAGCCTGCGGCCCGCC
>DATJXI010000256.1:0-3086 GCA_035500275.1 Roseiarcus sp. | reverse complement strand
CAGCCGTCGGTTGATGATCTTCCTTGTCGCGCAAGAGGCTGGCCGACGCTTGACTGTCGCGGTGCGACCAAAGGGCTGGTTGGCGGTGACGAGCAAGGATCGTCGCTCGTATCGAGCACCGATGAGCTCGGCATTAGATGTTTGTCCAACGCGTGTAAGCGCCGGAGCAAAAATCCCTCACGGAAGCGGCCGGAACATCCGGCGGTCACCGGAGTAAAAATCCGGCAGCAGATGGTCTTTGTCGACAATCGGCAGGGGCCGGGGGATGAAGGGCGTGGAGCTCTATGCTGAGGTTCGCTACGCGGTTCAGATTGAAGGATTGAGTCGGCGGGAAGCGGCGCGGCGTTTTGGGATCGACCCGCGGACGGTTGCGAAGATGCTGACGTTTTCGGTGCCACCCGGGTACCGGCGGAGTCGGCCGCCGGCGCGTCCGAAACTCGCCTCGTTCACCGGGATCATCGACGCGATCCTGGCGGCTGACGAGGGGCGACCGAAGAAGCAGCGGCACACGGCGAAGCGGATTTTCGAGCGGCTGCGCGAGGAGCACGGCTACGCCGGCGGCATCACCATTGTTACGGATTATGTGCGGGCGCATCGGCAGCGTCACCGCGAGGTGTTCGTGCCGCTGCGGCACGATCCCGGTCACGCGCAGGTGGATTTTGGCGAGGCGTTGGCGGAGATCGGCGGGGTCGAACGCAAGATCCACTTTTTTGCGATGGACCTGCCGCATAGCGATGCCTGCTTTGTGCGAGCCTATCCGGCGGAAACCGCCGAAGCGTTCTGCGACGGGCACAACGCGGCGTTCAGTTTCTTCGGCAAGGTGCCGCGCTCGATCCTCTATGACAACACCACCTTGGCGGTGGCGCGCATCCTGGGCGACGGGGTGCGCCAGCGGACGCGCGTATTCAGCGAGCTGCAATCACATTACGTATTTGCCGACCGGTTCGGTCGGCCCGGCAAGGGCAACGACAAAGGCAAAGTTGAGGGTCTGGTCGGCTGGACCCGCCGGAACCTGCTGGTGCCGGTGCCGCGGGTGGCGAGCTTCACCGCGCTGAACGAGCTGCTGCTGGAGGGTTGTCGGCGACGGCTCGGAGATCGGCTGCGCGGTCACCAGGAGACGATCGGCGAACGGCTGGTCCGCGACCTGGCGGCGTTCCACGATTTGCCGCCGGCGCCTTACGACGCCTGCGAGAAGAAGGCAGGCCGGGTCAGCTCGCTTTCGCTGGTGCGCTATCGCGGCAGCGACTACTCGGTGCCGACCGAATACGGCCACCGCGACGTTCTGATCCGCGGCTACGTCGACCAGGTTGTGATCTCCTGTGGGGCCGAGGTGATCGCCCGTCACCCGCGCTCCTACGAGCGCGAGGACTTTGTCTTCGACCCGCTGCATTACCTGGCATTGCTGGAACAGAAGATCGGCGCTCTCGACCAGGCGGCTCCCTTGGTCGGCTGGAATCTGCCTGAGGAATTCGCCACGCTGCGGCGCTTGATCGAGGCCCGCATGGCCAAGCGCGGCAAACGCGAGTTCGTCCAGGTCCTGCGGCTGCTGGAGGTCTTCCGCCCCGAGGACGTGCTGGCCGGTGTCAAGGAAGCCATCGCTCGCGGCGCGATCGGCTTTGACGCGGTCAAGCACCTGGTGTTGTGCCGGATCGAGCGCCGGCCGCCGCGGCTCGACATGACGGTCTACCCCTACCTGCCGCGGGCGAGGGTGGCGACGACCTCGGCCAAGGCCTATCTCGGCCTCCTCGCCGGGGCCGCGTCATGAGCGACACGCCGCAGTTGCTGCTCGCCCATCACCTCAAGGCGCTCAGACTGCCGACCTTCCTGCGCGAATACGACAAGCTTGCCCAGCAATGCGCCGCCGAGGGCGTCGACCATCCCCGTTATTTGCTGCGTCTGGCCGAACTCGAACTGATCGAGCGGGAACGCCGGATGGTCGAGCGCCGCATCAAGGAAGCGAGGTTCCCGACCGTGAAAAGCCTCGACAGTTTCGACTTCACGGCGATCCCTTCGCTCAACAAGGCCTTGGTCCTGGAGTTGGCCCGCTGCGAATACATCGCGCGCCGCGAGAACGTCATCGCGGTCGGCAACAGCGGCACCGGGAAGAGTCACATTGCGCTCGGATTGGGCCTGGCGGCTTGCCAGAAGGGCCTGTCGGTCGGCTTCACCACCGCCGCCGCCATGGTCCACGAGTTGATCGAGGCCCGCGACGACAAGCGATTGCTGCGCCTGCAGCGGCAACTGGCGACCTACAAGCTGCTGATTATCGACGAGCTCGGCTATGTGCCGTTGTCGACGACCGGCGCCGAACTCCTGTTCGAGATCTTCAGTCAGCGTTACGAACGCGGCTCCACCATCGTCACGTCCAACCTGCCGTTTGACGAATGGACGACCGTGTTCGGGTCCGAGCGGTTAACCGGCGCGCTCCTCGACAGGCTGACCCACCACGTCCATATCCTCGAAATGAACGGCGACAGCTATCGCCTCAAGCAGAGCAAGCAACGACAACGGCGGACGTAACCCGGCCGCCGCTCAGCCTGCCACGGTGCTCGCTGCGGAGAAGGTCCGGTGCTCGCCATGCTCCCCCCAGATCAAGTCCGGGGTGCGCGTGGCTCCGCTCCTCCCATCCCCTACGCGGCGCGCCGTGGCCATCGGTCCCCAGGTCGGGACGGGAAAGCAGGCTCATATCGATCGAACAGGAAAGCCAGTTTGGCCGCCCGCTGCTCTGCGGCCCCGTGATGCATTTTTACTCCGGTCCCCCGATGCATCTTCTCTCCGGCGTTGACACATCAAATTTGAGAAAGCGTAGGTCGACGAGACATGGGCGAGCTCCCCAATGGTCCCGGATCTTGCTGACCTGACGGGCTATGACGTCGTCAGTGCTCAGGTCCTTGTTCTCCCTCGCGTTCCGGGATGGGGTGACGAAATAGGGTAGGAGGCGATCTTTGTTCGGATCGTTCAATTCCGAACAGGCGATGAACTCTCCGGCCTTGCCGCGTAATGCAGGGCAGTAAAAGGTTTTGTCTATCGGATACATATCGTCTCCAGTTTATTCCGCCCCACTTAAAAACAGACGCCGAACTTGG
>DATJXI010000255.1:0-3977 GCA_035500275.1 Roseiarcus sp. | reverse complement strand
GTATAGAATGGCTTATCTATTCTAACACTTGCCTTTTGACGGCGTCCATCGGATAGTGACTGCGTCGGCTTGGCTGAGTGAATCGCCTGTGCGAACGCAGCCGCCGGCGATTGAAACAGCGCGCAAGCCGGAATTGTTTGGGCCGGCCGCAAAAGGTAGTTGCTGGATGAAGCCGACTGCGCCTCCCGTGGCCAATCCACCCCCTTTGGACGCGGGCCTTCGCGCCCTCTGCGGAATCGCCGCCTACTACAGGATCAGCGCCGACCCGGCGCAACTTTCGCGCGAGCTCGCCCTCGGTGATAAGGAAGCCGACGAATTCGATCTCATCCGCGCCGCCCACATCATCGGCATGAAGGCGCGGCTCGTCAGCGGCGCGACCGCCCGGCGGTTCGCCCGATTGCCGACGCCCGCAATCGTCCGGCTGAAGAGCGGCGCGCTTTACATCTATGGCGGTCGCGGCGCCTCCGGCCTCTGCCGTCTTGTCGATCCGATCAGCCACGGCGCGAGCGAGACGCCGCTCGACGCCCTGGTCGCCGAAGCGGGCGGCCAGGCTCTGCTCGTGGCGCGACGCGTCGGCGGCGCGGGCGCAAGCCCGAGCTCCTTCGGCTTCCGCTGGTTCTTGCCCACCATCTGGCGCTACCGCCATCCGCTCGGCCACGTGCTGGCGGCTTCGCTGTTCGTCCAGATTTTCGCGCTGACGACGCCGCTCTTTTTCCAGGTCATCGTGGACAAGGTGCTGACGCATCGCGGCTACGAGACGCTGTTTGTGCTCATCGCCGGACTTGTGATCGTCGGCCTCTTCGACGTCGCGCTGCAATACTTGCGCACCTATGCGCTGTCGCACACGACCAACCGCATTGACGTCGAGCTCGGCCAGCGCCTGTTTGCGCACCTGTTGCGCCTGCCGATGAGCTATTTCGAAAGCCGGCCCGCCGGCCAGACGGTCGCGCGGGTGCGCGAGCTCGAAACGATCCGCAGCTTCATCACCGGGCAAGGCCTCTTTTCCGCAATCGACCTTCTCTTCACCTTCGTTTTCATCGCCGTGTTGTTCGCCTATTCCTGGACGCTGACGCTCATCACGCTCGCCTTCGTGCCCCTCTATATGCTGATCGGGCTCGGCGTGCGGCCGCCGTTGCGCGCGCTCGTCAACGAGAAGTTCAACCGCGGCGCCGCGAGCCAGCAGTTCCTCGTCGAGACGATCGTCGGGGCCAACACGGTCAAGGCGGCGGCGGTCGAGCCGATCATGCGCGCGCAATGGGAGGAGAAGCTCGCCGCTTACGTGAAGACGAGCTTCGCCGCAACGATGCTAGGCGCGGGCGGGCAGCTCGGCGTCCAGTACGTAAGCAAGCTCTCGACCGCGGCGCTGCTCCTGTTCGGCGCCAAGGCGGTCATCGACGGGGACCTCTCGGTCGGCGCGCTGGTCGCCTTCAACATGATCGCCTCGCAGGCGGTGCAGCCGATCCTGCGCCTCTCGCAGATCTGGCAGGACTTCCAGCAGGTGCAAATCTCGATCGAACGGCTCGGCGACATCCTCAACGCCGCGCCGGAGCCTGCGCCGCTGACGCGCCTCGTCCTGCCAACGCCGCGCGGGGCGATCGAGTTCCGCAACGTGAGCTTCCGCTACCGCCAGAGCGGGCCTGACGTCCTCAAGGAGATCTCGCTCTTAATCCAGCCGGGCGAGACGATAGGCGTCGTCGGGCCGTCGGGCTCCGGCAAGTCGACGCTGACCAAGCTCGTGCAGCGGCTCTACCTGCCGAGCGAAGGCCAGGTCCTGCTCGACGGCGCGGATCTGAGCCAGGTCGATCCGGCTTGGCTCAGAAGCCACATCGGCGTCGTCCTCCAGGAGAACCTGCTCTTCAACCGCACCATCCACGACAACATCGCCTTCGCCCATCCGGCGATGGCGCGCGCGCGGGTGATCGAGATCGCCCGCCTCGCCGGCGCCGACGAATTCATCGACAAGCTCCCCGAGGGCTACGACACGATGGTCGAGGAGCGCGGCGCCAATCTCTCCGGCGGGCAGCGCCAGCGCATCGCCATCGCCCGGGCGCTCGCCACCGATCCGCGCATCCTCATTCTCGACGAGGCGACCTCGGCGCTCGACTATGAGAGCGAGCGCATCATCCAGCGCAACATGCGCCGCATCGTGAAGGACCGCACCGTCATCATCATCGCCCACCGGCTCGCCGCCGTCAGAAGCTGCAACCGCATCGTCGGAATAAACGAGGGGCGCATCGTAGAGGTCGGGGCGCATGCGGAGCTGATCCGCCGCCCCGGCGGCCTCTACGCCTACCTCTGGGGATTGCAGAGCCAGCCGGCGGAGCTTGCGTCATGACGAAGGCGCAAGCCGTCGCCCGCATCGAGCCCGCGCCGCCTCGCCCGGCGCCGTCGCGGGCGCTTGCGCTCATGGCCGCGGACGGCCGCAATGGGTCCGACCGGGAGTTTTTGGCGCCGGCGCTCGAGATTCTGGAGACGCCGGCCTCGCCGGTAAGGCTTGCCTTCCTCTGGCTCATCTGCGGGCTTGTCGCGGTTGCGATCGCCTGGGCTTACTTCGGGCGCGTCGACATCATCGCCGCCGCGCAGGGCAAGTTCCAGCCGACCGGGCGCGTGAAAGTGATCGAGCCGGTCGAGACCGGCAGGGTCGCGGTCGTCCGCGTCTCGAACGGGGCGTTCGTCAAGGCGGGCGACGTTCTCGTCGAGCTCGACCGCGCGGCCGCCGAGGCCGACGTCCGCGCCGCTCAGGCCGAACTCGAGTCGGCCGAGGCCGAAGCCGTCCGCAGGCGTTTCGCGCTCAAGGCGGCGAGAGCGCGCGCGCTCTCGCCGGTCCCCAAGATCGACTGGCCGGCGGACACCCCGCCCGAGCTGCGCGAGCGCGAGGACCAGGTGATGGCGGCGGACCTTGGCCGGCTCGCCGCCGAGCTGGCTTCGTTCGGGGCGCAGCGCGCCCAGAAGAGCGCCGAGCGCCGCCAGCTGATCCAGACGATTGCGGCCCAGAGGAACCTCGTCGCGACGCTGCAGGAGCGGGTCGACATGCGCGCCAAGCTTCTCGAGTTGCAGTCGGGCGCAAAGTCTTCCGTCATCGACGCGACCGAGACGCTGCAGTACCAGCAGACGCAGCTCGCCATGCAGGAAGGCCAGCTCGCCTCGCTGACGACCGGGCTCGACGTCATCGCGCGCGATTCCGAGAAAGCCGTGCAGACGTTCCTTTCCGACGATGCGCAGAAGCTCAGCGACGCCGAGCGGCGGATCGAGGAGGCGCGCCAACGCCTCGCCAAGGCGCGGGCCTCGGTCGATCATCTGACGCTGAGCGCGCCGATCGCCGGGCGGGTGCAGGCGTCCATCATCGCCAACGTCGGGCAGGTGGTGACGAGCGGCGAGGAGATCATGCGCATCGTGCCGCAGGACTCGAAGCTCGAGATCGAGGCCTATGTGCTCAACCGCGACATCGGCTTCGTCAGCGTCGGCCAGGAGGCGGTGGTCAAGGTCGAGTCCTTTCCGTTCACCCGCTACGGCTCGATCAAGGCGAACGTCGTCCGCATCGCGAAAGACGCGATCCCTGCGCCGGACGCGAGCGCCATCGAGGGCGACCCGGCGCACGGGACGAAAACCGCGGGCTTCGCGGGCGCTGAGCGGACCCAGAACCTCGTCTTCGCCGTCGTCCTGGAGCCGGAGACGTCAAGCATCATGGTCGACGGCGCGCCGCAGCCGCTCACCTCAGGAATGGCGGTGACGGTGGAATTGAAGACCGGCACGCGCCGCCTTCTCGAATACCTCTTCTCGCCGCTCGTCGAAGTCGCCTCGAAAGCGATGCGGGAGCGGTAGCCATTTGCTTGCCAGCGGACGTCTCCCGGCGCGCTGGGCTTAAGCCGTCCCACCCGCGTCGACGGTCATCACTGCGCCCGTGATGTTGCGCCCGCCCTCGCCCATCAGAAACGAGGCCATGGCGGCGATGTCTTCGACCTCGGCGAGGCGGCGCA
>DATJXI010000254.1:0-13594 GCA_035500275.1 Roseiarcus sp. | reverse complement strand
CTCCATGCTCGTCCACCGCGACCGGGCCGACGCCAGAGGCCGCGCCATGGTCGAGAAGCTAAAAGACCTCATCCCGCCGCACATGTTCCAGATCCCGATCCAGGCGGCGCTCGGGGCCAAGATCATCGCCCGCGAGACGGTAAGGGCGCTCCGCAAGGACGTGACCGCCAAGTGCTACGGCGGCGACGCCACCCGCAAGCGCAAGCTGCTTGAGAAGCAGAAGGCGGGCAAGAAGCGCATGCGCCAGTTCGGCAAGGTGGAAATCCCGCAGGAGGCTTTCATCGAGGCCCTCAAGATGGACGGGTGAGGGGGTCGGTCGGCGCCGGTCCTTTCCGAATCCTTCCGGAGACTTCCGGAAACTTCACTTTCTGGGCGCTGGAGCTTCCAAAAGGCATCCATTTCTTTCCAAAAGTTTCCTTTTTTGTTCCCGGAATCGGGACATATCAAGGACTTACGGGCGAGTGGACGGGAAAAAAATTTCCACCCCCGGCCGCTTGACGGTGGTCGTCGCAGCGCTCGACAGCGCGCATGCCCACCCCCTTCGGCCGGAGGAAGCGAGCTTGGGAGCCGCAAAAGAAAGCGGAGCCGGCTCACGGTGCGGGCTCCGCGCCGCCTCTTTCTCGAGCCTCATGGCCCTGGTCTTTCCGGCGTGGTCGTGCGCGCGGGCTCGGTTGCATGGCGTTCATTTCCGAATAAAAGAATGATGCTCTTTGATTTCTGAAAGTCAAGCAATTGTCTTTCCTTTTTCCTATGCGACCTTCCTCGCCAGACCCGCCAAGCCGCGGCCTACGCCGACGCACCCACGATTCCGGAACTGGCGGCTCTCTACACCGCCGGAATCGTGAAGAACCATCCGTTTGTCGACGGGAACAAACGAACCGGCTTTCTGCTGGCCGTCCTGTTTCTTGAACTCAACGGCTTCGCCTTCACCGCCCAGCAGGAGGACGCCGCCAACGCCATCCTGGCTCTCGCGGGAGGCTCGTCAACGAAAAGTCCTCCGCAGCCTTCCTCCAAAAGGCCGCTCAGCCACGCAAGTAGCCTGCATTTGCGGGCGGCGACGATTCGCCTCCGGTTACTGTGCGCCGATCGTCTCCAGCGCGCGCAATCGCGATCATTTGACGCGGACATTGTTGGTCCGCTTCTCGGCAGCGCTCTCCCCGCCGCCTTCGGCCGGACGAAGCGAGAGAGCCGCGAAAGAAAGCGGAGCCGACCCAAGGCGCGGGCTTGGCGCATCCTCTTTGTCAGCCTCGCGGCCCTGGTCTTCCCGGCGTTGTCGCGCGCGTGGGCTGGCGCTCTTTCCGAAAACCGGATGATGCCACCTGATTTCGGAAACGGCAAGCAATCGCCGTGGTTTTTCCGAAGGCGACATAGACCCTGGATTCGACGCTTCGCTTACCCCGCTCGCAGCGCGTCCCCCAGCGCATCGATGCGGAAGTCAACGGCGGCGGCCTTGGCGCGAACGGCGGCGAGCTCCCCGGCGTCCTCGGCGCGCGCGGTTCCGCGGCCGATGCGGGCGAGGATGCGGCCGCGCTCCACGATCAGGTCGGAGTAGGCGAGCGGCTCCGCCGCCGTCCGTCGGGCGAGCGCGTCAGCGTGGGCTTCCGCCTCGTCCCATTCCTCAGCTTGAAGCGCCGCCTCGATGGCGTAGCGGCGGAACCAGAAGTGGTTGTGACCCACGGCGCCCTTGGCGAGCAGAGCCTCGCCGGCGGCGAGCGCGGCCTTGCGCGCCGAGCGCTCCGGCTCGCTCAGCGCAAGGAGACCATAAAGAATCGGCCCCACGAATCGAGGGCTCGTCTCTTCCGACGCCGCCAGGCCCTCGCGCACGAGCGCAAGCGCCTCGCGACGGTCGCCTTGACCGAGGGCAACCTCGGCGCAAAGGCCGAGCATGTTCGCCTCGTAGCGGCGCGCGTTGAGCGCGCGCGCCTGCTCGAGCGCCTGAGGATTGATCTCCGCCGCCTCCTTGTAGCGCCCAACCGCCGTCATGGACATACCGGTCGCCAGAAGCGCAAACATCTCCCCATGGCGATTGCCGATGCGACGGGCGATCTCGAGCCCGCGGCCCATGTCTGCCAGCCCGGCGTCGAACGCGCCCAGATTGAAGCGGCAGCCACCCCTCATGACGAGATTCGACGTCAGGATGCGCGTCAGTCCGGCGGCCTCGTTCAGTTTGACGCATTCCGAAAACAGTTGGAGCGCCGTCGCCATGCGGCAGTCCAGATATTGCGCGTCGGCGAGGCCGCTGAGCGCATGCGCCCGCCATTCCGCCGAGCCGAGCCGCAACGCAGCTTCGAGCGCTGCCGAGTGCTCGTTGCGACACGCGTCGAGCTCGCCGCGGACAAAATGCAGATTGCCGCGCAGGTAGTGAATCTCGGCGAGCGCGCGATCGGCGGCGGAAGCGCGCGCCGGCGCCTCAGCTTCCGCCAGCGCAGCAAAGGCGTCGTCGAGCTTGGCGAGCAGTCGGTTGGCCGCGGCGACGCCGATCAGCGCGCGCACCCGGTCGTCCTCGGAGCGGCAATCGTCAAGCGCGGCGCGATAGGCTTCGAGCGCCTCCCGCCCGCGGCCGGCGTGAAGCTCGAGATCGCCGACCTGCATGGCGAGGTCGACGCGGTCTTGCGGCTCGGTCGCGACGGCCAGTCCGCGGCGCGCGAGGGCGATCGCCTGGTCCTGCCGGAAGAGGGCGTCCTGATCCTTCGAAGCGGCAAGGTAGGCGCGCGCCGCCTCCGGGTCGGAGGCGAGGTCGAGATGCTCGGCCTTGAGGGTTGGCTCGTCCGCCAGCACGCGGGCGGCGGCGCCGTGAAGCTGTCGCCGCCGCGTACGGGTGAGCGACGCATAGACGCCGTCGCGCACCAACGCATGCACGAACTGGAGGGCGTCCGGCGAACGCTTGAGAAGCGCGTTGCGCAAAAGGACTTCGGCGTCGTAGCGCGGGTCGTCGATCAGGCTTCTCAGCGTCGCAAGCGCAAAGCGCTGCCCAAGCGCCGACGCCGCCTCGATCGCGCGCCGGTCGCTCGGCGCGAGCAGATCGGCGCGGGCGAGGACGACGCTCTGAACGGAGCTTGGCAACTTGCCGTCGACGAGATCGCCCGCCGCCCGCAGAAGCTGTTCCAGAAACAGCGGATTGCCGCCGGCGCGCTCGACGCATTTCGCGGCGAATTCCTCGCCGGTCGCGAAGCTGCGGGCGATGGTTTCCGCCTCGGCCGAGGCGAGCGGCGCGAGGTCGATCGTGAGCTGAAAGGCGCCGGCCGCAGTCGCCCGCCAGCCGGCGTCCAGCGGATCGCCGCCGATACGCGTCGTAAGCGCAAGCGTGGCGCGGCAACGCGCAGTAGCGCGCGCGAGGGCCGCGAGCTGCCCAAGGGTCTCCGTGTCGGCCCAGTGCACGTCCTCGACAATCAAGAGAAGCGGGCGACGGCGCGAGGCGCCGTCGACGAGCCGGGCGAGCGCGAGCTCCTTGCCGCGCGCGCGGGCGGCCGCGTCCATCGCCTCGTAGAGTCGGCGCGCCTCATCAGGCTGCGGGGCCTCGATAAGATCGCGCAAATAAAGCACATCGTCGGTCGCCGATGCTTCGCGGTCCGACGCGGCGGCAAGCGCCTCTTCGACTTGGCCCGGCAAAGCGTCGCGCGGCAGATCGAGGAGGCTGCGAACGAGCGCGCCGAGCGCGCCGCGTCCTCGCTCGACGCCGAAGTCGAGCGCCCAGCCGGTGTGGCGGGCGAAGCCGAGCTCGGCGCCGATCGACTGCAATTCCTCGACGAACCGCGTCTTGCCGATGCCCGGCTCGCCGCGCACGACAATGACCGCGCCCGCCTGCCCGTCAGCGATGGCCGCGAGCACGCCGCGGCATTGGGCAAGCTCGGCGCGCCTGCCGACCAGCGGGCGGCTCTCGACCGCCAACTCTCGCAAGCCCTTCAGGCGAAAGACGGGAACGGGGTCGTCGAGGCCTTTGAGGCTATGCTCGCCGAGGGCCTCGTAGTCGGCAAGGCGCGCGGTCGCCTGCCGGATCTCCTCCGACGCGAGGATTTCGTACGCCGCGGCCCGGTCGAGGAGCCGAGCGGCGAGATTGGCGGCCTCGCCGATCACGGTATATTCGCGCCGCCTGTCGCTGCCGACCCGGCTCGCGACCACGTCCCCCATGGCGAGCGCGACATGCGCCGCGAGCGGACCCGAGGCCGCGCTGAGCTTCGTCGGGATCAGCGCCTGGATTTCGAGCGCCGCGCGCACCGCGCGGAGCGCATCGTCGCCATGGGCGCGCGGGGCGCCGAACAGCGCCATCGCCGCGTCGCCGATATGCTTGTCGATCGTGCCGCCGTAGCGCTCGACCATGGCGTCGATCACGCCGAAGAACTGCTCGAGCAGCGCCCGGACCTCCTCCGGGTCGAGCTTCGACGACAGGCGGGTGTAGCCGACCAAGTCGCAGAACATGATGGCGACGGGACGCCGGTCGCCGTCGGTTTCTTCGGGACGATCGGCGGCGGTTTCCACCTCGCGCTTCAGCGGACGCCCGCAGCCGCCGCAGAACCGATCGGTCGCTTCGTTGACGTAGCCGCAGTCGCAGGCTCGCGCGAGCGCCGCGCCGCAGGACGAGCAAAACCTGCGGCCGTCCCGATTCTCCGTTTGGCAGCGTGAACAGCGCATCGGAAAAGCGACTCCGCTCGGCGCGCGACGCGACGAGAACCCTAGCACAAGTTCCAGTGCGACGGTTTCTCCGCGTGCGGTCTCGATCCTTAGGGGCAGGAACGGGTCCGATTCGAGACCACCAGACACTAACCCATGCGAACGCCAAGCCTCAGATTCAAACGACCAGTTGCGTCACACCTCGACCGGCTGCTTCGCCATGCCGGCCATGCCGAAGATGCGCCGGTAGCGCTCGATTTCCTCGGGCGTCCCGAGCGCCTTGTTCGGATTGTCGGAGAGTTTTACGGCCGGCCGGCCCTCGGCTTCCGCCACCTTGCAGACGAGCGAAATCGGGCGCAGATGCCCGTCCGCCCCCGCCGGCGCGCAGCCGACGAAGTCGTTGGTCAGGTGCGTGCCCCAGCCGAAGGATAGGTTCACCCGCCCCCTGAGGGCGCGGGCGGACGCCTCGATCGAGTCGATGTCCATGGCGTCGGACAGGACGATGAGCTTCTCTCGCGGGTCGCGCCCGCGGCTCTTCCACCATTCGATGAGCTCCACCGAGCCTTCGATTGGCGGCTTGGAGTCGGGCCGGGCGCCCTTCCAGTCGGCGACCCAATCCGGGGCGTTGCGCAGGAACGCTGCGGAGCCAAAACAATCCGGCAGGACGACGAGCAGGTTGCCGCCGTACATCTGCGCCCAGTCTTTTAGGACCTCGTAGGGGCTCGCCCTGAGCTCCTTTTCGTTGCGCGCCATCGCCGCATAGACCATGGGCAGCTCGTGCGCGTTCGTGCCGATCGCCTCGAGGCCGGTGTCCATCGCGTGCTTGACGTTGGAGGTGCCGATGAAGCTTTCGCCCAGGCCTTCCTGCAACGCCTCCACGCACCAGCGGTGCCACAGGAAACCGTGTCTCCGGCGCGTGCCGAAATCCGAAATTTTTAGCGGCCCCTCACTGGCAAGGACCCTGAGGCGCTCGACCTTGGACCACAGCTTGGCCTTGGCCCTTGCGTAGAGCACGTCGAGGTCGAATCGGCTCATGCCCCGCATGGCCGCCCGCGCGCGCAGCTCGCTGATGATGGCGAGCGCCGGAATCTCCCACATCGTCGTTTCCGCCCATAAGCCCGCGAAGCGCAACTCGTACTGGCCGTCGCGTTTCACAAGCTCGTATTCGGGCAGCTGAAACCGGCTCAGCCACTCCATGAACTCCGGCTCGAAGATGTGGCGGGTTCCGTAAAAGGTGTTGCCGGCGAGCCAGATGAGCTCGTTCTTGGCCAACCTCACGGTGCGCGCATGGTCGAGCTGGTCGATGAGCTCGCGCTCGTCCACGATGTCGGCGATCCGCTCGGCGCGGGTCCGGTTGACGAGTTGGAACGTCACGTTGAGCTTGGGGTGCAGCTTCCAGATCATCTGGAGCATGAGGAGCTTATAGAAATCCGTGTCCAACAGCGTCCGGATCGCGGGGTCGATCCGGAACGCGTGGTTATAGACGCGGGTTGCGATGTCGGTGGCCATTGTGCGACCTTAACGGCGCCGCGCGGAAGGCGACAAGGGCGCGCCCTCGGGAGGCTTTACGGGGTGTTTGACGGGACATGAACGAGACGCCCGCCGCCGACGGCGACATGAAAGAAACGCGCCCCAAGGTGGGGCTGTTCGTCACCTGCCTCGTCGACATCATGCGCCCCACGATCGGCTTCGCCGCGGTGAAGCTGCTCGAGGACGCCGGCTGCCGCGTGGTCGTGCCGAGTCAGACCTGCTGCGGCCAGCCAGCCTACAATTCCGGCGATCGGCAGACGACGAAGGACTTGGCCAAGCAGGCGATCGACGCCTTCGAGGACTGCGACTACGTCGTCGTTCCGAGCGGCTCGTGCGGCGGCATGCTGGCGACCCATTATCCCGAGCTTTTCAACGGCGAGCCGGAGATGGCGGGGAAGGCGGAGCGCTTCGCCGAGAAGACGCACGAGCTGGTGAGCTTTCTCACCGACGTCCTCGGCGTCGACAAGGTGAACGCGCGCTATAGCGGCGTCGTGGGCTATCACGATTCCTGCGCGGGTTTGCGCGAACTCGGCGTCAAGAAACAGCCGCGGCGCCTCCTCGCGAGCGTCGAAGGCCTTGAACTTGTGGAGTTGCCGGAGGCGGAGACCTGCTGCGGCTTCGGCGGGCTCTTCGCCGCCAAATACGGCGAGCTCTCCAACGCCATCGTCTCGCGCAAGGCCGCCGACATCGGGGCGGCAAAGGTCGACACCGTGCTCGCCGGCGACCTCGGGTGCCTCTTAAACATGGCGGGCAAGCTGCAACGCGAGGGCTCTCCGATCAAGGCGCGCCATGTCGCGGAGGTGCTGGCCGGCATGGGCGACCTTCCCGCGATCGGGGAGAGCCAGCCGGAGCGCACACGATGAGCGTCATCGCGACGACGCCGAAATTCAAGGAAAACGTGCATGCGGCGCTGATCGACGCGCGCCTGCAAGGGGCGCTTTCCTTCTCCCGCAACTTTACTAACCGGCGCGCCGCCGCCGCGGAGCGCCTTCCCGAATTCGAGGCGCTGCGCGACAGCGCCCGCGCCATCAAGGACCACACGCTCGCGCATCTCGACCTCTACCTCGACGCCTACGAGCAGAAGGTGCGCGAGAGCGGCGGCCATATCCATTACGCCGAGGACGCCGAGGAGGCGCGCCGCATCATCATCGACCTCTGCAAGTCATTCGGCGCGAAAAGCGTGACCAAGGGCAAGTCAATGATCGCCGAGGAGATTGGCCTCAACGACGCGCTCGAAGCGGCCGGCATGGAGCCGGTCGAGACGGACCTCGGCGAATACATCATCCAGCTGCGTCACGAGGCGCCCTCGCACATCATTGCGCCCGCGATCCATGTGACGAAAAAGGACGTCGAGGAGGAGTTCCGCAAGGCGCACCGCGACCTGCCGGCGAACCGCGATCTTTCTCAACCTGAGCAGCTGCTCGCGGAGGCGCGAGCGATCTTGCGCGCGAAATTCCTCGCGGCGGACGTTGGGATCACGGGGGCGAATTTCCTCATCGCCGAGACGGGGACGTCGATCATCGTCACCAACGAGGGCAACGGCGACCTCACGCAGATCCTGCCCAAGGCTCATATCGTCATCGCTTCGATCGAGAAGATCGTGCCGACGCTCGAGGACGCCGCGCAGTTGCTTCGCGTGCTCGCGCGCTCCGCCACCGGCCAGGACGCTTCGGTCTATACGACCCTCTCGACCGGGCCACGCCGCCCGGACGATCCCGACGGGCCGAGCGCCTATCACGTCGTCATCCTCGACAACGGCCGCTCGAACATGCTCGGCGGCGAATTCGAGGACATGCTGCGCTGCATCCGCTGCGGCGCCTGCATGAACCACTGCCCGGTCTATCAGGCGGTCGGCGGCCACGCCTACGGTTGGGTCTATCCCGGCCCGATGGGCGCCGTGCTCACGCCTTCGCTGATCGGCGTCGCCGAAGGCGGGCAGTTGCCGAACGCCTCGACGTTCTGCGGCCGCTGCGAACAGGTTTGCCCGGTGCGCATCCCGCTGCCGAAATTGATGCGCCATTGGCGCGAGCGCGAATTCGAGCGCCGCCTCTCGCCGGCCCCGCTGCGCTACGGCCTGGCGTTCTGGGCGTTCTTCGCCCGGCGTCCGGCGCTCTACCGCTTCGCCACCAGTATCGCGGCTCGGTCGCTCAATCTCCTCGGCCGCGGCAAGGGGCGCCTGTCCTGGGCGCCGCTGGCCGGCGGCTGGACCGACTACCGCGACCTCGCCGCGCCGCAGGGCAGGACCTTCCAGAGCCAGTGGCGGGCGAAAAGCGGGGCGGTGAAGTGAACGCGCGAGACGCCATCTTCGCCAACATCCGCCGCTCGCTTGGGGTTAAGGGCGACGAGGCGCCGCGCCGGTTCGAGGTCGAGGCGCGGCTCGCCAAGGCGCCGCCCGGCGTCGTGCCGAATCGGGGCCAAGGCGACGTCGAAGCGCGGCTCGCGACGTTCAAGGCGGAGGCCGAGCGGGCGCAGGCGACGGTCGAGGTCGTCGAGTCGCTTAGCGATGCGCCCGAGGCGGTCGCGCGCTTCTTGCGCGACAACAATTGCCCGGCCACTCTTCGCATGGGCGCGGACGCGCGGCTTGCCGCGATGGCATGGGGCGCGACCGCGCTCGAAATCCTGCACGGGGCGTCGGACGGGCACGACCTGAACGCCACAGCCTTCGCCTTCGCTGGGATCGCCGAAACCGGAACGCTCGC
The DNA here is from genome assembly GCA_035500275.1 of Roseiarcus sp. Lineage (GTDB taxonomy): Bacteria > Pseudomonadota > Alphaproteobacteria > Rhizobiales > Beijerinckiaceae > Roseiarcus. Next base: position 4,757 of record DATJXI010000254.1, on the reverse strand, counting down.
GCTCGTCTCCGGCCCGGACAATCCAACGACGCTCAACTTCCTGCCCGACAACGAGATCGTCATCCTCAAGAAGGACGAGATCGTCGCCGACTACGAAAGCGTGTTCGCGAAAATGCGCGGGGCTTATGGCAAGGGCGGCACGCCGCGCACGCTCAATTTCGTCACCGGCCCGTCGCGCTCAGCCGACATCGAGCAGACATTGCTTCTCGGCGCCCACGGGCCCCGGCGGCTGCATATTGTGATCGTGGGATGACTGTCGCGGCGGCGGCGCGCTTGCCGTTCCCCCTGCGGGAGCTTCGGAGACCCGGTCCCGCCCTTTGCCGCTGTATTGACAGGCTTCGCCGCCGCTCACTATATCCCCCCGCCTCGCGGCCGGCGCGGGCGATGGCGGCGGGATAGCTCAGCTGGTTAGAGCGGCGGAATCATAATCCGTAGGTCCCCGGTTCGAGTCCGGGTCCCGCTACCACCACCAAATCAATAGCTTACGAAGAATATAGGGAACCGGGGCAAATTCCCGGGCAGGGCGACTGCACAAAACCGAATGCTGCAGTTGCGGGATTGAGTCAAGTCAAGTGCTTCCGCGAGCACCCGCTTTCCGAAGTTTCTCTACAAGCCTTCTGCCCGGCAATTTGCCCCGATTGCCCGATTGCCAAGATCCTTGGTAACCCATTGAAACCGCCAGATTCGGACGAGAAAAACCAAGGAAACTCAACAAAGCCGAGTCGCAGGCGATTCCAAACGTCCGCGAGCCTTTGCCCGCGCCGCTCTCACCCAAGCGCCAGATCGTCGAGGATCGGGCAGTCCGGACGGTCGTCGCCGTGGCACTTGCCGATCAGCTCCGCGAGCGTCTTCGCCATCGCCTGCATTTCCGCAATGCGGGCGTTGAGGTCCGCGACATGCGCCTCCGCGATCCGCCGCACCTCGCGGCTGGGCCTCGCGCGGTCGCGCCACAGGGCGAGCAGCGCGCCGATTTCCTCGATCGAGAAACCGAGCCGCCGCGCACGACGGATGAACTTAAGCTCGTGCACTTCGCGCTCGCCGTAGTCGCGATAGGCGTTCTCCCGCCGATGCGGCGGCGGGAGAAGTCCGATCGCCTCGTAGCGGCGGATCATTTTGGCGCTGACGCCGCTTTCCGTCGCAGCCGCCCCGATATTCATGCGAAAACTCGTTGACCTTCCTATAATGGGAAGGTTTATGGCTTCCGGCGTCGAAGCGCAAGGGAGTCCATCATGAGCGCCGTCGATGCCGAACGCGCGACCGCGCAGGACCCGGTCTGCGGCATGTCGGTCGACCCGGCGACCGCAAAGCACCAAGCCGTGCATGACGGCAAGACCTACTATTTCTGCTGCGCCGGCTGCCGGGACAAATTCGCCGCCGACCCCGCGCGCTATCTCGCTTCGGCGTCGAACGCCGATTCGCACGCCCATCACCATCGCGCGATGGGCCATCGCGAGGGAAGCGGCGAGGGCGTCAAAGACCCCGTCTGCGGCATGACCGTCGACCCGGCGACCGCCAAGCATCAGGCCGAGCATGGCGGCAAGACCTATTATTTCTGCAGCGCCGGTTGCCGCGACAAATTTGCCGCCGATCCCGCGCGCTACCTCGGTCCGAAACCGGCGCCGCCGCCCGCCCCTGCCGGGACCATCTACACCTGTCCGATGCACCCCGAGATCCGGCAGGAGGGGCCCGGCTCTTGTCCCATCTGCGGCATGGCGCTCGAGCCCGAGCAGCCGACCCTCGAGACGGGGCCGAGTCCGGAACTGGTTGATATGACCCGGCGGTTTTGGATCGGGCTTGCGCTCGCCGTCCCCGTCTTCGCGCTGGAAATGGCCAGCCATGTGCTCGCCGTCCGTGCGCGCATCGGCCTGCAGGCGTTGAACTGGATTGAGCTTGTGCTCGCGACGCCGGTGGTGCTCTGGGCCGGTTGGCCGTTCTTTGTGCGCGGCTGGTCCTCGCTCAGGACGCGCAACCTCAACATGTTCACGCTGATCGCCATGGGCACCGGCGTCGCCTGGGCCTACAGTGTGGTCGCCACCTTGGCGCCCGGCGCCTTTCCGCCCGCGTTTCGCGGCATGGGCGGGGCGGTCGGGGTCTACTTCGAGGCGGCGGCGGTCATCACCGTCCTTGTGCTGCTCGGCCAGGTGCTCGAGCTGCGTGCGCGAGAGCAGACCGGCGGCGCCATCCGCGCACTACTCGATCTTGCGCCGAAGACCGCCCGACGCATTCGCGCCGATGGGTCCGACGAGGATGTGCCCCTCGAACACGTGGCGGTCGGCGACCGCTTGCGGGTTCGGCCCGGCGACAAGGTGCCGATCGACGGGGAGATCGTCGAGGGACGCAGTGCGGTCAACGAGTCGATGGTCACTGGCGAGTCGATGCCAGCCGCCAAAGCAGTCGGCGACCGCGTCATCGGCGGCACGGTGAACGAGAGCGGAAGCTTCGTCATGCGCGCCGATCGGGTTGGGCGCGACACTGTGCTCGCGCAGATCGTGCAAATGGTGGCCGAGGCCCAGCGCAGCCGTGCGCCGATCCAGCGCCTCGCCGACCAGGTGTCCGGCTGGTTCGTGCCTCTGGTCATTGGGGTCGCCGCGCTCGCCTTTGTCGCCTGGTCGACGTTCGGTCCGCAGCCACGCTTCGCCTTCGGCCTTGTCGCCGCCGTGTCGGTGCTGATCATCGCCTGCCCGTGCGCGCTTGGGCTTGCAACGCCGATGTCGATCATGGTCGGGGTCGGGCGAGGCGCGCAGGCGGGCGTCCTGATCAAGAACGCCGAGGCGATCGAGCGGTTCGAGAAGGTTGACACGCTCGTCGTCGACAAGACCGGCACGCTGACCGAGGGCAAGCCGCGCGTCACCGCCGTGCGCCCCGCGCCGGGCCTCGATCCTGACACGCTTCTCAGGCTGGCCGCGAGCCTCGAGCGGCAAAGCGAACATCCGCTTGCCGCGGCGGTCGTCACGGCGGCGCAGGAGAAGCGGCTCGCGCTCGCCGACGCTTCCGACTTTGACGCGCCCGCCGGCAAGGGCGTCGTCGGCAAGGTCGAGGGACGCGCGCTCGCCATCGGCGCCGCTACCTTCCTGTCCGAGATCGAGATCGACACGGAGCCGCTCGCGGCCGAGGCCGACGCGCTTCGCCGCAAGGGCGCAACCGCCGTGTTTGTCGCGATTGATGGCAAGCCGGCCGGGGTCCTCGGGATCGCCGATCCTGTGAAGGAGACCACGCCCGAGGCGGTCCGTGATCTCGTGACCGAGGGAATCCGCGTCGTGATGCTGACCGGCGACAATCGCACGACCGCCGAGGCCGTCGCAGCCAGGCTCGGCATCAAGGACGTCGAGGCCGAAGTTTTGCCTGATCATAAGGCGGAAACGGTCGCGCGCCTGAAGAGCGAAGGCAGGGTGGTGGCGATGGCGGGCGACGGCGTCAATGACGCGCCTGCGCTGGCCGCGGCAGATGTCGGCGTCGCCATGGGCACGGGCACGGACGTGGCGATCGAAAGCGCCGGGGTGACGCTCTTGAGGGGCGATCTTCGGGGCCTCGTGCGCGCCCGCCGACTGTCAAAGGCGACGATGCGCAACATCCGCCAGAACCTGTTTTGGGCCTTCGCCTACAACGCGGTCGGCGTGCCGATCGCCGCCGGGGTCCTTTATCCAGCGTTCGGCATTCTCCTTTCGCCGATCGTGGCGGCGGCGGCGATGTCGCTGTCGTCGGTGAGCGTCATCAGCAATGCGCTGCGGTTGCGATGGGTGAAGCTGTAGCCGGCCGCCCGCCGGGATGAAAAAAAACCGACAACCGGCGAGACCGGGCGTCCGCCTCTCCTCGCCGCGGTCCGCGAGAGAGACGAAGGATCAGGAGAAGCGATGATGTGGAACTACGGACCGCACTGGGGGATGATGGGCGGTTGGGGGTACGGAACCTATGGAGCGTTTGACATGCTGTTGTGGCCCATAATCCTGATCGCCATCATTGTCGGCGTCGTCTGGTTCATGCGGAGGGACGGCTCGCAAGGCGTTCAATTCATGCCCCGGCGCCGCTCGACGGGGATCGATGTGCTCGAGGAGCGTTATGCTCGCGGCGAAATCAGCCGAGACGAATACCTGGGCAAGAAGCGCGACATCGAGGGATGACGCGGAGCACACTTGCGCGCGCGGCGTCGCCAAGACTCGGTGCAGAGCCAAATACACACTGGGTCGCTGCGAAGTCGCCCGGCATTGCCCGGCCTTACGGGAGTATCAGACGAAGGAGACGTTTCGTTCGCTCGTCATCGCCGGCCCGGCGGTCGCATTTGCGGTGCTCGCTGCGGGTTGGGGCGACCTTGTCGCGCGCGGCGGCGATCCGGCTGAGGCTGCCGAACCTGTCGCGCAGTTGCCGGCGCAAGTGGCGCCCGGGCCGGTGCTCCCGCCGATGGACCCCGTTCGCGGCAAGGCGCTGTTCGCCAGCAAAGGCTGCGTCGTTTGCCCTTCGATCAACGGGGTCGGCGGCCACGACGCGCCGGCTCTCGACGCGGCGACCATGGCGCCGGAGATGGATCCGTTCGACTTCGCGGCGAAGATGTGGCGCGGCGCAGTGCCGATGACCATGATGCAGCAACACGAGCTCGGCCACCAGATCACGTTCACGGGCCAGGATCTCGCCGACATCATCGCCTTCGTCCACAACCGCGCGGTCCAGCAGACTTTCTCGGCCGCCGATATCCCGCCGGAAATCAAGCAGCTGACGGAAGGGGCGGAAGGCTCGGGTTCCACTCCGATGGGCGGTGGCGGGAT
>DATJXI010000253.1:0-27737 GCA_035500275.1 Roseiarcus sp. | reverse complement strand
GCCGTGGCGATCGCAGAAGGCAGCCGCAGCAGGGAAGTCCGGTTTCTCGACGATGTCGAAAACAGCCCAGGACCGATCGAGCGGACGATCAAGCGATTGGCGGACCGGTGCGAGCGGCTGCATGCCTGCTTTGAAGTCGGGCCGACGGGATACGGGCTTTATCGCCAGGTTCAGGCTCTCGGCCACGATTGCATGGTCGTCGCGCCGGCCCTGATCCCGAAACGGGCGGGCGAGCGCATCAAGACAAACCGGCGCGGCGAGCGCTCGTCGAGGCGGCCTGGACATATCGCGATCCCGCCAGAGTCAGCGAGACCTGAGAGCCCGGCTGGAAGGGTTGCCGAAGCCCATGCGCGACATCGCCTGGGCGCCTTGTCGAGATCGGCCAACTATGGTTGATGCGCAGCGACAGCGTACTTACAGTCCCTATTCTGCGCAATGATAGTGTAATTATAGCCGATGAACAAAACGGAAGCTGAAGCCGAAAGCGGCGCTATCGATACCCGATATGGTCGCCTCAGCATTCCAGGAGGGGACGATGTCATCAGCCGGTTCCTCATGCGATGCGGCGAGTGGGGATGGGACGAAGTCGGATTTGTCGCGTCGGCGCTGCCTGAGCGGGGGCGGGTGCTCGATGTCGGCGCCTATCTCGGGACCTTTGGCCTTGGACTCTCTATTCGGAAGCGTTTGGGTTTCCTGTGCCTCGTCGAGGCGAATCAGCAGATCCTACCGCTGCTGAGAGAGAACGTCCGGGCGAATGCGACATGCTCGACGGCGGTCGTGAGCGCCATGGTAAGCGGCCCGGATCTTTCATTGCGTCCCGGGCGAGGGGATCCGAAAAACCTGGGTTCCACTTCGTTTTCTTCGGATGCCCAAGGCGAGCCCGTCACCGACTTGCCGGAGAACGCGCTGGCGTTGTCGCAACTCCGCACCCAGTACGGACACTTCGACCTGATCAAGCTCGATGTCGAAGGAATGGAACGCGACATCCTCCAGGCGGATCGGGATTATCTCAGCCGTGGGGAAGCGACGCTTTGGATTGAGTGCAATGAATCCGCAAAATCGCTTCTCGCGGCTGAGCTGGCGCTGTCATGGCGCCTCGCGGCGTGGTACTTCGCGTTTCCGTCGCACAACCCGGACAATTTTCGCGCCGAGCGCGAGCCCATCTACCCGTGGGCATACGAAGCCGGGCTGCTTGTGGCCCCGAAAATCCGACCGCGGATGGACGCGGAGCTTGAGGCGCATAATTGCATATTGCGGCCAATCGAGAGCATCGCCGACCTCAGGGAGGCGATGTGGTTCACTCCTCGGTGGCTTCCGCGAGAGCTAGCGCACGCGGAAACCTCTCAACTCGCCGCGACGGCGGGGCGCGCACTTCTCAAACAATCACGCGACAATTTTCTTTCCGAGCATTCGACGGACGCCGCCTTGTTCGAAATAGATCGGGAAGGCGAAGAGATCGCAGATGATCTGCGCGATCCCCTGACACGGGAACGCAAGCGCCGCGCGGTGGTCGAGGCGGGATTTGCGTCAGCCGAAAAAGTCGCGTTGGAGCGGCTCAGCGAGCTGACCCAAGAACGAAGACGCCGCGAGGTGGTCGAGGCGGGACTCGTTCAGGCGGAGAAGATTGCATTCGAACGCCTGGCGCAATTGAACGAAGAACGAAGGCGCCGCGAGGCGGCGGAAGCTGCGCTTGCCCGGGCGGAGAAACTTGCCGCTGAGGCCGGCCTCGTCGAGTCGGAAAAGCTTGCGGAACGCCTTGAGCAATTGAGCGAAGAACGGCAACGTCGGGAGGCGGCGGAACAGTTGCTCGCCAGCGCAAACGCGCATGCTCTTGCGCGTCTGGCCGAGTTGGGAGCCGAGCGAGAGCGCGCCGATGCCGCGGAGCGCAAGCTTCAGGACGCTACCGCTCAGTTTGCGGCTGAGCGAGCGAAGAGGGGCGGACGCCTCAGATTCCAGTTTACGAAGGCTGTCGATAAACCGCCTAGACCCGCCTCTCCGCCGAGTCGCGTGCGCAAAGCAGTTGGTTCAAGCCTCCGGGGGCTGATGCGGCGCTTGGGCTGGACAATGAGGTCGATTTGAATCAGAACGACAATTGTCGGCCGCACGACGAGCAGGAGGCCTCGGCAGTAGCTGATCACTTCGATGCGGCCTACTATCTTGCGACCAATCCGGATGTCCAGACATCCGGATTGGATCCTCTTCGACATTTCTTCAAATCGGGATGGCGGGAAGGCCGCAATCCAAGCGCCGATTTCGACGTCGGCTATTACTTGCGAACCTACCCCGATGTCGTCGCCACTGGCGTCAACCCGCTGCTCCACTACGTGTGGGCCGGCAAATCGGAAGGCCGATTGCCGAAACGACCGATGGATTCGCTCCGTTCGAATATTGAGCAAGCGCGACACCCTCGCGAGAAGGCTGGCGAGTGGGCTCGAGTGACTGATCACGGACCGTGTCTGGAACGTCAGTTGCTAACTCGCCGTCTTGCTGGAGTCCTATCGACCAAGGCTGTCGTCGTGTCGATCAGTCACGACGACTACCACAGGAACTTGGGAGGAGTTCAAAATGTGATCCGGCAGGAGCGGGCCGCCGTTGAGCGGATGGGATGCGCCTATCTGCACGTGGCTCCTGTCGCTCCCTTGCCATTGTTGGCGGAGACCGCCACCGCGCAAAAATTACACGTTCTCCTTCGGCTCGGATCCGATCATCTCGGCGCCGCGACGATGGAGGATCTGGTTGCTTGCCTTGAAACGCTGAGTGTGGCAGGCGCGCGCCTTTTTGTTGTCGTGCATCACTTGCTAGGCCACTCGCCCGAAGCCCTCGCGACCTTGGCGGCAATAGCGGCGCACGGGACCATTGTTTGGATTCACGACTACTTCACACTCTGCGCCAACTACAACCTCCTTCGCAATGATGTGCGGTTCTGTGGGGCGCCGCAGCCGACTTCGGGCGCGTGCGGTATCTGTGCATATGGCGCTGATAGAGCCGAGCACATGTCGCGCATTCGTCGCTTCTTCGATGCGACTCGGCCGCTCGTCCTTGCCCCATCCGAGACAGCCTTGGAAATCTGGCGCACTCGCGGCGCACTTCCCCATCGTGACGTAGGCGTTCAGCCGCCGGCTCGGCTCGTGCTTGCCCGCGATCCGCTGCCGTCGGTCGAACCGGACAGACAGCTCCGCGTGGCGCATCTGGGCATGCCGTTGCACCACAAAGGTTGGCCGGTGTTCGCGACGCTGGCGCGCCGCTTCGTTAAGGATCCCGCCTATGGGTTCTATCGGCTAGGAGCGCCCTCAGATGCGCAGGTTTCCGAAGGAATTCATGTGATCAACGTCCAGGTGAACCACGACCGGCCCAATGCGATGATTGAAGCGATTTCGGAGCACCGCATCGACGTCGTCGTGAATTGGTCTCCATGGCCTGAGACCTTCTGCTACACGGTTCACGAAGCGCTCGCTGGCGGCGCTTTCGTTGTCGCGAACGCCGGCGCGGGCCACGTCTCAGCCGCGCTTCGGATGATTGCGCCGGAACAGGGATGCGTATTGGAAAGCGAGGCCGAGCTGTCTTACCTCTTCGAAGAGCGCCGACTGGGGCCTCTGGTTCGCGATGCGCGCCGCCGCCGTGGCGTGCTGATCCCCGAGTCCGGGTCTACGCCGTGGATCGCGCGCGTGTTGGATGGCGATGAGTTCGCTTCGTCCGCGCCTTCGGTTGGCTCTGCGGCCGTGATGAGCCTGCAGGATTAGCGATCAATGTCTAAGGTTCACTGCTTCACCAGCGCGACCTACGCGTATCTCGATCGTGTTGGGGTATTGGTCGAAACGTTGCGCCAGCGCCATCCGGAGTGGACGTTCTGGTTGTGCCTAGCGGACGGCGAGCCCCCGGGAATTTCCATCGATCTGAGTAGAATGGGGATCGACAAGGTCGTTCGGGTTACTGAGTTGGGCATTCCGGACTTGCGGCCCTGGCTCTTCACGCACGACGTCGTCGAGTTGAGCACAGCGGTGAAGGGACCGATGCTTTGTAAGTTGCTTGATCACGACGCGACGAAGGTCGTTTATTTGGACCCGGACATCGCCGTGTTCAACAGCCTTTCTGAGGTGGAAAACCTCCTGGATAAGTACAATGTGATTTTGACGCCGCATCAGGTCGCGCCGGACGAAGGCCTCGCGGCGATCGTTGACAATGAGATCGGCTCGCTGAAGCACGGAATCTACAATCTGGGTTTCCTCGCCGTCGCCGGCACCGACGAGGGCAAGCGCTTCGCGGCGTGGTGGCGCGACCGGCTGCTGCGTTTCTGCTTTGACGACATTCCAAACGGCTTGTTCACGGATCAGCGCTGGTGCGACTTGGCGCCCGCTTTCTTCTCAGGTGTGCATATTCTCAGAGACCCCGGCTATAATGTCGCGAGCTGGAACCTGAGCCAGCGCCCAATCTCGATCGACAAGGACGGCGAGATCCGCGCCGGGGGACATCCGCTGCGGTTCTTCCACTTCACCAAAGTGACGTGGGTTGGGGAGCAGATGCTGGAGCGCTATTCCGGTGGCCGCATCGAGGTGTTCGAGCTCATCTCATGGTATCGACGCCGACTGGCCGCGCACGCACTAGCCGGCCTGCCGGAGGGATGGTGGTGTTATGGAACTTACGCCGATGGCGCGCCGATCTCCAAAAAACATCGTCGGCTCTATCGGGACCGCGCGGATCTCAGGGAGAGATTCCCCGACCCGTTTCAGGCCGGCGCCGCTGCGCTGGCCGGGGCCTGAGCTGCACTCGGAGGAAGCTGGTTAAGCTGGCAACATCACGACGCGCGGTTGGAAGCCGCTTGCAGCGGCGCGCTTCGAGCGGATGAGCGTCCGCTGGCTTTCAGTCGAAAACAGCCGGCTTGGAAAAGTATTCCACCAAGGATTGCAAAGACGAACCAATAGCCAAGGATGCAGCTCTTACCGATTTCGATGAAGGTTCGTGAAGGCGCTTTTGAAAGCAATACGGAAGGCAGGATGCCCCGGATGACGTGATCGTCAAGAAAGTTACTGAGTCTTCGACGGTCCGGATATGGCACGGCGAAGTCCCTTGTGTCCGCGAGGCTTTGTTCGGTTTTCGTCCTTAGATAATCTGTAACATGTTTCTGTTGCAATTCTCCCTCAATCTTCTTCTGCTCAACCCATTTCATCTCCAGTGAGCCGGGGTTGAAATCCCAGACTATCGCTAACACCAAGCCGAAAGCCGCGGCCACAACGAGCGGCCCCCACGGTAGCGTCCGCCGAATTGGCAATGACGCTGGAATGATTTGAACCATGCACACAAGGTTCAGGAGCAGACCAATCTGTAGGACGTAAGTATACCGCGACGAGATGACTGCCGTTTGTCCTCTTCCATACACCAGTATAAAAATTTGAAGTCCCAGCCAAACAAGTATAGACATATGAAGCCAATGGATGCTCGCTATGGGGGGACGTTGCCGCAACGTTCGGGCCGCGATTGCAATTATTGGCAGAAAGAGAACGATGCCAAATGGATAGCGAAGAGGCCAGCTTGCAAGCTGAAGACAATAAAAAATATATTCAGGGACACTGTGGGCGCGAAGCGCATCGTGAGCGTAAATATGGGGAACAAATCTCTTAATGATCACCAGACTGGCGACCAAGAGGAAACTAACGCCGATCCACTCTCCTGCTCCAACCCGGCGCGAGCTGAAAATTTGAACAGCGGAGATGAATGCTGCGGCAAGGCAAGCCAAAATGCCGCTGGCGGCGTTGAGAAAGGCGGCAATCGCCAAAAAGAATCCGGCCAGCCACTTAAGACTCCATGCCGGAGCGCTTACAATCAAAGTCAGGCTGGCTATGGAGAAGGCTGCAGTCAGGAGAAACTCCGTTCCGCCAAGACCCATTAGCGTGTTTTCCCAGGCAAACGGTATAATGCTAATTAAGATCACGGCCATCAGGAGGTACAATCTGCGTGAAGCGTCCACGCAACGTGAAAGATGCGTTACAAATATTGGAGCCAACAATGCAAGTGCGAAAGCGTTCAAAATCATTTGAAGAATGACATCGTAGTAACCGGAAACTTGGTAGACAAAGAGTATCACGAGCCTGGGGAAAAAAATGATATGTTCATTGAACGGTTCGAAGAGCGACCTTAAAGCCAGAGTCCCTTCGAGATAAGGCTTTAGCAGGGACGCGGCGCCCGCGTCCCATTCGTCCCAATACGGCGTCAAATTCGCAGCGTACTGGATGAGCCACAGATTTGCGGCGAACAGACAAAACGCCGCGCCTATTATCGCCATCGTCATCGAGGTCATGCACCCGGCGCAAATCCGGTCGGTTGAGGTGACGAGGGCGGTTGGGCAAAACCCAACGACCCTCCAATAAACGGAAAAGAGGCAACCAAGGTACGCTTGGCGTCCCGCGGAGTCTCCCTCAACTCCTCGCTTAAGTAAAACAGCCGAATCTTAGGCCGGATCGAGCAGCGCGAAGACGCTGACGAGCGCCACCGCCGCCGTCCCGAGCGCGACCTCCGCCGCGGCGGTCGCCCGCAGATAAGCCTGCGCCTCCGGGCGGGTCGCGAGCTTCGGCGCGAGGAAGAAGCGGTTCGTCGCCGCCAGCGCAATCATGAGCGCAACCAGCGCGATCTTGGCGCACAGCAGCGCGCGATAGGGCGTCGTCGGCGGGATCGGCGCGTGGTCGGAGACGAGGGCGATATTGACCGCGCCGGTCACGACGAGGGCCGCGACGACGAATTGGCCCATGAACGAGAAGCGCGCCATCGCGCTAACCGCGTCGCGCCTCAGCTTCTCGTCGGAATAGGCGCGCAGCGAGCCAATGAAGCCAAAAAGGCCGCCGATCCATGCGCCGGCCGTCAGGAGATGAACGGCCTGGTTCATCCGCTGGAACTCGCCCCAGGCGCCCGTCCGCATCGCCGCGTGCCCGACAAGGGCGAGACTCGCCAGCAAAAGCCCCGACATGAGCGCAATCGCCGGCCATCGGTTGGTCAGCGCGATCACGACGGCGAGGAACGCGCCCGCAAGGATGAGCCTCCAGACCCAGACACGGCCGAACTCGGTGTCGGCGAGCACCGCGCCGATCGTTCCGGGGTCGAACGCGGCCCGCCAGTCGTCGGCCATCGAGGCCGTCTCGGCCAAAAGCCACAAGATCGCGCTCAAGAAAGCGGCGACAGCCGCAGCCGCTACGAGGCGCGAGGCGTTCGGGGCGAGCGCCTGTCGCAAGCCTTCCCGAGCGCAGAGCCAGAGATAGGCGCTCGCGCCGAACGCCAGCATGAGGCTCGCGAAATGGACGAAGCGGCAGAGGATAAGGAGCGTCACGCCTTCGCCGTCGGCCGCGGGGGTTCCGCTCGAAGCTCGTTTCGCTCCGGACTCGCGGGCGCCCGAGGGCTCACATCTTCATTCCGCCCATGCCGCCACTCTTCATGCCGCCCTTCGCGCCTGCGGGTCCGGAGGCGCCCATGCCCTCGACGGTGAACTCGACGGGCAGCGGCGGCGCATGTTCGAAGTTTAGCGTCGCCTTGACTTTCTCGCCTTTCATCAAGGGCTTGGTCAGATGCGTGAACATGAGATGATAGCCGCCCGGCGCGAGCCGGACCGTGCCGTGCGCGGGGATGGCGAGGCCGTCCTTCATCTCGCGCATCTTCATGACCCCGTTCTCGGTCTTCATTTCATGGACCTCGACCGAGGCGAAGTCGGCCGAGCCGCCGGTCAGGTGCTCCGGCGCCGCGCCGTTGTTGTGGACGGTGAGATAGCCGGCGCCGACCTCGGCGCCTTTCGGGGTCGCGCGCGTCCAGGGGTTCTCGATGGAAATGTCGCCGGATTTGAACTCCGCCGCCAGCGACGGGGACGTGAGCGCCGCTATGGACGCGGCGAGGAGGGCGAGAAGAGAACGGGTCATAATGGATCGTCCTTTGCTGATTTGGAACAGGTCGCTGGTTGCAGATTCTCAGATGCTACTTTACGGTGAAACTGAAATTGCCCTGCGTGTGGTGCGTGTCGACCGACACCGCATGCCAATGAACGGTATAGACGCCGGGCGCGAGGGGTTTGGCGATCGGCGCGATCAGCACGTTCGGATGGCCCGCCTCAACTTTCGGCGCCCCGAGAGGCGCCGCGGCGCCGCCCGCTCCCCTCAGTGTGACCTTCGAGAATTTGGGCTCGACCCCTTCGCTGAACTCCAGGCGAATCTCATTCGGCGGCGTGACCATCCCGCCGACGGCGGGCGTCGCCTTTTCGAGCTGAGCGTGGGCGTAGGCCTGCGTCGCGGCGAGCGCGAAGGCGAGCGAAGCGGCGACTTTGAGCGTAAATATGCGCATGGGTGAGATCCTTCGGTTAGATGCCGGGGGCAATGCCAAGTCCGTGGGGGAAAATCGGCCTGCCGAGCGTGTTGGGGAAGATGTCGTCGAGGAAGAAGTGCAATTCCCCGATGACGCCGACGCCATGGCCGCTGGCGCCGTTGATCGGGATGATCGCCTCGAGCGCGACCTGCCAACTGCCGGCCTCATAAATGACGCCCGGCTGGACAGTCCCGGTTGTTATCTGCGGCGCTGCATTGTGGATTGGCGTCGAGAACGTGACCTCCACAATCGGGATGAGGCGCTTCAGGAACGCGTTGTCGATCTCGGCGACATGAGCGTTGAAGTAGGGCAGGCTGTACTGGAGGGTGAATCCCCAGTCGAATGTGGTTGTGTTCGGCTCTCCATTTGTCCAGTCCCGCCCCGGGGCGGCGACATCGAACTGGGAGGTGATGGCGAAGGGCCGCAGGTACTTCATGGACTCGGGCAGGCTTCCAAATCCGAGCCCCGCGTTCAGCACCGGCGAATAGGTGTTTTGCGAGCCGGCGCCGGCCTGAGTCCCTGTGCCGGTTCCGGCCCAGGTGACGTCGAAGCCGACGGCAAACATGAATTCGGCCTCGGGGATGCACAGGGGCTGGTATTTGATCTCCGTGTCGAGGGGCGCCCAGCCGTAACCGCCGGGATGCTGCCACGTCGGGCCGGCGCTCACCGAAATCCCGAGCCTCGGCGTGATCGTCTTGGTCCAGGCGAAACTGGCGTCGAATTCCTGCGCGCCGTCGCCGTTATTGGGGACCCAGCTAAGGGTGGGCAACGCAAGCTCGTCGTTCACGCCCGGGTCGTCGATCGCGAGCGTGGCCGGGAAAATGCGATCGCCGCACACGGAATGCGCGAAAGCAGGGGTAGCCAGGCCTGCGCCGGCGCAAATGGCCGCCAGCGCGAGGCCCCAACGAGGAGGCGATAACATAAGGAGAGCCTTCGGGTCTGAGAGAAATCGACGTCGCGCGCGCAAGCGTTCGCGACGCGGCTTAGGGGGTCTCAGACGGCGAAAGGCGGCGCTCGGGCTCTTTGTCGCTGAAGCGGCGCTGCGGAAGGCGCGACTGACTCAGGCGGGAGCCTGACGTGGGCGGCGACGAGCTCGATCCGGATCGGCAGCGCGGGAAAGTCCGGAATGACGAGGGTCGCCGCCTCCGCCGCGAAGCGGCAGAAGGGGCAGTCGTCGTCGCAGCAGCCTTTCGGGGCCTTTGAGCCGTCATCGGATTGGACGCAGAGCGCCGCCGCGTCGCCGAAGGTCGCCTTGAGCTCGGCCGCGGCGCGCGTCGGGTCCGATGCGCCGTTCGCCGGCTCGCCGAGCGCCTGATGGTAGGGAATGAAGACGAGCTGGACGATGAGCGACAGCGCGACGAGGAGGGACGTCAGCGGCGTGCCGCCGCGCGGCCGGGCGCGCTTTTCACAACCGCTTTGCAGTCGGCGGCGGGCCGATCCCGTCATGCGGCGTCCGTATCTCGGCTCATGCCGGCTTCTATCCGAATAAGAGTTAACCGAATGCGGGAGCTTGAGCAAATTCCATATTGAGGTTGAGGTCTTATATCGCGCTGCGCGGGGCTAATGCCCCGCCGCCGTTTGCCGCGGCGCGCCGAGGTTCACGCGCTGCAGCAGGAAGGCGACCGGCACGAGACAAAGCGCAAAAAATCCGAGCGCCGCGAAAATGTCGATGTAGGAGAGCAGCACCGCCTGGCCCATGACCGTCTGGCCGATCCAGGCGATGGCGCGGCGCTGCGCATCGGCCATCGAATAGCCGTGCTGCATGAAATAGGCGGTCGCCCCCTTCAGCGTCTGCTGGTAGGCGAGCGAGGTCGGACTAATGTCGGCGACAAGCCGCGCATGATGGAACTGCTCCCGCCGGACGAGCAGGGTCTGCGACAGCGAGACGCCGATGCTGCCGCCCAAGTTGCGCGCAACGTTGATGAGCGACGACGCCTGCCCCGATTTGCCGGGCGGCAGCCCGACATAGGAATAGCTCGTGATCGTGAGGAAGAGGAACGGCAACGCGGCCATCTGAAGCGCGCGCGCCCACGCGAACCACCAGAAGTCGGCCTCAGGCGCCAGCGACGTGAAACGCCACATGGCGAAGCCGATCCACAAGAGCGCCCCCGCCATCATCCAGCGCGGCTGCACGAAGCGGCTCACCTGTCCGGCCGCGATCATCGACATGAGCGAGGCGAAGCCGCCCGGCATCAGCGAGAGTCCCGCCCAGGTCGCCGTGTAGCCGAAAGTCTCCTGCAGCACCTGCGGCATAAACTGGGTCGTGGAGAACAGGATCGCGCCGACCGCCAACATGACGAAGAACGAGGTCCCGAACTGGCGCCGCGCGACGAGCCTGACGTCGACGATCGGCTCGTCCCGTGTGAGCTCCCACGGCACGAAAGCGAGAAAGGCGAGGCTCGATACGACCGCGCAGCCGACGATGAAGCTTGAATTGAACCAGTCGCTCTCCTGTCCCTTGTCGAGCACGACCTCGAGAAAGCCGAGCCACAGCGCGACGAGAACGAAGCCGACCCAGTCGATGTGGAGGCCGCCGCGCCAAAGCTTCTCCCGGTCGGCTACGAGAGCGGGCGGCTCGTCGACGAAGGCCGCGACGAGCGCGAGCGAGAGGGCCCCGATCGGCACGTTGATGAAGAAGATCCAGTGCCAGGAGGCGTTGTCGGTGATGTAGCCGCCGATCGTTGGCCCGAGCGCCGGGGCGACGATGACCGCGACGCCGTAAGCGGCGAATGCCTGCGCGCGCTTCGAGGGTGGAAAGGTGTCGGCGAGCATCGCCTGCTCGACCGGCGCCATGCCGCCCCCGCCGACGCCTTGCAGGGCGCGCGCCGCGACGAGCAGCGTGAGGCTTGGCGCGAGCCCGCAGAACAGCGAAGCAAGCGAGAATAGCGCCACCGACAGCATGTAGAAGCGCCTGCGTCCGATGACTTCGGAGAGCCAGCCGCTGACGGGGAGTATGATCGCGTTGGCGACGAGGTAGCTCGTGATGACCCAGGTGCTTTCGTCGATGCTCACTCCGAGCGAACCCCCGATATGCACGAGCGCGACATTGGCGATCGACGTGTCGAGCACGACCATGAAGGTCGCCATCGACAAGATCAGCGTGATGAACCATGGGTTGTGGTTGCCAGCCGCCGAGCGGCTCGGGTCCCAGCCGGACTCGCCGGGGCGATCGGGCATGCCGCGCCTATCGCACCTTGACCGTGGGCGCCACCGACATGCCCGGCCCAAGCTCGACGTTTGGCGGCGAGTTGAACACGAGCTTGACCGGCACCCGCTGCACGACCTTGACATAGTTGCCGGTCGCGTTCTCGGCCGGCAGCAGGCTGAATGCCGTTCCGCTGCCGGCCTGGACGCTGGCGACGTGACCGGGGAAGCAGCGCCCGTAGGCGTCGATGCAAAGCTGAGCCGGGTCTCCGACCTTCATGTCGGCGAGCTGCGTCTCGCGGAAGTTCGCCGTGACCCAGACCTCGGTCGGCACGATGTACATAAGGGTCTGGCCGGGCGTCGCGTAGGTTCCTCGCGCGGCCGTGAGCTCGGTGACCCTTCCCGTGAAGGGCGCCGTGATTGTTGTGCGCGCGATGTTGACCTGCGCCTGCGCGAGTTGCGCCTCAGCCTGCGCCTTCTGCGCTTCGGCCGCCTTTTGCTGGGCGGCGATGACCGCGAGCTGCCGCTGGGCCTGGTTCAACGCGGCTTTCGCGGCGTCGAGCGCCGCCTGTTTCTGGGTCAAGTCCGAGCGCGCGAGCTGCGCCGCCTGAAGCGTCCCGAAGCCTTTTGTCAACAGCGTCTCGGCCCGCTGGTACTCCTCTTGCGAGTAGGTGAGGGCGGCTTGGGCCTGGGTCAGCTGCTGCTGCATCTGGTTGATCGCAGACTGCTGCGCCGTTCTTTGGGCCTCGGACGTCGCGATCGCCGCGTCGGCCTGCGCGATCCCCGCCTTCGCTTGGTCGACCGCCGCAATATAGTTGCGCGGGTCGATCTTAACGAGAACCTGCCCCGGCTTGACGAGCTGATTGTCGGTCACCAGAACCTCGGTGATTGCGCCGGCGACCTCGGGGCTGATGGCGCTCGACCGCGCGTCGATGAAGGCGTCGTCGGTGCTCTCATAGTGAAGAGAGTTGAGCCACCAGGCCACGCCGCCGGCGATGGCGGCCGCGATTGCGAGCGCGAGCAGGACGGCGAGGAGCTTGTGCCTGCGGAGCCATGAAGCGGACTTCGGCGACGGCGGAGCGGGCTTGCCCTGATCCTGGATCGGCTCGGGCCGAGGTCTCTCGATGCGCTCGGGCGTCTCGGAGCGGCGATCTGAAATCCTTGCCTCAGATGGGCTTTGAGCGGCCGAAAGGCGGTCGCTCCGGATTGCGGGCACGTTGACCTCCATGGGTTACGTGCAACAGTCCTCGGCAGGACTTTGTTCCTCCCCGAGGCGGTCTTCCCGCCACTGTGAGACGACTGTTGGCCGTAAAGAAGGCGCGAACAGCGCCGCCAGCGAAGGCTCCGAAGCCGTCGCCTACTTCTCGACGGTGAGCGACCCAGCGGCGGTGTCGACCGGCTTTTCGGACTGGGTCGGATCGGTGATCCGGGTCGCGATTGAGGTCGGCGCCGTCACGGCGGTGGCTGCGACGTCGACCGCGCCGCGCGTGAAGGTTCCGAGCGATTCGACCAGGCCCGGCTTCGCGTCCGTCAGCGTCTGGCCTTCGGCGAGACGCGCGCCGATGGCGCTGACGACCTCGCCGGTGGCGAACTTGCTGTGATTGGCGACGTCCTCGGACGCGACGCTGGTGAGGTCGATGACGTGCACCTGCGACTTCTCGAGCATCGAGGCGTACGGCTCCTTCGTCGGATCGAGGGCGCCGAGCCGGGTCGAATCACGCGCGAGGAAGCTCGACAGGCCGAGCGCCTTGTCGTCCCTCGACACGAAGAGCGTGAATTGCGTGGCATGCTTACTGGCGTCGATTTCGGCGATCTGGCGGCGGAATACGTCGACGTCGATGTCGGGCGAGGCGAGCATCACGTCCCTGATCTTGGACGGAAGACCGTGGTTGCGGATCGACATTTGCCGCAGCGCTTCGACGGTCAGGTAGTTGCCCATCGAATGCGCCAGTATGGAGATCGACCCGACGTTGGGATTCTCGGACAGCTTTGTCAGCAACGTCTCGAGCCCGTCGCGCGAAAACATCGCGCTGTCGCGGTCGTAGACGTAGTCCGTCAGATTGCCGCCGGAGGGCCAGGTAAACAGCACCGGCGCGACGTCCACACGCGCATCGTGCACGATCTGCGCGAACCGATACACCGCCTCCTCGAAGCGCGTGTTGTAGCCGTGCACGAAAATGAGCACCTTGTGGCCGGGCGTGCGCACAACGCGTTTGTTGAACTCCGCCCGCGCTTCGGCGAGGCTCATCCGGTCGGCGCGCACCGTCACGAAATCGTGGCTCGGATCGCCCGGCGGCGAGCGCGGCCACTGCACCTCCCCGGCTTTGCGCCCTGAATCGGGGGGAATCGAGACGCCGATGTCGGCGAAACCGAAGCCTCGGCTGCGCGCGCCGCCGAACAGGACGCCGGCCGGCTCGACCACGGGTGCGCGCGTCGTCGCGACCAGCATATCGACCTCGGACGCCCCGGGCGCGCTCGTTCCGACGATGAGGTCGCCATAGGGACGGCCGGCGCAGCCGGCGAGAAACGCCGCGCAAAGGACCACAAGCGCGAACGCAGTCTTAGGCCGTCGGCAGCCCTGTCGCCCGGCTGCGTCGCTCCGTCCAAACCAACTCAAACTCAAACCCCCACGTCCCGCTGGTCCCGCCTATTAGCACTCAAGCTCGATGAGCGCCACCAATGCGTATCCGAGCGGCGCGGGCAGCAATCCCTGCTTCGCTGGGACCGGCGCCGTCCGGTAGCTCTCGGCCAGGAACCACCCGATCACAGCCAGCGCAATGATAACGAGGAGAACGATCGCCCAGATCGGAAAGCGGGAGGGCCTCGGGGGCGGCGCGGCGCGGGCTCTGGCCGCCGCGGCGCTTGCTGCCGCGATCGCGGCCGGGGAGGGCGGCTTCGGGGGACGAGCGGCGCCGATGGCGCCGAGCCCGGCGACGATCCCGGTCGGTGCCAGCGCCCGCTCGATTTCGGGCGGAAGCGCCGCCGCGATCTCCGCCTTCTGTCCGTTCAGGAAGGCGGCGACCGCCCGCCCATCCGACCAGTTGGAGGAATCCTGCTCGCGGATCGCGCCGATCGCGGCCTCGGCTGTCGCGCCCGCGATCGACTGCGCCGCCGGCTGCGGCGCGCCCGAATACTGGCTGACGGCGCCGACCACGCCCGAGAGGCCGGAGCCGCCGAGCAACCGGCCGAGGAGGCCCGTTCCGCGCGTCATCGCGTCGGCGTCGCCGGCGGCGACCTTGGCGAGGATGTCGGGATCGGCGTTGGAAACCGCCTCGGAGACGCGCCGTGCGCCGCCCGGCGCCGCGGCCATGGTGGTGAACGCCGCCAGGATGGTCGGGATCGCGGCGGATACGAGCCGCTGCGCGACCGCCTCGCTGACGCCGACCGCGCGGGCGAGCGAGCCCACGACCTGCGGCGTCAGGACCGCCGAGACGGCGTCCACGAGATTGACCGCCATTCGATCTCCCCGTTCCCCCGATCCTTGACGCGCCGCGAGCGGCGCGGCCGTCTCCTTATCGATTGACGCTGCAAAAGCCTAGCGTCGGCGGATGAGCATTGGCTGACGGGTCCGCATGCCCAAAGCAAGACGTCCTCGCATCGTCGGAATGCTCGGCCTGCCGTGGCGCGGCCCGGATCAGGCCGCGAAGCGGAAGTGCATGACGTCGCCGTCGGCGACGACATAGTCCTTGCCTTCGAGCCGGAACTTGCCGGCTTCGCGGGCGCCCGCTTCGCCGCCAAAGGCGACATAGTCGTCGTAGGCGATCGTCTCGGCCCGGATGAAGCCGCGCTCGAAATCGCTATGGATGACGCCGGCCGCCTGAGGCGCCTTGGCGCCTTTTTCGACCGTCCAGGCGCGCGCCTCTTTCGGCCCGGCGGTGAAGAACGTGATGAGGCGGAGGAGGTCGTAGCCAGCGCGGATGACCCGGTTGAGGCCGGGCTCGCTCAAGCCGACGGCGTCGATATAGTCCTTCTGCTCCGCTTGCGGCAAGACCGCGATCTCGCTTTCGATCTTCGCCGAAACGACGACCGCCGCCGCGCCCTCCTTCTCGGCCTGCGCCCTCACCATCTCAGAATAGGCGTCGCCTTTGTCCGCCGCGGCTTCGTCAACGTTGCACACATAAAGAACCGGCTTCGACGACAAAAGGCCGAGCGATTGAAAGTGCCGGCGCTCCTCGCGGCTCACGCCCGCGGCTCGGGCCGGCCGTCCCTCGCGCACCTCCTCGAGGCTGCGTTCGGCGAACGCAAGCGCCTCGCGCGCTTCCTTGTCGCCGCCCTTGGCTTTCTTTTCCATCGCCGGAATGCGCCGCTCGAGGCTTTCAAGATCGGCGAGCATGAGCTCGATCTCGATCGTGGCGATGTCGGAAAGCGGGTCGATGCGGCCCTCGACATGCGTCACGTCTCCATCCTCGAAGCAGCGGACGACATGGGCGATTGCGTCGCATTCGCGGATGTTGGCGAGGAACTGGTTGCCGAGCCCTTCCCCCTTCGAGGCGCCGCGAACAAGTCCGGCGATGTCAACGAAAGTGAGCCGCGTCGGCACGATCTCCTTGGAGTTCGCAATCTCCGCCAGCGTCGCGAGGCGGGGGTCGGGCACGGCGACTTCGCCGACGTTTGGCTCGATGGTGCAGAACGGATAATTCGCAGCCTGCGCAGCAGCGGTTTGGGTCAGCGCGTTGAAAAGCGTCGATTTGCCCACGTTGGGCAAACCGACGATGCCGCATTTGAAGCCCATGAATGGATGGCCCGCGAAAGCTTGAAAAATTGGGAGGCGCCGTCATGCGGGGCAACGCGGGAAAAGGCAAGCTCACGGGGGGCCGCCCCCATTCCGATGCGATTTTGCCCGATAAGCGCCGCGATGAGCGCGACTAGATCGATCGCGCCGGCGAACGGGGGCAAGTCCAAGAAAATCGGGGTTAAGGATGGACGCTCAGCGCTCGACTGGACCCGCAGACACGACTTCGCCTGATCGGCGCCCTGAAAACGAAAACGAGGACGACGGGAATGAGCCGTTCGTCATCGCTGCACGCGCTTCCCTTCAGGACATCCGGCCGCTTGTTCTCAAACACGGCGACACCTTCGGCGTTTTCGACTTCAACGGCGATGCATTCTCGAGCGGCCGAAGCGCGGAGGGCGTTTACTACCGCGACACCCGACATCTCTCGCATTTCATCGTCACGATCGACGGCGCGCGGCCGATGCTCCTGAGCTCGACGCTACGCGACGACAACGCGACGCTCACTTGCGACCTGACCAACCCCGATCTGCCTGAAACGGACGGGCGCTCGAAATTCGAGCACGACCTTGTACACTTGCGACGCACGCGTTTCTTATGGGACGCAGCCTGTTTCGAGCGGCTCAGCATCCGCAATTTCCACGACCGGCCGCGCCGCATCCGCCTCGGAATCACGTTCGCCGCAGACTTCGCCGACCTCTTCGAAGTGCGCGGGGCGCAACGCGAACGGCGCGGCTCGGTCGATCTTCCCGAGGTCCGCAGCAGAGAAACGCTGCTCAGCTACACTGGCCTCGACAAAATACGGCGCTCGACGGCCCTCCGATTCGATCCCCCGCCGGACAAGCTCACCGGCAATCAGGCCGTCTTCAATCTGGATCTCGATCCGCGCGAGAGCCGCTCGATCTTTCTCGAGATCGATTTTCGGCATGAGGAAACGAAGGTCCAGCCGGTCCGCCGGTTCTTCGTCGCTCTCCGGGACGCCAGGCGGGAGTTGCGGGCGAAGTCCTCGCGCGCCGCCGCAATCGAAACGTCCAACGAGATTTTCAATGAAGCGGTCCGCCGGAGCGTTGCGGACCTCTACATGCTCATGACCGAGCTGCCGGAGGGCCTATACCCCTACGCCGGCATTCCCTGGTTCAGCGCCGTCTTCGGCCGCGACGCCATCATCACGGCGCTTGAGATGCTATGGCTCGATCCCACGGTGGCGCGCGGCGTGCTTCGGCATCTCGCCGCCACCCAGGCGACGGAACTCGACCCGGGGGCGGACGCCGAGCCGGGCAAAATTCTGCACGAGGCTCGCCTCGGCGAGATGGCCAATCTCGGCGAGGTCCCCTTCAGACGATATTACGGCAGCATCGACTCAACGCCCCTCTTCGTCATGTTGGCCGGCGCGTATCTCGACAGAACCAGCGATCTCGAAACCGTGCGGGCGCTTTGGCCGCACATAGAGGCCGCCCTTCAATGGATCGAGGTTTTCGGCGATCGCGACGGCGACGGCTTCGTCGAATATCAGAGGCGCGGAAACCAGGGGCTCATGAACCAGGGCTGGAAGGACAGCCACGACGCCATTTTCCACGCTGACGGAAGGTTGGCCGCGCCGCCGATCGCGCTGGCCGAGGTCCAAGCCTATGTCTACGCGGCCTGGCGGGCGGCGCAAAGAATGGCGCGGCGAATCGGGCAGCGCGACCGCGCGGCGGAGTTCGACAAGCGGGCGGAGACACTGCGGCGCGGATTCGACGAGCAGTTCTTCGACGAGGCGCTCGGGACGTATGTGCTGGCGCTTGACGGCGACAAGAAGCCCTGCCGGGTGCGCGCGTCCAACGCGGGTCACGCGCTCTTCGCCGGCGTCGCCTATCCGGAGCGGGCCGAGGCGGTCGTGCGCACGCTGATGGCGAGCTTCAGCAACAGCGGCTGGGGAATTCGGACCGTCGCGTCGAGCGAGGCGCGCTACAATCCGATGAGCTACCACAACGGCTCGGTGTGGCCGCACGACAACGCGCTCATCGCCGCGGGCTTCGCCAATTACGGCCACCAGAGGCAAGCGGCGCAGGTATTCGAAAGCCTGCACCACGCCTCGACCTACATTGACCTGCGGCGGCTGCCTGAGCTTTTTTGCGGGTTTCCGCGCCAGCAGACGCGCGGGCCGACCTTCTATCCGGTCGCCTGCATTCCACAGGCCTGGGCGGCGGCCGCGCCGCTCTATCTGCTCCAGTCGTGCATGGGACTGACGCTCGAGGCGGAAGCCAAGCGCGTGTCGTTCCGCGATCCTGTCCTCCCGAAGTTCCTCGACGAGATCGTCGTGCGCAACCTTGCCTTGGGCGACGCGCAGATCGACGTCGCGCTCCGGCGCTCGAAGCGACACGTGGTGGTGGATGTTCTTGAGCGGCGCGGCCGCGTCACCGTGGTGACGATTACTTGACGCGGCTCAAGCGCGGGCGCCTCAATCTGTCGGCGTCGCCTGTGGCCGGTTGAGAAACTTGAGCGCGACGGCGGGAACCGCCGGCGACTTGCGCAGGATCGGCTCGCCGATGACGCCCGCCGTCGTGGCGACGACGCCAAATCGCTCCGAGCGTAACCGGCGCGGAGCGCGCCTCACGCCCGTCAGGCTGCGGTAAATCTTCAGGTAATCGTCCGCGACGCGTTCGATCGTGAAGCGCCGCTCGAAGCAGGCGCGGACGCCGGCGCGATCGAAATCGCCGATTCGCCCGACGGTCTTGACCGCCTCATCGACATTTTCAACGAGGTATCCCGAGACGCCGTCGTCAATGACTTCCGGCGCCGAACCTTTGCGAAAGGCGATCACGGGCGTTCCGCACGCCATCGCCTCGATCATCACGATGCCGAACGGCTCCGGCCAATCGATCGGAAACAGCAAGGCCGCAGCGTTCCCAAGGAACTCGGCCTTCTCCCGTTCGCATATCTCGCCCACGTACTCGACGTTGGGGTGCGCGTCGACCATCGGCTTGATCACGTCTTCCCAGTACTCTCGGTCGGCCTTGTCGATCTTCGCGGCGATTTTCAGCCTGGCGCCGGCCCGCGCTGCGATCTCGATGGCTCTGTCCGGCCGTTTCTCAGGCGAGATGCGGCCGAGGAACGCGAGATAGCCTCTTGTCGGCGTAGGATGGAACGGCAAGAGGTCCCGCGGCAGGCCGTGATAGACCGCACCGACCCAATTCACCGGCGGCATCGGCTTGCGCTGATTCATCGAAATGGAGACGAAGGGAGCGTGCGAAAAAGTCCTGTAAAGCGGCCAGAGTTCGGGCTGGTCGAGGCGGCCGTGCAGCGTCGTCACCGTCCGGTCCATGAAATCGCGAATGATCGGATAGTGCAGCACGTCCACGTGAAAGTGCATCACATCGAAGTCGTTCGCCGCCGTCCGAACCTTGTCCAGCATGACGACGTGGTGCGGAATCGGATCCCTGACCTGCGGGTCCAGGCGCAACGCCGTCTCGGAACAGGGTTCGAGCCGCGCCTTCGTCCGCGAGTCGCCGCTCGCAAACAAGGTCACGTCATGCCCCTGCCGGACGAGCTCTTCGGTCACATACGAGACGATCCTTTCCGTTCCGCCGTAAAGCCGGGGCGGGCAGCTCTCGGACAGCGGCGCAATCTGGGCGATCCTCATCGACTTCCCCTGGAGGTCAGCGGCTGACGGATTTCCGTTGGCCAACCCCAAACTTTCAGAAAAGGCGACTGGTTCCGCAGAACAAGCTAACGCAATGAACACCTGGAGAATAATCTGAGAGAAACGCCAAATTGAGACGAAAAGGATGGATTCGGACGAAAAACTCCTAATTTGTTCGTAGGACCGGGCCGCGCGCGGTCCAGCGCGGCAACTCTTCCTATTTCGACTTTCAGCGGCGTTTTTAAGCGCCGTCACCCGAGGCCGCGCAGGAATTCGAGGATCGCCGCGTTCACCTCACCCGCGCGCTCCTGCTGCGTCCAGTGGCCGCAGCCGGGCAGCATGATCGTCTTCTTAAGCTTGGGGGCGAATTTCACGAGGTTCGGGATGAGCTGGTCCATGCCCGGAAATCGCACGACGAGATCACGGTCGCCCGCGACATAGAGCGCCGGAACCGTGACTTGCGCGCCCGCGAAGGGGGCGAGCAGCTCCCAGTTCCGGTCGATGTTGCGATACCAGTTGAGGCCGCCCCGGAAGCCGGCGCGGGCGAATTCGCTTGCATAGAAGTCGACGTCGGCCTCGGTCAGCCAAGCCGGCAGACGCTCGGGGTCGATCATGCGCTGAAGGAAGCCGCCGCTTCGGGGAACCATGCCGACCGGCTGCTGGCGAGCGTCTCCCGACGGGACGCGCGCGGGAATGTCTCCCGACGCCGAATAGAGGAAGGACCGCAAGGTGCGACGCGGGTCGCGTTCGAACTCGGCCTCCGCGACGCCAGGCGTCTGGAAATAGAGCTGGTAGAAGATCGCCTCGTCCGTCTGCGGCATCGCGGTGGTCGGACGAGTCGAGCCGCGCGGAAAGAAGGGCACGCTCAAGCCCACGACCGCGCGAAAAATGTCCGGGCGCATGAGCGCCGCGTGCCAGGCGACCGGCGCGCCCCAGTCGTGGCCGATGATGACCGCGCTCCTCTCGTTGAGCGCGCCGACAAGCCCGACCATGTCGCCGACGAGATGGAGGAGCGTGTATTTGTCGATCTCCTCGGGCTTGTCCGTCTGGCCGTAGCCGCGCATATCCGGCGCGACGGCGCGATAACCGGCCTCCGAGAGCGCGGCGAGTTGATGGCGCCACGAGTGCCAGCTCTCCGGAAAGCCATGACAGAGGACGACGAGCGGCCCCTGGCCGGCCTCGGCGACATGGATGCGAATGCCGTTCGCCTCGATTGTCCGGTGTGTGACGTCGCTCACGGAACGCGCCTCCTGATTTGCGCCAGCTTAGGGGGCTAGGTAAGCGGAAGCGTGGCGGAGAGGCGCGCGGTCCGCAAGAGAAGAATGGTTCGCAGGGCCGGGGAGCTTGGGAGAGGTTGCATGACGAAGCCAATCGCCGAACAAGCCGTCGTCATCGGCGCCGGAATGGGAGGCCTTGCGGCGGCGAAAGCGGTCGCGCCCTATTTCGAGAAGATCACGGTCCTCGACCGCGACGCTCTTCCGGACGCGCCGCAGCCCCGGGCGGGAACTCCGCAGGCGCGGCATACGCACGTGCTTCTCGCCGGCGGATGCAAAGCGCTCGAACAATTGTTCCCCGACGTCGTCCAGGACCTTAAGGAGGCTCAGGGCGTCACGCTTCACGTTGGGCGCGATCTAAGATTCGAGCGGCCGGGATACGACCCCTTTCCGCAGCGCGACCTCGGCGTCGAAATGATCTGCCAGTCCCGTCCTCTGCTCGAGAGAATCTGCCGGCGGCGTCTCGAAGAAGACAACAAGGTGGAAATCCGCGCGCGCTCGCGCGTCACGGAACTGATTCCCTCTCCGGACGAGCGCGGAGTTGCCGGCGTTCGATTTGAGCGCGACGAAGGCGACACGATCGATATTGCAGCGGACCTTGTCGTAGACGCCTCAGGCCGCGCCGGTCCGAGCCTGGCGCTCCTTGAACGGATTGGGCGCAAGCCGCCGGCGCAGGACGAGATCGGGATCGACATCGCCTACTCGACAGCCATTTTCGAGATCCCGGACGATCCGCCGGAATGGGCCGCTCTCAACCATCTGCCCGCGGCGCCGGAAATTGGCCGCGGCGGCCTTGTCGTGCCAATCGAAGGCGGCCGCTGGACCGTTTCCATCGGCGGCGTCCACGGCGACGCGCCGCCTGGGGACGTCGAAGGGATGCGATCATTCGCCAGGACGTTTCGAACGCCGACGCTCTACGACGCGATCGCGACCGCCAAGTCTATCGGCGAAGTCGCGCGCTTCAACTTCCCGGGCAGCGTGCGTCGCCATTTCGAGCGCATGGAGCGTTTTCCGCGCGGGCTCGTTCCGATCGCCGACTCGCTCTGCCGGTTCAACCCGGTCTTCGGTCAGGGGATGAGCGTCGCCGCGCAGGAGGCCGTCGCCCTCGGCCGGCTGCTTGAAGCTCAGCGTGAGAATCCCGATCCGCTCACCGGCCTTGCGGAGTCTTTCCTCTCGGAAATTCAGCCGCTGCTCGAATCTCCCTGGGCCGTCGCGGTGGGCGACTTCGTCTACCCGCAAACGCGCGGCGAACGCCCTCCCGACCTGGCCAGGAGATTCCAGTACGGCGTCGGGCTGACGCGCCTGATGTTTGAAGATCCCGCAGTGCATAAGCTCGGCGTGGAGGTGATGCATCTCTTGAAGCCCCATGGCTTGCTTCGAAATCCGGAACTGGTCGGTCGGGTGAACGCGCTCATGGCTGCGGCGGTGTAAGCCTCGCCGCCGTTGAGGCTGCCTCTAGGCGCCGCCGCCTTCCGCGCCTAATCTTCGCGCTTTCTCCGAGACTAGAAGGCGTGAAGCTGTGGCCGTTTCCTTTCCACCCGTCCGCAAGCGCGAAGGGCGGCTTTTCGCCGAGGCCGTCGCCGCGCTCAACGGCGATCTCGCCGCGCGCTTCGGCAACCGCTTCACCGCCTCCGACGCCATCCGCAAGGCGCATGGCCATACGCTGACCTGGCTCGAGAACCAGCCGCCGGACGCTGTCGTCTTCGCCGAGTCGCGCGAGGACGTCATCGATGTCGTGAAACTTTGCGCCCGGCATGACGCGCCGGTCGTACCCTACGGCGTCGGCACCTCGCTCGAAGGCCACGTCAACGCCCCGCACGGCGGCGTCTCGCTCGACTGCTCGCGGATGAACGAGATCCTCGCCGTCAACGCGGAGGATCTGGACTGCGTGGTCGAGCCCGGCGTCACACGGGTCAAGCTCAACGACTATTTGCGCGACAGCGGGCTTTTCTTCCCCATCGATCCCGGCGCCGACGCGTCGATCGGCGGCATGGCGGCGACCCGCGCCTCGGGCACCAACGCGGTGCGCTACGGCACGATGAAGGAGCTCGTGCTGTCGCTCGGCGTCGTCACCGCCGACGGGACCTTTTTGCGCACCGGCACGCGCGCCAAGAAATCCTCGGCCGGCTATGATTTGACGCACCTCTTCGTCGGCTCGGAAGGAACGCTCGGAGTCATCGTCGAGGTGGCGCTGCGTTTGTCCGGCATTCCCGAGGCGATTTCGGCGGGGACCTGCTCGTTCCCCGACGCGCGCTCGGCTTGTGACACAACCATTCAGACCATCCAGTCGGGCCTGCCAATCGCGCGCATCGAGCTCATCGACGCGCTTTCCGTGCGCGCGTTCAACGCCTACGGGAAATTCACGCTGCCGGAGCAGCCGATGCTGCTTTTCGAGTTCCATGGCACGGAGGCGAGCGTCGCCGAACAGGCTGAGCGTTTCGGCGAGATCGTCGCCGAGAACGGCGGTCGCAATTTCAACTGGGCGACCAGGCAGGAGGACCGCAACAAGCTGTGGCAGGCGCGCCACGACGGCTTCTGGGCGCTCATGGGCTTGCGGCCGGGCGCGCGCCCCTTCGCCACCGACACCTGCGTGCCCATTTCTCGCCTAGCCGATTGCGTCGAGGAAACTTTGCAGGACATTGAGGCGACCGGCCTCATCGCGCCGATCGTCGGCCACGTCGGCGACGGCAATTTCCACGTGAGCCCGCTCGTCGACATGAGCAATCCGCGCGAGATCGAGGCCGCAGAGGCGTTCGCCTCCCGCCTCGCGCATCGCGCCATCGCGATGGGCGGCACCTGCACCGGCGAGCACGGAATCGGCCAGAAGAAGATCGCCTACATGCAGGACGAGCACGGCGCGCCGGCGATCGACCTCATGCGTCGGGTGAAGGCTGCGCTCGATCCCACGAACATGTTCAATCCCGGCAAGGTGTTCGCGGTGTAGGGTCCCGCAGCGCTCGTCAGCCGGGCTCCTCCGCCGCAACGCTGGCCCAGCACGCAATCGCGCTGCAGACCGAGCTCCATCGGCCGAAGCCCTTGTAGATCTGGGCCGCGATCGCCGCCTGCTGGCTGAGGGACAGGCCGTCCGACTTGATTTGCGGGTCGGAGACGTTGCGGATGGCGAGCCAACGGGGCGCATTTTCGCCCATGCGGGATGCGACCAGTCCAAGCACCGCGTCCCCCATTTCGCAGACGTCGCCGAGTCCCTGAAGCTTGTAGTGGTTGTCGGACGTGTCGAAGCCGAAGAAGTCCGTCGTGACGACGGAAGCGTCCAGCGCTGTCGGCGCGACCTGAAAGATTTTCGGAAGACGTGTGTTGTCCTTGGGAAGCTGCGCCGCGTTCACTTTGAAAAGCGATTTCGCCGTGCGGAAATACGCCCTGTTCGGCTTCGTGCTCTGATAGTGCGCCTGGGCGAAGGGGTCTTTCTTGAATTTCGAGGTGCAGTCGAAGCGGACGATCGGACTGACGATCACGTCTCCCACTTCGAAGTCCTTGCCGATGCCGCCAGCGGTGCCGGTAGTGATCACGAGCTTCGGCTGAACCTCGTCGATGATCTGGGTCCAGACGTCGATGTTGGGCAATTCGGGGCCGTCCTGAGACATATGCGAATCGGACTTGAAGACGACGACGGACTGCTTGCCTATCGTCGTCGTCCAGTAGGCGCCGAGGCGTTTTGCCTCCAGCGCAGGGCAGCCCTTACGCATCTTCTGCGAGAGGGAGGAAAAATTGTGCGTGTAGGAGAAATAGTCGTTATGCGAATCCTCTCCCGGCGTCAGCACACGGCTCAAGGCGTGCCCCTCGTCGACGGTCCAAGTCACGAGGAGCACGTCGGCGCGCGGCAAAGGGCTGTCATGGTTGCCGCTCGGCGCAGGGCCGGTCTCGGGTGCGAGCCCCTTCGGCCAGGGAACGTCCTTGTATCGCGACAGGCCGGTCGCGGTGGTGAAGGCGAGGAACTGCAGGCCCGCTGGCGATTCGGAGTCGAAATCGATGATTTCGCGCTGGTAATCCTCGGTCGTGGCGCCCTTCCGGGCCGCCCGCGGGAAGGCGAATGTCGCGTCGGGCGGAGGCTCCGCGATGGGGTCGTACCCAAGGTTCCTCAGGACCCATTTCCGATCCGCCCGCATGCCTTCCCTCCCGGCCAGTTCGTCCGCCGCAGGCTAGCGCGAGCGAAGGCGTCGCACAATGAGCTGCGCGAGGCGTCCGGCCTAATTCGCACCGGCGCCTTCATCGCGAGGAGCGCAGCGACGGGGTTACTCAGGGGGAGAACAGCGGACTTGCTTCACTTCAAATGTGGTATGGCCGTCGCGGTCGGCTAAGGCGTACGCCTCCTGCGGGCCGTAATCCCTTTGGAACCGCTGCCGCAAGACCCGCAAGCCGAGGCTATACCCCGTACATCGCGACGTCCTCTCAGTTCGAGAGCGGAGCGAGCGGATGGTCCGCGAGCGTCTTCTCGAACCAGCAGTGGGCGTAAGGATTGTCGTTGAAGCGGGGGACTTCGCGGTAGCCTTCGCTTCGATATAAAGCCTGCGCCTCGGTCAGCGCCTTGTTGGTGTCGAGCCGCACGGTCGTTAGGCCCATCCGGCGCGCCTCGGCCTCGAGCTTGCGGACGATCCTTCGCGCAACGCCGAGGCCGCGCGCGTGGGGCGCTGTCCAGACGCGCTTGATCTCCCCTGCCGCTTCTCCTACGCGCTTCAAGCCTCCGCAGCCGACCGCCTGTCCGTCAAGCCTCGCGACGAGGAAGACTCCGTCCGGCGGTCGCATGTTTTCGTCGGGCGCGGTGTTGTCCCTCGCCGGGTCGTAGCCGCCCTCGAAGCGCGCCACGAGCTCGCCAAAGTAAGCGGAGAGTGAGGCGCGCCCGTCGGCGCCGTCCGGCGGCTCGACCGCGACCTCGATGGCGGCGGCTTTGATGAGCCGCTCGACCTCGCCCATCGCCGCCGTTAGACGCCCGCGCTCGCGCGCGTCGAGCGGCGCCAGCATCGACGCCGCGAGCTTATCGGAAAGCCGGTCATAGGCCGCCCGCTCCGCCCGCCCGGCGCGCGTGAGCCGCACGCGGCGTAGCCGGCCATCGGCCGCGCCCCTACCAAGCTCGACGAGACGCTGCGCCTTCAGCGACTGCAAGAGGCGGCTCAAGTAGCCGGAATCGAGCCCGAGCCTGAGCCTCAGGCTGCGCGCGTCCGCCCCCGCCACGCCGATCTCGTGAATGAGCCGCGCTTCGCTTAAGGGGCGGCCGCGCTTGAGATAGCTTTCGTCCAGCGCGCCGACGCGCTGGGTCACGAGCCGGTTGAAGCGGCGCACCTGTTCGACCTGCGGGTCCATTCTCTGACTCTAGTCAGATAATTTCAAGAATTTCAAGTGCGGAAGAGTTTCGAGAATTGAGATCAAGCTCGGAGGAGTGGGAGCAAGAGACTGCGCTTGCGCAAGCAGCCCAATCGCCCCAACGCGGTCGGCTTAGGGATCTCCCAACGAAATTGATTCCGCTCAAAGCGATTTTGGGGATTGAGCCTAACTATTAAAGGGATTGGCGCGATGGCTTGGGAAACCGACTTGAGCGCCGTTTGAAGAGGCCGCTGGAGGCACAGATGACGCGACCCTACGCACTTTCCCTTGTGCCGGAAAGACTTTGGCAGGCGATCAACCCATGGACGATCAACATGCCGATTGAAATCAATCTGGGGCACGCTGGCGACGCTGACCTTGAGCGCGAAATCCTGGACGATATCGGAAGCTACGGCCGGCAGATCGGCCGAATCGGCGATGCTCTGGAGGTCTTGCTCCGACACTTCAGGCCCACTGATCTGACCGAAGCCGAGCAAGAGGCGCTCGCGCTGCTGACGGCTCAGCTCGTCGAAATTCGAAATATCAAACAGAGAAGTGAGGGCAATCGAAAGACGGCTTCGACTTAAGGAGAGCGCTCGCTCCTGCCGCATGTGCGTCGACACGCCCCAGGTGTCGGCCACCGTGTAGCCGTCCGAAAACGAGCTGGCGCGGAGAAACAGGCTGAGCGCTTCTCGGGTCAGCGGGACATGAGCCAGAAGATGAGCGAGCACGCGACGCTGGCGAGGATGCCCGTCGTGATCGGCGCGTAGAGAGTGAAATTGACGCGCTGGATATAGATGTCGCCGGGCAGCCGGCCGAGGCCAAGCCGCGCGATCAAAGGCCACAGGAGGCCGACCGCCGCGACGGCGAGGCCGATGATGATGATCAGGCGGGACATCGGCGCCTATTTCGGCCTTAAATCCACCCCCACGCCCTTATCGACGAACTGAAGCGTAAAGGCCTTCTTGTAATCGGTCTTGGCCTCGACCATGCCGATCCGCACCATCTTGTCGAAGAAGTCCTTCCAGCGCGCGTCGGTCATGGCGCCAATGCCCATCGTCCGCGCATCGCCCGAATCGACGATGCCGTATTGCTTGAACTTCGCGATCGAGTAGGCGATCTGCTCGTCGGTGATGTCCGGATTGGCGTCCCGGATCAATTCATTCGCCTTCGAGTTGTCGCCGTACAGGTAGTTGTACCAGCCGATCGCCGAGGCGCTGACGAAGCGCTGCACCATGTCCGGATTCTTCTCGACGATCTCGCGGCGCGTGACGATTTCGGTGGAATAAGTGGTGTAGCCGTAGTCGGCGAGCAGGAA
>DATJXI010000252.1:0-15780 GCA_035500275.1 Roseiarcus sp. | reverse complement strand
TCCTGGACCTCAGTCTTGGCGTCGCGCGCCGGCTCAGCGTCCGCCGTCAGCCGGTCGCCCCAGGAGCGAAGGATGAGCGCGCGCGCCGCTTCGAAGCCGCCGTCCACAAAGACGGCGCCGATGAGCGACTCGCAAACGTCGGACAGGATCGCGACCTTCTTTCGTCCGCCGCCCTTCGCTTCGCCGGGCCCGAGCACCACATGCGGGCCGACGTCCCACTCGGCGGCGACGGCGGCGCAGGTCTCGCGGCGCACCAGCTTGGCGAGCCGCATCGACAACTCGCCTTCGCTCGCCTGCGGGAAGGCGCGGTAGAGCGCGTCGGCGATGACGACGCCGAGCACCCGGTCGCCGAGGAATTCGAGCCGCTGATAGGACTGCGGCCGCGCCGCCCCGGCCTGCGCCGAGAGGTGCGTCAGCGCCAACTCGGCGAGCCCAGGATCGCCGAAGCGATAGCCGACCCGCGCCTCAAGCTCGGCGAGCCGCGCCTTGGCGCGCTTGGTCATGGGTTCGGGCGAAAGTCACGGAACCGGGAAAGCGGCGGCCTCAATGCACCCGCTCGAAAATGCGGCGCCAGCGCACGTCCCAGGGCCAGCGCCAGATCTGCCAGGCGGGCGTGTTCTCGTCGATCGAGAAGAAGATAATCTCCGCCCGGCCGATGAGATTCACGAATGGCACGTAGCCGACACCGCCCTGGTCCGCGGCGAGACGGGAATCGCTCGAATTGTCCCGGTTGTCGCCCATGAAGAAATAATGGCCGGGCGGGACCTCGTAGACCTTGGTGTTGTCGAACGTGCCGTCGTCGCCGTCGATCTGAATGATCTCGTGCTTCACCCCGCTGGGCAGCGTTTCGAGGTACCGCGGGGCCTCGATCGGCTTGCCGAAATGATTGACGGTCGGATAGGGCGCGATCGGCTCACGCGGAACCGTCTCCCCGTTGATGATGAGCCGGCCATGGACGACCTGGATCTTGTCGCCGGGCAGGCCGATGAGCCGCTTGATATAGTCGGTCTGGCCGTCGCTCGGCAGCTTGAAGACGATGATGTCGCCGCGCTTCGGCTGCGAAGCGAAGATGCGGCCCGGCATGGCCGATGGATCAAGGTCGAGGAAGCTCGGCAGCGAATAATGGGAGTAGCCGTAGGCGTATTTCGACACGAACAGATAGTCGCCGACCAGCAGCGTCGGGACCAGCGAGCCGGATGGAATGTTGAACGGCTGAAACAGGAGCGTGCGGACCACAAGCGCGATGAGGAGCGCCTCGACGATGACTTTGATGGTTTCCCACCAGCCCTCTTCCTTCTTGACGGGCGTCGCCCCAGCCTCAATCGGCTTCGGCCTTTTCTCACTCATCTGGGTCAAAACGCCCTTCCTTCCGGTTGCTCCACCGCCCGGCCGGCCTCCTAATACAGACGCCGCTTGCGCGAGCCAAGCGGCGCGCGCCTCTTTCATGCCAGAACTTGGCGCAACGATGACCGCCGTATTCAGGGCGTCAGGATCAGGGATCCCGTCGTCTCCCGCGCTTCGAGCGCGCGGTGCGCTTCAGCGGCGTCCACAAGGGGCAGCCGTTTCCAGATGCGGATCGAGACCACGCCGTCGCCGACCGCCCGGAACAGCTCGCGGGCCATTTTCTCGAGCCGCTCGCGGTCGGCCATGAAGGTAAATAAGGTTGGACGCGTTGCGAACAAGGACCCCTTGCGTCCGAGAAGCCCTAAGTCGAAGGCGTCAATCCCGCCTGAGGCCGAGCCGAAGCTCACGAACATGCCGAAGGGCCTCAGGCAATCGAGCGAGGCCGGGAACGTCGCCTTGCCGACCCCGTCATAGACGACGGCGCATTTCTCCCCCTTGGTGATCTCGTCTACCCGCTTGGCGAAGTCCTCCTGACCGTAGACGATCGTGTTGCGCGCGCCCGCCTTTTTGGCGAGCCTGGCCTTCTCCTCTGTGCCGGCGCAGCCGATAACCCTCGCCCCGAGCGCTTTGGCCCACTGGCAGAGGATGAGGCCGACGCCGCCCGCCGCGGCGTGAACGAGAATCCAGTCGCCCTCCTTGACCCGATAGGTCTGCCGCAGGAGGTATTGCGCGGTGAGACCCTTCAGCATCATCGCCGCGGCCGTGTCGTAAGCTATGGCGCGCGGCAGCTTGACGAGGAACTTCGCCTCGATATTGCGCTCCTCGGCGTAGGCGCCGGGCGGACCCGCATAGGCGACGCGGTCGCCGGGCTTGAAGTCCCTGACGCCGGGCCCGACCTCAACGACCTCGCCCGCGCCCTCCGTGCCAGGCGTGAAGGGCAGCGGCATGGGATAGAAGCCGGTGCGGTGATAGGTGTCGATGAAATTCACGCCGATGGCGTGCTGACGGATGCGGACCTCGCCCTTGACGGGTTTGGACAGGTCGACGTCTTCGAGTTTCAGGACTTCCGGACCGCCCGTCTCGTGAATCCGAATCGCACGCATGGACTATCCTCCTGGCGATGGGGCAAACGGATGTCGCGCATACTCGGCCGGCGCAAGCCTTTCTTTAACCGCACGAACCGGCGCGGATCAATGAGCGCCGCGCTACCGTCAAATCCGCCCCTTGCGCGGCGAAACAGCCGCCCGTATAGCATGCCCTCGCTGAAGAAGCGCCCGGAGCACGCATCTTCCCAAGCGCCATTGCGCCCATCGTCTAGCGGTCCAGGACGCCGCCCTTTCACGGCGGAAACACGGGTTCGATTCCCGTTGGGCGCGCCAATAAATTCAATGGTTTATCCGTGACGAGCTCCTTTCTGTCCAATCGCTGTCCAATAAAGCGGCGCGGTTTAGGGTGGAGCCAGGACGAGTAGAGGCGAGTTACCCCTTCCCCCATGATCCCCATCTCCATCACCCCCGCCGCCTTCGACGCGCTCGCCGCCACGCTCCCGCTCGGGTCAGTTAGCTTTGAGCCGCAGCTAGACGAGAAGGGCGAGCGGCTGATCTGGCTCGAAGAGACTTGGGTGAACAAGCTCGCCTACCTGCGCGGCCCCGGCGAGAGCTACAGCGACGTGATTCTGCGGCTGGTCGAAATCCAGGCGAGGTCATGATCCGGCTTCGATGCGTCCTTCGACACCTGGATAGCGCTCTGTTGATCCTCGGATTGCTGCTGTCGCTCGGGGGAGCTTGGTTGACCGCATCGGCGGTTGTCATTGACGAGAAAACCGCTGACCAGCTTGCGGCTCCAAAGTGGAACGAAAATCCAGAGCTAAAACAGGCGCTCCTCGATCAGTCCCACGCCGCACGAAACGGGTTGAAATTAGTCGCGCTCGGATCCGCGATTCAGATTCTCGGCGTGGTCTTGCAGGCGACCTCTGTCGGGAAACCGGTTACCTAGCGCCAGACCACGGAGATGACCTTTAAAAATGAAGTCTGCGACAATCCTCCTCGCCGCCGCCATCGTCGCTCTCGGCCTCGCCCTGTCCAGCGGCATCTATACGGTCATACCGTTCGACCGCGCTGACGCCCCTCGTGGCGTTTGGGTCTTCAACAAGTTCACCGGGTCGCAGTGCTGGTACGAGGACGTATGGGATGCTGCTTGCCCTGAGAGCGTGCGCGTGACCAATAGGCCTCGGAGTTGAGCTGTATCAAGTCGCGCGCAACGAAATCTGCGATGCTGACGTGGTCAGAGCGGAAACCCACCTAATAGCCTCTGCGTGAGGCGGACGCGGATCCCTCTGAAAGCTCGGGCCGAGGCTGGGAGACGCTCCGGCCCGAACTTTTTTCGTGAGTATGAGAAAGAAAAGAGGCGTCGGGCGAGCCGTCCCCTGCTCAAGCGCCGACACCCTCAAGTTTGTTGCGAAAAGCGGCGTTGGCGGCCAGCCCCCCGCTGGCGCCTCCTGCCCGAGGCCCCCTTTTCTAGGGCGAGCGGATTCAAGCACGGCGCGTTGTGATCTGCCGTGACGGCGCTCACGGCGCGGGAGCGTCTGCCGTCGTATGACTTAGTGGGGGCTCGAGTAGGCGAAAAAAGAAGCCCCGCACATGTGGGCGGCGGGGCGGGGCGAGGCAGAGCGTCCCCTCGAAGGGGACGCCGAAACTACCTGATTTCCGTCGTCGGCCGTCTCGGCGCCATGCGCCGGCCGGTGAGTGCTGCAGCGACGTGATTTTGCGGCTTGTCGCGTTTGGAGACGAGGGCTAGAGCCGAGGCGGAGGGGGCATGCCGACATTGTGGCATTTCACGACGTGGCTCGACCTGTTCGACCACTGGCAGACACTCGCGGCAGGGGTCCTCGCGGTGCTGGCGGCAATATTGACGATCTTGCAGACTAGAAGCTCGGCAAAACGAGAGATCGCCGCCAGCAAAGAACAGACGGACGTCGCGCGGCAGCAAGTTGAGACAACCCTTCGTCTAGAGCAACGACGCATTGCACGCGAAGGCTATGCATTTTCAGCTCTGTTGGAAGCCGCAATGGCCCGGGTGCTTTCAGAGGTGGCCGAGGCTAGAGGCGAACTATTGCCGTCAGCCGCTCGGCAGTGTTTCACAAAAAGCGCGTTCTCTGAACTACGAAGTGCATGTGTCAGGCAAGGTGGCCGTTTGACGGCTGATTTTCTTAACCTCGAGTGCGAAATTGACAGTCTCGCATCAAGTTTTATCGAGGTCGAGGGCTTGTACCGTGAGCGCTTGCGGGATGGTGTCCCTCAGGGGTTAACAGACCAACTCAGCCGTATTGAGATCAAGGCGAGTCACCTACGTGAGGAGGCAACGGCAGGGATGCAACGAGCAAATGCTTTGCTAGCCGAGTCGGAGAGCGTTGACCGCGGTTCGAATGGTTGAATGCCCCCGCGCGGCCTCGGCGAGAGCTAAACCGACTGTCATCTTGCGGCGGGCAGATTCGGACCGGAGGCCATGACGATCGACCCTTTCTGGACGCGCGCGGCGGCCCTTCGGGGAGCCGGGCTAAGCACGTTGCGGCGGCTATAAGGGCGTTGTGGGTTTCCTTAAAGAGCGAGAGCGAAGACACGGTGATGGTGAGCTGCATCGGCAACCAAAAGGTGGGGCCAAACAACCGGTGGCTCGTGATTTTCGGTTGGCAAGGGTCGCGGATCTTACCTTGGTTTTGGGTGCCAGTCCTGGTCTACGTCTCGACGGCTCGAGCGGGCCGGATGAATGCTGCCTTTAAGTAGGTTTAGCCTTCAGCGCCCCGCCCCAGCGTCGCGGCGCCGACCCCGGCCGGCCGTTTCATGACGACGAAGCCCGCGCGCTCGAGGTGCTCTACCAGGCGCTCCGCCGTGATCGCCGCCATGTATTCGTCGGCGTGGTGCACCCTCTTGCGGCCGTGGAACCGCAAGGCGAAGGCGAGCGCGTCGGCAAGGTCCATCGGGTCCGCGGGAGTGAGCTTGTCCGGGTCGTCGGGCATAGGGCGATGGTAGCCGCCCGGAGAGAACGTAGCAAGAACGCCCCGCACGCCGCATCCGAACAAAACGACCCGCCGGGCTGTTTTGCCAATCGCTGGAACCAGTCCGTCCAGCGGCCCGCCAGCCGTTTACGCCCTTGAAGCCCCAAGGGGGCGGCTGGCGGTGTCCGTCAGGGCGTTGAGCTCAAAGATGCCCTCCGATCGAGGCGCCGCGCCCCACGCGCTGCCTGATCTCCCGCCCCCTGGATTGCCTCGCGCGTTTTCAGCTAGTCTAATGCGCCAGGACACCACAGCATGGACGGCGATTGACTTCGGGTTGAGCAGGTTGCCCACGCTCGGCGTCCCAACGGATATGGCGCAGGCTTAGCTTTCCAGCCTTGGTTTCTTCCGCGCGATGGTCTCCGCCGCGCGGGGTTGTGGGCGAGCGTCGCCGGTGGCATCGTGTACCCTGCCTTTTCAAAGCGAGTCTAATGGCGCGGGGGCCGCTCGGTTTCTTCGGCGATTCTAGCTCGACCGTCGCCCGCGCCCCCGCGCGCCCGCGCGCTATGATAGTCTCAAGGGCGCGTCTCTTCGGGAACGCGATCCGGCTATGGGTGTCCCGTGCCTTGCGAGGCGATATCCTCGACAAAGACAGATACGCCGCATTCGTCAGTTACCGACACATCGAGCCCGATCGCAGTTGGG
Organism: Roseiarcus sp.; assembly: GCA_035500275.1. GTDB lineage: Bacteria > Pseudomonadota > Alphaproteobacteria > Rhizobiales > Beijerinckiaceae > Roseiarcus. Next base: position 9,740 of record DATJXI010000252.1, on the reverse strand, counting down.
CGATCTGGCTTCACGGCGCGCTTGAATCATACGTAGTCCCCTTCTCGCTGCGGAAAGAGTCTGATCGAAGGCGCGTTGGACGCATTTTTCGCGACGAAGAGGAACTGGCGGCTTCCCCTCACCTAAGCGAGGAACATACGGGAGGCGCTTCGCCGCTCCAATTGGCTCATCGTTGTTTGCTCGCCGAGAGCGAAGTCGTCACAGTGGGTGGATGCCGAAATCCGATATTTCCGGGAATTGGGCCGAGACGACCAAATTCTGGCTTTGCTTATTGAGGGCTAGCCGGCGACGGCCTTTCCCGAAAGCCTCTTCGAGATACGCCAGTCCTCAGACGGGAAAGCGGTCTTTGACCGCGACGAACCACTCGCTGCCGATGTCCGGCCGGATAGCAGAAACTTCCGCAAGACCCGTCGGCTCGCAAAGCTTCGGCTTATGGCAACAATTCTCGGGTACCGGTTTGATGAGCTTCGGCGCCGCGAGCAGGAGCGGCGGTTTCGACGGACCGTAGCGACGGTGACCGCCGGGCTTGTTGTCCTGGCTGTTGTCGGGTCGCTCGTTTTCTTCCTCGCCGCGAGTCGCAACGAAGTTGCGCAAAGAACCGCCGAGTCGATCAACAATGACCTTGGCTTCGAACCGGGCACGGCCCTTACGGATAGACAGCGCAATGCGCTGTGGAAGCTTGCCCTCGCCGAAGAGGCGGTGAAGAGCGACTTTGTGTCCATCCTCGCCAGAAGCCCCGAAGAGACGATCCGCGTTTCTCCAGGGCTTTTCCTGATTTCACGTGCTCTGGGATTGCAGAGGCGAGCCAGGCGCTCGACCTCGTGCTCAATCAGATCGGGCACCAATCCCGACGCGCTCCGTGCGCTGGCGGAAGCGCTCCAGGCTTTGCCCGTCAAGCTGACCGAGCCGCAGGCGAGCCAGGCGCTCGACCCGGTGCTCAAGCAGATCGGGCACACGACCAATCCCGACGCGCTCCAGACGCTGGCGCAGGTGCTCCAAGCGTTGGCGCCCAAGCTGAGCAAGGTGCAGGCGGAGCAAGCTTCCGAGGATGCTGCGGCGTCGCTGGCGTGGGCCGCCAATGATGAGGAAGCGGCCGAATGGGCGCGTGCTCTCGTGACGCTGGCACATCCGGCCAAACGAGATGGAATGGTCGTGAACATAATCGCCTACCCTGCTTCGGCCGGATCGGCGACTGAGATTTTGCTTGGCCCGATCCGCGCGGCTTACCCCGACTCCCCGGCCAAAGAAGCCGGAATTGAACCCGCTTTGGCGTGGTTGGCGAAAACATTCCCCGATGTTCTTCACCCTCCGCTTTGCCCGGAACCGCTGCAAACTGGGCCCAACTTGAAATGTCCCTCAGCTCGCCAACAAGACTGAGACGCTCTTCGGGTTGAACGGCCTCCCGCGCTCGCTCAGGACCCCTCGCGCCGCCATTTCCGCCGCTATCGCGCGCAGGCTGAGCTTTCCGCCCTTTGGCCTTTTCCGGGCGAGCGTCTTCGCGAGCTTGACAACGTCGGGGCGCGCCTCGGCGTGGCTTTTCCGTCCCTCGACTTTCCTGCCGGTCGTCACGCGCTTGCGTCGACGGGCGGCCGCCAGCTTGGCCACGAGGGTCGCCTTCTCGAACTCGGCGACTGCGCCCAAAACCTGACGCACCAGAACCGCGGTTGGCGTCTCCTCCACAAAGAACGTCGGCGCGCTGGCCGCAATAAGCGTGACACCCCTCGCCTTCAACATGTCATGTCCGGCGAGCTGCACCATCGCTTCGTCACGCTGTTCGGGCCAGACCGGCGGCCCTTCGGCTTCATCGACGGGCGGCTGCTTTTGCCCACGCTGGCGAGCAACGCCAAAGGGTTCTCGTTCCGCCAGTTCGCCGATGCGGTCAACCACGGCACGGACGCAGACCGGGCCCGTCTTAGCCAACTGCCCGGGTTTCTGCCCGCCTCGGCGGCCGTCGCGCCGGACAGCGACAAGCGCGACGTGTTGTCGGGTCCGGTCGCGACTTGTGTTGGAATTTGCGAACGCGCCTTCGGGCAGCGTCAGGCTATCCGATCATGCGGCGAGGTCAATGATCTCCGATGACGTGCGCCTCCATCGGATCGTTGGTGGTCGCCTCGCAACGAGCATGCCAGCGTCTTTTGCGGGACTTTCGGCTGAGAGCGCCGGTTTAGCGAAGCGTCGGTGCCGCCGGTTTGATCATCATCCGCCCTCTGAGCGCTGGATGGCGCCTCAAGCCTCGGCAACCCGGTAGCCAATCCCAGGCTCCGTCTTGACGATCTCGGGCGAGGTCGGATCGCGTTCGATCTTGACGCGCAATTGGCCGATGAACACGCGCAGATATTGCGTGTCCTCGACATGCGCCGGACCCCACACCTGAGATAAGATCTGGCGGTGGGTGACGACCCGGCCGGCGTTGCGGAAGAGGATCGCCAGGAGATCGTATTCCTTGGGGGTGAGCTTGATCGGAGCGCCGTCCCGGGTGACGATGCGCCGCTCGAAATCCATAGCGACGCCGTCAATCTCGATGCGCGGGGCTGGTTGGGCCTCGCGCGCCGCATGGCGCAGAGCGGCCCGCAGTCGCGCCGTCAATTCGCCGATGCCGAAAGGCTTCTCGACATAATCGTCGGCACCGAGATCGAACGCCTCGATCTTTTCCGCCTCGCGATCGCGCGCGGAAAGAATGATCACCGGCGTCTGCGAGAACTGGCGGATCTCGCGCAAGACATCTTTGCCGTCGCGGTCTGGCAGGCCAAGATCGAGAACGATGAGATCGGGGGCGCTGGTCGCGGCGAGCCTGATGGCCTCGACGCCGGTCGCCGCCGTCAACGGCTCGTAACCCGCGGCGTTCAGCGCAACCGTCAAAAACCGCTGAATCTGCGGCTCGTCGTCTACGACGAGAACGCGCGGACCCTTCATGACGCCGGCTGTGACCCGCTTGGCGTCGCCTGCGCGCCGGGAAGGCGAACGATGATTCGCGTTCCGCGGCGACGCACCGCGGGGCTCTGCGCGACGATCGAGCCGCCCACCGCCTCGACGAGGCGGCGGCAGATCGAGAGGCCGAGCCCGGTGCCCGGCCTGCGCCCATCGGCGCGGCCGCCGCGATAGAATTTCTCAAAAATCCGTTCAAGTTCGCCTGGCTTCACTCCCGGGCCCTCGTCGGTGACGCTGAGCACCACGTCGGCACCCTCCCGGCGCGCGTGAACGATCGCACCGCTGTCGCTCGCATATTTGTGCGCGTTGTCGAGCAGATTGAACAGCACCTGTTCCAGGAGCTTGCTGTCGCCGCGCACGAACGGCAGGTCGGGCGCGAGGCTCACACGCACGGGCTGGTTGGGGAACGCCTTGCGGCTGCGCTCGACCGCCCCCTGAACGACGTCCGCGACGTCGACCAGATCGCGCCTCACCTTGAGGCCGCCCGCCTCGATGCGCGACATGTCGAGCAGATTTGCGACGAAGCGCGACAGGCGCGCCGTCTCTTCCTCGACTGACGACAGAAGCTCGAGCCGTTCCGCAGGCGACATCTTGTCGCCCAGCGTGCGCAGCGACGTGGCGGCGCCGGCGATGGCCGACAGCGGCGTGCGCAGATCATGAGAGAGGGAGGCGAGCAGCGCGTCCCGCACTTTCTCGTTCTCCTCCATCGTCGCGGCTTTCACGGCTTCCCGGGCGAGGAGCGCACGGTCGAGCGCAATCGCGGTCTGGTCGAGGATCGCGGTCAGGGCGAGTTCGTCTTCGGCGCTGATCGGGGCGTCCGGGGAGTGCGGCTCGAATCCACAGACGGCGATGGGTCCGCGCGCCGCAGTCAACGGGCGAAACTGAAACGCGACGCTGGGCAACGTTCCCGTTCCCCAACCGGCCGGCTCCCTTTTCTGTTGAGCCCAGCGGGCCGCGCTTTGCGCCGCCGCGTCTAGCTGCACGTCGGGCGGCCACGCCGCACGGACCTGAAGTTCGTCGCCTTCCATGACAAGCAGCACGACGCGGCCTCCGCGGGCCGCATGCACGTGCGCCACCGCCGCCCAGAGGACGTCGTCGGGGCTCGAGACGCCCGCGAGCTTTCGCGAATAGTCATAAAGCGATTGTGTGACCTCGGCTTTCCTGATCACGGTCTCGCGCTGGTCGCGCACCCGCCCCGCCAGCGAGCCAACCAGCACGGAGACCGCGAGAAAAATGAACAGGTCGAGCACTTCCTGGGGCTGGGCGACGGTGAACGTGTAGATGGGTTCGATGAAAAAGAAATTGTAAGCGGCGAAGGAAAGGAACGAGGCTATGACCGCCGCGCGCGTGCCGAAGAGCATGCCGCTGAACAGCACGGCGGCGAGGAAGAGCACCGACAGATTCGGGAGCCTCAACAGCGCGGACAGCGCCTCCGCTACGCCGATCGCGAAGGCGACGGAGACGAGCGCTGCCAGGATTTCCGCGCCGAGCCCCTTTGTTTCGAATGCCCATTGCCGCGGCCGCCAGAAGCGGCGCTGCGCCTCTTCGTTCGGGACGATGTGAACTTCTATGGTCCCGGCGCGCCGCATGATTTCGTCGGGAAGCGACCGGCCGAAGAGGCGCGCCCAGATCCCGGCATGCGATTGGCCGAGCACGATTTGAGTGACGTTCTCCCGGCGGGCGAGCCGTAGGATCTCTCCGGGATAGTCGTGGCCCTGGAGCCGCATCGTGTCCGCCCCGAGACGCTCGGCAAGGCTAAAGGTCTTGGCGATCTGGTTAGCCTTCTTCGCGTCCGGCGTCTGGCCAGGCGGCTCGATATAGACGGCCGTCCAGGCCGCGTTGAGGCCGGTGGCGAGCTGCGCGGCTCGCCTCACCACGCGCTCTGACACCTCGTCGGGGCCGACGCAGGCAAGCAGACGCTCCGAGGCGGCCCACGGCCCCTCGATCGCCTTTTGCCGAAGATAGTCGACCATCTGGTCGTCCACCCGGTCGGCGGTGCGGCGAAGCGCCAGTTCCCGGAGCGCCGTCAGATTGCCGGGCGTAAAGAAGTTCTGCGTTGCGCGCCGCGCGGTTTCCGGCACATAGACCTTGCCTTCATGCAGGCGCTCAATGAGTTCGTCCGGAGTGATGTCCACGAGGACGACGTCCGTCGCCTCCTGCAGGACCTTGTCGGGAACCGTCTCGCGAACCGCAACTCCGGTGATGCGCGCGACGACGTCGGCGAGACTTTCGAGATGCTGGATGTTGAGCGCGGTCCAGACGTCGATGCCGGCGTTGAGCAGCTCTTGCACGTCCTGCCACCGCTTGGGGTGTCGGCTCTCGGGTGCGTTCGTGTGGGCGAGCTCGTCGACGATGATGAGCTTGGGCCTGCGCGCGAGCGCCGCGTCGATATCAAATTCGGCAATCGTCCGGCCGCGATACTCGACTGTCCGACGCGGCAGCACCTCGAGCCCCTCGACGAGAACGGCCGTCTCGGGGCGCCCGTGAGTCTCGACGAGGCCGATGACGACGTCCGCGCCCTCCTCCTTGAGGCGGCGGGCGCCCTGCAACATGTCGTATGTCTTCCCCACGCCCGGCGCGGCGCCGAGAAACACCTTGAGCCGGCCCGCGCTCTCCTTCCGGAACGCCGCCAGCAATGCGTCCGGGTCGGGGCGTCTGTCGTCTGAGCGGGTCGATTGGACCATCGGCTTCCGGGCGGTTCTTGCGACGATTTTAGCCGATCCAGCGCCAAGTTCAGCTTAAATATTTCGTCGCCAAGAAGCCGCTATCATCGCAAACCAAAATGAGAAGCAACCATCGCGGCTGTCACCAGTGCGAAGAGAAAGAAGGTGAGGCCGATCATGCTGCCCCACCGGAAGCTGACGCCGGCTGTAACGATCACCAAGCTCCAGAAAAGAATTGAGAGAATCGTCATTATTAACTGGCGAGAGGCGCCAAATGTAGCTCCGACGGCGCCTCAAGAGCGAAAGGAGGCGACTGTTGATCACTTCGCAGGTTGCTCGGATGCACCCGCGCTTGATTAGAAAGGCGAGTTCACCAGAAGCTGCGCCGCCGCTGCGAAACCGAACGCAATGACGAGAAGCACGGCGAGGCGACCAAGCACGCCGAATGTAACCAGTGACGGCTCATTGCTCGGCGCATCAAATTCCCACAGGACCTGCGCCGGGGTAACAGGCTTGCGCCCGTTTGAAGGGAGATTGCGCATGTTAAGTACTCCGTTAGGTTCCCTGTGGCGCCAATATAAACTCACGCGCATAAGCGAACGAGATGGAATTTACTGGTCAAGCATAAGAAACCGATAAAGATTCGACCCGCTCTTGCCTACCTCCGCCCGGTATCAGAAAGCTGCGCCCGCCGAGGCAAGAAAATGCTCAGCGATCGGGCCGAGAGCGAGCGAGGGCAGGTATTGCAACAGCGTGACGACTCCGATGACGGCGATGAGGAAGACCACGAAGAGCGGCCCGTCGGTCGACAAGGTCCCCGACGAGGCTATGTGTTTCTTCTTGGCCGCGAGCGACCCAGCGATGGCGAGAATCGGAATCGCGTGGGCGAAACGCCCGAGGAACATGACAATCCCGGTCGTGACGTTGAACCAGTGCGTGTTCGCGTTGAGCCCGGCAAACGCCGAACCGTTGTCGGCGGCGCTAGAGGCGTAGGCGTAGACGATCTCGCTGAGGCCGTGCGGACCGCCAATCCCAAGGCTGTCGAGCGCAAGCTTCGATGACGCCGAGGCGGCCGAGAAGATGAGGACGAGCGCCGGCGAAAGGAGCAGCGCGAGGAGGGCGAATTGCATCTCCCGCACCGAAATTTTTTTTCCGAGATATTCCGGCGTCCGTCCGATCATGAGGGCGGCGAGGAAGGCGGCGATGAACGCCAGCAGCAGCAGGCTGTAGAGCCCCGTGCCAACGCCGCCCGGCGATATGCAACCTAGAAACAGATTGAACATCGCGACCATTCCGGCGACCGGCGTCATCGACTCGAGCACGGCGTTCGAGGCGCCAGTGCCGGTCCCCGTCGTGGCGTCCGCGAAAAGCGCCAGTCCCCCCTGGCCGAAGCGCAGGTCCTTGCCTTCCATGTTGCCGAGCGACGGATCGACCCCGAGCGCGGTCAGTTCGGGATTGCCCCGCGCCTCGGCCCAGTAGAAGGCGATCAACGCTACCGCGAAGATCGCGCCCATCGTAATCAGGAGCGTGCGCCCTTGCCGCCAATCACAAACCATGCGCCCCAAAGCGAAGACCAGAGCCACAGGCAATACGAGCTGGCTCCAGTTCTGCAAGATGTTCGACCGGGCGCTCGGGTTCTCGAACGGATGGGCCGAATTGGCATTGAAGAACCCGCCCCCGTTGTCGCCGATCAGCTTGATCGCCTCCTGGCTCGCGACCGGCCCAAGCGCGATGACCTGCTTAGCGCCCTCCAGCGTCGTGGCTTCGACCGAGCCCGAGAGCGTCTGGGGAACCCCCGATGCCGCGAAGGCGAGGGCCACCACGATCGAAAGCGGCAGGAGGACGTAGAGCGCGATCCGGGTCATATCGACCCAGAAGTTGCCGATGGTTGCCGAGTCCTGGCGCGTGAGTGCGCGAATGAGCGCGACCGCAATCGCCGTGGCGGCGGCGGAGTCGAGGAAATTGTTGACGGTGAGACCGACCATCTGGGACAGATGGCTCAGCGTCGTCTCTCCGGCGTAGGCCTGCCAGTTCGCGTTGGTGACAAAACTCACCGCGATGTTGAACGCGAGACCAGGCGGCACGCCCGGGAAGCCTTGCGGATTGAGCGGCAGAACGGCCTGAAGCCGCAGGAGCGCATAGAGGCCAAGCATGCACGCGCCGCCAAACAGCACCATCGACAGCGCATATTCGTGCCATTCCTGCTCGGCTTTGAAACCCACGCCTGCGAGGCGATAGAGGGACCGTTCAACCGGGCCGAGCAGCGGCGTCAGAAACGTCCCGCGGTTCTCGAAGACATCGGCCAGGAACGCCCCCATCGGATAGGCCGTCCCGACAGCCAGCGCCAGCGTCAACGCGATTTCAAACCATCCGGTGTATGTCATGGAGCCGCCTGCACTATTTCCTCGGCTCGGTGGCGGTCGCTCACACCGTCGCCAATAGGGGCGGTTCCATCACCTGCCGACTTCAAGGCGAGCAGGGTGAGGGCTGGCGGGTCGCGCCCTCTATGATGATTTCAGCTGATCCAGCGCCAGGTTCAGCTGCAAAACGTTCACCCGGGGTTCGCCGATCAGTCCGAAAAATGGCTTGTCGATCGAGGACTCGACCAACGCGCGCACCCGACCCTCGTCGAGGCCGCGCGCCTTGGCGACGGAGGCGACCTGCGCGAGCGCCATCTGCGGCGAGACGTCGGGATCGAGGCCCGAGGCGGAGGTCGTCACCGCGTCGGCCGGAACTGGTCCGGGACCGGCCATCGCACGCCACGTCTCGACGCCCGCCTTCACCCGATCGACCAGCTTCTGCGACGTCGGGCCGAGATTTGAGCCGGACGAGTTGGCGGCGTTGTAGGGCGCGTCGATCGTCTTGGTCGAATCGTTGGGATCGGTGTCGGTCGTCGCAGAGGGACGCGGATGGAAATAGCGGTCGCCCTTGAAGTTCTGCCCGATGAGCGCCGATCCGACGACGACGCCGTCCTTCTCGATCAGGCTGCCGTTCGCGTGGTACGGCATGGCGACTTGCGCGATCCCCGTGATCGCCAGCGGATAGACAAGTCCGGTCAGCGCGCTGAACAGGACCAAGAGCACGACCGCTGGACGAATGTGTTCAAGCATCGAAAAACTCCCAAAAATCAAGCCAGATGCAACGCGGCGACGACGAGGTCGATCGCCTTGATGCCGATGAAGGGCGCGATAATTCCGCCGAGGCCGTAGACGAGCAGGTTGCGGCGCAGCAGCGCCGCCGCTCCGACCGGCCGATAGGCGACGCCCTTGAGCGCGAGCGGAATGAGCGCGATGATGATGAGCGCGTTGAAGATGACGGCCGACAGGATCGCCGACTGAGGCGAGGCGAGCCGCATGACGTTGAGCGCGCCCAGCGCCGGATAGGTCGCGAGGAACATCGCCGGCAGGATGGCGAAATACTTCGCGACGTCGTTGGCGATGGAGAACGTCGTCAGCGAGCCGCGCGTCATCAGGAGCTGCTTGCCGATCTCGACGATCTCGATGAGTTTCGTCGGGTTGGAGTCGAGGTCGACCATGTTGCCGGCCTCGTGAGCGGCCTGTGTGCCGGTCTGCATCGCAACGCCTACGTCGGCCTGGGCGAGCGCCGGCGCGTCGTTCGTGCCGTCGCCGCACATGGCGATCAGCCGACCGCCGGATTGCTCCTTGCGAATGTAGCTGAGCTTGTCCTCGGGCGTCGCCTCGGCGAGGAAATCGTCGACGCCGGCCTCGGAGGCGATCGCGGCGGCGGTGATTGGATTGTCGCCGGTGACCATGACCGTGCGGATGCCCATGGCCCTGAGCGCCGCAAACCGCTCCTTGATGCCCGGCTTGACCACGTCCTTCAGATGGATGACGCCGAGCAGCCTTCCATCGTCCGCCACCGCCAATGGGGTCCCACCCGACATACCTATGCGTTCGACTGCCTGCCGGAATTCAGGCGGCGTCTTGTCCAGGGTGGTCTTGAGATAGCGCAGGATCGAGTCAACAGCCCCTTTGCGATACGAGCGACCGGCGACGTCGACGCCGGAAATGCGCGTCTGAGCCGAGAATGGCACCTGGATCGTATTTGACGGGTCAAACTTCGGTTCGGGGACGCCATGGTCTCCCTTGGCGAGCGCGACGATCGATCGGCCTTCCGGCGTGTCGTCAG
>DATJXI010000251.1:0-15111 GCA_035500275.1 Roseiarcus sp. | reverse complement strand
GCCCCTTGGTCAAGGGTTGCTTTGAGGCTTTGTGAACGTCTCGGGCGCGGTCAGGCGTAGTAGTTGGAACTTGATCTGAGGTCAGCGTCTGGAGATGGATCGGGTCTCCCTGTCAGGTCTGGTCAGGGGATAACGCTTCGGGATAACGGTGACGGGATAACGGTGACAGTTGCATATTTCTTGCTATTTCTCCGTGGATAACGCGCGTCACCGTACCAAGGCCATCGTAGTCCACACCCGAGCATCATTGCAATCCCCCGCAATCCCTCGGTCGGCCTGTTGTCCGCCTCCGCTTCAGGCGGCCCGGATATGGGTTTGGACAGGCGCTCAGGCCAGATTTGTCCATCGCAGGTCAATGAAGGTTGTGAGCCAATCCTCCTGGGTTGATGCTTGTTCGCTCCTGACATCTTGATTTGGCAAAGGCCATTCATTCCGCTTATTTGACGCAATTCGAGGAGACGTCATGAGGCTGCAGAAATTACAAACTCGACGTGTCGTAACTTTCGCTCTTTCGCTGCTTATGGCGGTGTTGTCACAGGCGCCGCTGATGGCGGCTGAGCCCGGAAAATTCTTTGTCGATCTGGTGGCGTAGAGAAAGCTCAAGGAACTGCCGCCGGGACAGCTCTATTGGCGGATCGAGAATTTCCCGACGCTTGACCAAGCGCAAACCGCAGCGGCGGCGAGCGCGACATCGGTGGCCGCCGCAGTCTCATTGAAGGTCTGGCTCTTCACGCTCGGCCCAAAAGGCGGCGCGGTGCCCGGCGGCGCCAAAGTCGCTGAAATCGGCCCGGTGCCACGCTTCGCGGCGCCTGAATATCTCATTCGGATCAATCACGCCGGCGGACCGCCCGGGTCCAAAACGCCAATTCACTCCCATCCCGGCTCCGAGACATTCTTCGTGCTTGCGGGTCAGGTTGGCCAAAGAACGCCCATGGGGGTGACGCATACGGGTGCTGGTCAGTCACTGGTCGGCCACGGTCCGGACATGCCGATGGAAGTCTTCAGCAGCGGCGCCGCCGACCTTGATCAGCTGGTGATGTTTCTCCTCGATGCGACCAGGCCGGCTTCGTCGCCGGCCAAGTTCGAGTGAGGGGCGCTTGTCTCGTGGCGCAAGCCGGAATTGCGGTGAAGTTAGCCGGACTCGCCGACGTCGCGCGTCTGAGGGCTAACCTCAATACTGTCATCGGCAGAGTGGGATTAATTGAAATATGCAAGTGTCACCATAATGCCATAATGCACCATAATGCATAATGAAGTGTCACCATAATGCATAATGGTCACCATAATGCGTAATGCGACGGTAATGCGCGGCCTTCAGTTCGTCGGCCGCGCGACCCGCCATGGCCTTTCTCCTTTGCCTCGCGTCTTCGCTTTTTCAATCGAGGCTTGTCCCGGCGGCGCGAATCCGCCCGGGCGCCTTCTCAAAGCCCGAGATGCGTGAGGATGACCTCGTTCACCCGGCTCGCCTTCTCCATCTGCGCCATATGTCCGGCGCCGGGGATGACTTCGAGCTTCGCGCGGCCTTCTAGAGCTTTCGCATGAGCGGCCGGGATGACGCGGTCGTCCTCGCCCCAGACGACGAGGATCGGCTTGTCGAACCCCGCAAGCTTCGGCGCCAACGCCAGTTGCTGTCGCCCATCCGCAAGGAACTGCGCGGAGATCGACTTCAACGCCGCCTCCACGCCGTCAATGCGCTTGTACTTGAGGAGGTCTTCGAGCATCTGCCGACTGACCAGTTGCGGATCGGCGAACAGCTGCTCGACGACCGGCTTCAGCTCCCGCCGCGAGGACGCCGAAACGAACGCGTTCAGATAATCGGCGTTGATCTCGGACCCCAGTCCCGCCGAGTCGATCAGCGTCAGAGACCGGACGCGCTCGGGCGCCTCGAGCGCGGCCAATATGGAGATCGCCCCGCCCATCGAATGGCCGATGAGATGGGCGCGCTCGATCCCAAGCGCGTCCATGAAGTCGAGGAGACCTTTCGCGAGGCCGATGAAGCCGTTCTCGGGAACCGTCTTGGTCGACTGGCCGTGTCCCGGCAGGTCGAGCGCATAGACGGTCGCTCTGCTGGCAAGGGCGTCGATGTTGAACAGCCAGTTGTCGAGATCGCCGCCGAAGCCATGCACGAGGATGACGGCGTCGCCGCCTTCGCCCCGCTTGGCGTAGCGGATGGAGCCAACAGGCGTCTCGACGAAGGCGTAGGCGGACTCCGCTTCCGCCTCCTCGTCTTCGCTGGCCGTGGGGGTGACGTAGCTCGAGACGTAGGCGTCGATCTCGGAGTCGGGCACGCTCGCGTTGGCGATGATGCCGATCAGCGCCTTGACCGGGTACACCGTGTCGACTTCGCCGAGCGTGCGGCGCAGGATTCCGGCGTCGCCCGCCTCGAGGGCGCCGGCGATCTTGTCGGTCTCGACCTCGACGATCTGATCGCCGACCGCGACCTTGTCGCCGGCCTTCTTCAGCCAGCCCGTGAGCTTGCCCTCCGACATGGAGAGCCCCCACTTGGGCATGACGATGGGCTTGATGCTCTGCTCCGTCGTCATCGCAAGCGCCTCAGGCGGCCATGGCGCGCGACGTGACCTGCGACACGGCTTTGACGATCGCATCGGCGCTTGGGATGTAAAGGTCCTCGAGCGTCGGCGAGAACGGCACGGGCGTATGCGGCGCCGTCACCATCTTGGGCGGGGCTTTGAGTGCGCCGAACGCCTCCTGCGTCACGTGAGCGGCGACGTCGGTCGCGATCGAGCAACGCGGGTTGGCCTCGTCCACGACGACCAGCCGACCCGTCTGCGCGACGCTCTCGATCACCGTGTCCCAGTCGATCGGGGACAGAGTTCGCAGATCGATGACCTCGGCCTGGATGCGGTCCTTCGCCAGCTTCTCGGCGGCTTCGAGCGCGCGGTGGACGGTGAGCCCGTAGCTGACGATGGTGACGTCCTTGCCTTCTCGCACGACGCTCGCCTCGCCGAACGGGATGGCGTAGGCCTCGGCGGGCACGTCGGTCTCGTGCCCGTAAAGGTTCTTGTGCTCGCAGAAGATGACCGGATCGTCGTCGCGGATCGCCTGGATGAGCAGGCCCTTGGCGTCATAGGCGTTGGACGGGCAGACGACCTTGAGCCCCGGAACGTGGGTGAAGATCGGGATCAGCATCTGCGAATGCTGTGCGGCGGCCCGCAATCCGGCGCCGACCATGGTGCGGATGACGACCGGCGTCTTCGCCTTGCCGCCGAACATGTATTTGAACTTGGCCGCCTGGTTGAGGATCTGATCGAAACAGACGCCCATGAAATCGAGGAACATCAATTCCGCCACCGGCCGCATGCCGGACGCCGCCGCGCCGATGGCGGCGCCGATATAGGCGGATTCGGACAGCGGCGTGTCGAGGAGCCGCCCGGGGTGCTTGGCGTGCAAACCCTTCGTGACGCCGAGCACGCCGCCCCACGCGTCCTCTTCGCCCGGCGATCCCGCGCCGCCGACGATGTCCTCGCCCATGACGATGACGGTCGGATCGCGTTTCATTTCGAGATCGAGCGCTTCGTTGATGGCCTGCTTCATGCTGATCTTGCGCGCCATGGGAAACCTCCGTTCAGTTGGTCTCTAAGGATCAGTAAGCGACGTAGACGTCGGTGGTGAGGTCGTGGATCGTCGGCGGGGTCGCCGCCTTCGCCGCGGCTACTGCGTCGTCGATGAGAGTTGCGACCTCCTTGTCGATCGCCTCGAACTCCGCGGCCGTGACGACGCCCGCCTCGCGCACCCGCTCCGCGAACATCTTGATGCAGTCGCGGTTGGCGCGGTTGTGTTCGTTCTCGCCCTTCGCCTTGTAGGTCTGCGCGTCTCCTTCGAAATGGCCGAAGAAGCGGATCATCTTGCATTCGAGGAGGGACGGGCCGCCGCCCTCGCGCGCCCTACGGATAACCTCGCCGGCCGCCTCGTAGACCGCGAAGAAATCGGTGCCGTCCACCGCCACTCCGGGCAGGCCGAAACCCGAGGCGCGGTCCACGTAGGAATCGACGGCGGTCCCGTAGTCGACGGAGGTCGATTCCGCATAGCCGTTGTTCTCGACGACGAAGATCACCGGCAGATTCCACACCGCCGCGAGATTCATGCTCTCGAGAACCATGCCCTGGTTCGAGGCGCCGTCGCCGAAGAAAGTGACGCTCACCCCCTTGTCGCCGCGGAACTTCGACGCAAGCGCCGCCCCGCAGGCGAGTGGCGCGCCGGCGCCCAAGATGCCGTTCGCGCCCATCATGCCCTTGGAGAGATCAGCGATATGCATCGAGCCGCCCTTGCCGCGGCACGAACCGGTCGCCTTGCCGTAAATCTCGGCCATCATCTCGTGCACGTCGACGCCCTTGGCGATGCAATGACCGTGGCCGCGGTGCGTCGAGGCGATGCGATCCGTGTCGGCGAGATGCATCATGATGCCGGCCGCGCAGGCCTCCTCGCCCGCGTAGAGATGCACGAACCCGGGAATGTCGCCTTTGGCGAACTCGACATGCACGCGCTCTTCGAATTCGCGGATCGTCCGCATGGTCCGATACGCTTTCAGGAGGTCGTTTTTGCTGAGCGGGAAGGGATTGTTGGCCATTGCGTCTTCCTCCTATGGTTTCACAATTCGGGGTCAGGCGAGCGCCGCCGCGAAGAGCGTCGCTCCGGCCTGCAAGAGGCCGTGTCTCGCGGCGAAATGCATGACGGCGGGCACGTTCACGGTGCGAAAGGCGTCGGGGATGAGCGTCACCGAGACTGGCTCGGACTCGCTGAACTGGAGCTCTCGTTCGCCGTCGAGGGCGACTGACCCGGCCTTGAGGCGCGGGCGGAAAGCGACGCCCGCCGGCATGCGCCGCCAGTCGTCGATGCCGATGGGCGCAACGAGACCTGGCGCGATCGGCGCGTGCAGCACCATCTTCGCGGCCGCGGCAGGGGCGAGCGACACCATCATCCCCCCGTTCTCGTGCCGCGCGACCGGCTCGATCAATCCGGCGATCGCCGCCATGCCGATAACTTGCGGGTCGGCGAAGGTGACGAAGAGCTCGCGGAACGTCTCCGCTCGCCACAGCGCTCGCGCGCCGACAAAACTGTCGGTGACCAGCGCGACGTCGACGAGCGCGATCTCCGGCGGGCGTTCTCCCACCACGACGTCGAGGCGCTTGTTGAAGGCAGATGCAATTTTCGCCGGGATGCGTCCGCTGGCGACAAGCCCGGCGGCGAGCCCCGTGACGGTCGGCTCGCGGTGGTCGGGAAAAGCGTTGTTGGTGCCGGTCGAAATGCCGGCGATGGGGACGTCGCCGCATTCGCGCACGACGGCGCGGTGAGTTCCGTCGCCGCCAAGCACGACGATGGTCGCGACGCCCGCGCGGCGCATGTGGCCCGCGGCGCGCGTGCTGTCGGCTGCCGTTCCGGTGACCGGCATGTCGATATAGGCGATTTCCGGAAAGCGATGTTCGTGCAGATTGCGGGAGCGCTCGATGCCGCGCGTGACATGGCCGCGAATGCCGCCACGCTCGGGCATCATCAGAACGCGGTCGACGCCGCAGGCCGCGAGCGAGGCGAGCACGCGCAGCACGATATTGGCGCGGTCGGCGATCTGCAGGCTGCCCGCGCTCGCGACGACGCGACGAAGGTCGCGCGCCGAAACCGGATTGGCGATAATGCCGACGGCAGGCCTCAAAGGCCGCTCTCCTTGGACGTATTGGTTAGCTCTCTTCGGCGGGCGCGCGCCAACGGCGCGGCTCCTCCCGCAGCGCACCTGCTTTGTCTCATAGTGTGGCGCGGAAGCGCGGCGCGATCAAGCCGAACGTGTCAAGTGGATTTGGCGATGGAGAACGGCGCCAACGTGTTCAATCGTTGAGGTGTGGCTTCGCCGGCTCACAAGGAAGCGCAGCATTTGGCCTGGCCATCTCCTCAAAATTGTTGAGCCGGCCGGCGGCGAAAGCTTCACGAGCCGCGAACACGCCGTTCATTGTCGTGCCCGCGCGCCGTGGGAATCCAGAGCTGCAATGTGGATCTGAAAAGAGGATGAACGATCGTGAAGTGCATCGGGCGAAACCCATTGGCTCCACGCGCAGCGGGCAAATCGGCGGTTACGCGAAATCAAGCGCTCTTCGGCGCCGGCGCGCCCATGTCGGCGGAAATGGCGCGCGCGGACGCAATCATCATCTGGCCGAGCTGCGAGACCCGCTCCTCGCTGATCCTGACCACCGGTCCCGAGACGGACACCGCCGCGACCACGTCGCCCGTCTCGTCGTAGACCGGCGCCGCGATGCAGCGGAGGCCCACCGCATGCTCCTCGTCGTCGACCGCGTAACCTAGCGCCCGAGCCTCTTGCAGCGCTGTCCGCAGGCCCGCCGTCGACGTGATCGTCTTTACCGTCAGGCGGGGCATGCCGCGCTGGTGCAAAATCTTCGCGAGCGCCTTGTCGGAGGCTGCCGAGAAGATCGCCTTGCCGACCGCCGAGCAGTGCATCGGCACACGCGAGCCTGGCCGGGCGAAGGCGCGCATCATCTGGCTGCATTCGACCTGCGCGAGATAGACCGCTTCGCCCTCGTCCTCAACCGCGAGATTGACCGTCTCGCCGGTCTCTTCCATGAGGCGGCGCAAGTGCGGCCGCGCGATCCGCGCGAGACCCCGGTTCTTGGTGAAGGCGCAGCCGGTGACGAAGGCCTGGACGCCGATCGACCACAGCCGCCCGTCGTTGTTGAAGCGCACGTAGCGTTCCTGCTCGAGCGTGATGAGGAGCCGATGGGCGGTCGAAGACGGCAACCCGACTTGCTGGGCGAGCTCGGTCAGAGTGACGCCTTCGTCCGGCGCCTCCGCGATTCGGTTGAGAAGCGACAGGGCGCGCACGAGCGACTGGACCTGGTCTCCGGCCGGGCGCGCCTTCGTTGGCGCGACGCGGCGCGCCGGAGGCGCCGCAGTCTTTCGCAGGCTTTGTTGCGCCACTTCCACTATCCTCTCATGTACGAAAGCGTTCGAGGCGCTGGACCGGCGTGACACTTACGCGATGTTTTCCAAGATACGTGCGACAAGGCCGCTTTGGGCGCGCCGCCTCCAATGCGGCCTTTCGATGCGCGAGTGTCATCACCGAATTCTATGAAGTACTTAACATGTTTGTCGGCGAGACGTGCGACCATTGTTCCTCAGCCTGCTCCCGCCTACACGCGCGGAGGAGATTATGAACCAGCTGTTTTCCCTTGCCGCGAACAAAGGCCGCGCTGAGAGCTCGACGAAAGGCGATCCCGGCGAAGCCAAGCCGGCAATGTCCGACTTGGCCGCCCTCCCGCTCGCCGACCTCTTTCAACGCCTTCATTCCACCGAAGCGGGCCTGACCGCGTCCGCCTCCGCCGCCATTCTCGATTCCGTCGGACCAAACCAGATCGCCACGGCCAAACAACGGAGTCTGCTCGCCGACTTCGTCGGACGGTTCGGCAATCCGCTCGTTTTGATTCTGCTGTTCGCCGCCGCCGTGTCCGCTTTCACCGGCGACATTGCCAGCTTCGTCATCATCGCAACCATCGTGCTGGTGTCGGTGATCCTGGACGTGACGCAGGAGCGCCAGGCCCAAAACGCGGCAGAGCGGCTCCGCCGGCAGGTTTCTCTTTCCGCCAGGGCGCTTCGCGACAGCAAAGCCGTCGACGTTCCCGGAGAGCAGATTGTTCCCGGCGACATCATTTTTCTTGCCGCCGGCGATCTCGTGCCCGCCGACGCCAGGCTGATCGAGTCGCGCGACCTTTACGTCGACGAAGCGCTTCTCACCGGCGAGCCATACCCGGCGGAAAAAGACGCGGTGACGTCGGCTGGCGGGGCGCGCGAGAGCGTGTTCCCCTCCAACCTGGTGTTCATGGGTTCCTCGGTCGTCAGCGGAACCGGCAAGGCTTTGGTCGTGGCGACCGGACGGGAGGCCCAGATCGGCTCGATCGCCAGCGCGCTGCAGAAGCCGCCGCCGCCGACCGCTTTCGCAGTGGGAATCCAAAGATTCGGGATGATGATCGTCCAGGCCACGATCTTCCTGGTTCTGTTCGTGGTCCTCGTCAACCATCTGTTCCACCGGCCGCTGCTCGAATCCTTCCTGTTCGCGCTGGCGCTCGCAGTCGGGCTCACGCCCGAGCTCCTGCCCATGATCGTGTCGGTCACCCTTGCGCACGGCGCGATCCGGATGTCGCAGAAACATGTGATCGTCAAACGTCAGTCCGCCATCGACGATCTCGGCGGCATGGACGTGTTCTGCAGCGACAAGACGGGAACTCTGACGGAAGCGCGCATCAGGCTCATCCGCGAAGTCGACGTCGGCGGGCAGGACAGCGCCTCGGTTCTCGAGATGGCCCAGCTCAACGCGGCGTTCGAGACCGGGCTCAAGAGCCCCCTAGACGACGCGATCATCGCCGCCGGCAAGATCGACCTCGGCGCGTGGCGCAAGATCGACGAAGTGCCTTTCGATTTCGAGCGACGCCGGGTTTCAATCCTCGTCGAAGGCGGAGGTCGCCGCCTCCTAATCGCAAAGGGCGCGCCAGAAGACATCCTCGGACACTCGTCGAGCTACGAGCGGAAGGGAGCCCCTCCCGGACCCCTTGACTCCGCCGCGCGCAAAACCGCCGAAGCGACATTCAACGCGCTCGGCAAGGATGGCTTCCGCGTCCTTGGGGTCGCGTGGCGCGAGGTCGAACCGGACCGCGAGAAGGCGCATATCGCCGACGAAAAAGACCTGGTGTTCGCCGGATTCCTGGCCTTCCTCGACCCGCCGAAGGAGGGGGCCCGCGAGGCCTTGGCCGCCCTCGCCGATCTCGGCGTCGCGCTGAAAGTGGTGACCGGCGACAATGAGCACGTCACCCGGCATGCCTGCAACGAGCTTGGTCTGAACGTCGGAGCAATACTGACCGGTCCGGAGATCTCCGCCATGACCGATGAGGCCCTGCTTGCCAGGGTGGACGAGACGAACCTCTTCTGCCGGGTCACGCCGCCCCAGAAGTCCCGGATCATCGCCTCGTTGCGCCGCAAGGGCCATGTGGTTGGCTATCTCGGCGACGGCATCAACGACGCGCCGCCGCTTCATGCGGCGGACGTCGGCTTTTCGGTCGACACCGCGGTCGACGTCGCCAAGGAAGCGGCGGCGATGATCCTTTTGCGCAAGGACCTCGGCGTGCTCGCCGACGCGGTGCGTGAAGGCCGCAAGACCTTCGTCAACATCGCCAAATATATGATGATGGGGACAAGCTCGAATTTCGGCAACATGTTCTCGATGGCGGGCGGCGTGCTGTTCCTGCCGTTTCTGCCGATGCTTCCGACCCAAATCCTTCTCAACAATCTGCTTTACGATCTGTCGGAGACGATGATCCCGCTCGACAACGTAAGCGATTCGATGGCCGCGAAGCCGCGTCGCTGGGATCTCGGCATCGTCCGCAAGTTCATGCTGCTGTTCGGACCGCTGAGCTCCATTTTCGACTTCGCCACGTTCGGCCTGCTGCTTTGGGTCTTCCATTCCGGTGAGAAGCTTTTTCACACCGGCTGGTTCGTCGAGTCGCTTGCAACCCAGACTCTGGTCATTTTCATCATTCGTACATCCGATCCGCTGCGCGACCCGCCGCATCCGGCGCTCGTGGCGAGTACGCTCATGGCCTTCGCCCTGGCGGTCGCGCTTCCCTATTCGCCGCTCGCGCCCTGGCTCGGCTTCGTTCCACTGCCCGCGCCGGTCCTCGGCGGGCTCACGCTCCTGACCATCGGCTACCTTGGCCTCGTCTTGTTGGCGAAGCGCTGGTTCTTCGCGCGCTACCAGCTGGATTAGAAGCCCGCTTCAGCGGCAGCCGCCGCGCGAGCGGATCCGGCGGGCCACGTCGCCGACGTTTTGACTTCAAAGAGGCCGGAGTGGATCCGTCATCAAACTCGCGAGACTGCGGGCCCCGCCGAAGGCCTACGCGGGACGAGACTCCGTGATGTTTTCCACCATACGGGAAAAGCGCCGCTTGGCGTGGCGCCGGAGCCGCGACTGATCTTCTTAGAACCCGCCAAGTCAATAACAAACAGGCGCTTTTTGTCGGTCATCCCGCCATGCGGAACGCCTCTCGAAATTAATTCCGGCTGTGCGATAACTCGCTCAGCCGAGAAGGTTCAGGAGGAACGAATGACCAGGATGAGTGCGGTCGACGCCGCGGTGCTCGTGCTCGAGCGCGAAGGCGTGAACACAGCGTTCGGCGTTCCCGGCGCGGCGATCAACCCGCTTTACGCGGCGCTGCGCAAACGCGGGACCATCCGCCACATTCTGGCGCGCCATGTCGAGGGCGCTTCGCACATGGCCGACGGCTATACCCGTGCGAAGCCAGGCAATATCGGCGTCTGCATCGGCACGTCCGGCCCCGCTGGCGCCGACATGATCACCGGCCTCTACGCCGCCGCCGCGGACTCGGTCCCGATCCTCTGCATCACCGGTCAGGCGCCTCGGGCGCGGCTCTACAAGGAGGATTTCCAGGCGATCGACATCGAGGCGATCGCCAAGCCCGTCGCCAAATGGGCGGTCACCGTGCGCGAGCCGGCGCTCGTTCCGCGCGTCTTCCAGCAGGCGTTCCATGTGATGCGGTCCGGCCGGCCAGGGCCGGTCCTCATCGATCTGCCGATCGACGTGCAGATGGCGGAGATCGAGTATGAGGTCGACACCTATCAGCCTCTGCCCGTCTACAAGCCGGTCGCGACGCTCGAGCAGGCGAAGCACGCGGTGGGAATGATGAACGAGGCCGAGCGGCCGCTGATCGTGGCCGGCGGCGGCGTCATCGGCGCCGACGCGAGCCACCTCCTCGTCGAGTTCGCCGAGCTCGCCGGCGTTCCCGTCGTCCCGACGCTCATGGGGTGGGGGTCAATCCCCGACGACCATCCGCTCATGGCCGGCATGGTCGGCCTTCAGACTAGCCACCGCTACGGCAACGCGAATTTCCTCGAATCGGATTTCGTGTTCGGCATCGGCAACCGCTGGGCCAATCGCCACACCGGCTCGATTGACGTCTACACGAAGGGCCGCAAGTTCGTTCACGTCGATATCGAGCCGACGCAGATCGGCCGCGTGTTCGGGCCGGACTACGGCGTCGTCTCCGACGCCCACGCCGCGCTCGAACTGTTCATCGAGGCCGCGCATCGGCTCAAAGCGGACGGCGAACTGAAGGACCGCTCGGCGTGGGCGGGGCAATGCCAGCACCGCAAGAAGAACATGCTGCGGCGCAGCCACTTCGATCAGGTCCCGCTCAAGCCGCAGCGCGTCTATCAGGAGATGAACGAGTGCCTCGATCGCGACACGTGCTACGTGACGACCATCGGGCTCTCGCAGATCGCCGGCGCGCAGTTCCTGCACGTCTATAAGCCACGCAACTGGATCAACTGCGGGCAGGCCGGGCCGCTCGGCTGGACGCTGCCGGCGGCGCTCGGCGTGCGCGCCGCCGACCCAGACCGGAAGATCGTCGCGCTCTCGGGCGACTATGATTTCCAGTTCATGATCGAGGAGCTCGCGGTTGGCGCGCAGCACAAGCTGCCTTACTTGCATGTCGTCGTGAACAACTCCTACCTCGGCCTCATCCGCCAGGCGCAGCGCGGCTTCGAGATGGACTTCGAGGTGAGCCTGGCGTTTGAAAACATCAACGCCGCGGCCGACGACGACGCCGTTCCCGGCTACGGCGTCGATCATGTCGCGGTGGCCGAGGGCCTCGGGGCTAAGGCCATTCGCGTGAAATCGCCGAACGAATTCAAGGACGCTTTTGCGCGCGCGAAAGAGCTCATGGAAGAATATCAGGTCCCGGTCGTGCTCGAATTCATTCTCGAGCGCGTGACCAACATCTCAATGGGGACCGAGATCAACAGCGTCAATGAATTCGAAGAGATCCTGTGTCTCGATCCGTCGCTGTCGATCAAGAAGAGCCAGGACATGCGCACCGTCGAGAAGGCGAAGCAGCAAGTCGACGCATTCGCGGACAAGCGCTGACCAGGAGCGTCGAGCGCAAGGACAATCATTTACATTGGAGCCGGCGGCCTGGCAGCTGGCGAAGGAGGAGCCCCATGCCCCGTTTGGCAGCCAATCTCTCGACGTTGTTCACCGAGGTTCCGTTTCTCGACCGCTTCAAGGCTGCGGCTCAGGCCGGCTTCGACGCCGTCGAATTCATGTTTCCGTACGAATACGAGAGGCGCGACATCGCCGCTGCCCTGAAAGACAACGGCCTCGACCTCGTGCTGCACAATCTGCCGCCCGGCGACTGGGCGGCCGGCGATCGCGGCGTCGCCTGCGATCCCGTCCGCGTCCAGGAGTTTCGCGACGGCGTTGAGAAGGCCATCGACTATGCGCAGGCGCTTGGCTGCCCGAAGGTCAATTGCCTCGCAGGCAAATTGCCGAGCGGCGTGACGCCCGAGAAAGCCCGCGGCGTTCTCGTCGAGAACCTGCGCTATGCGGCCGAAAAGCTCGCGGCGGCGAAAATTGGGCTGCTGCTCGAACCGGTCAACAGCCGGACGATCCCGGGTTTTTTCGTCGACCGGCCGAGCCTCGGATTCGCCGTCGTCTCGGAGGTTGGATCGCTGAACCTGAAAGTCCAGTACGACATTTTTCACGCGCAGGTGATGGAGGGCGACCTCGCCAACACGATGGAGCGCGAGTGGGCGAACATCGGCCATATCCAGATCGCCGACAATCCGGGGCGCCACGAGCCGGGGACGGGCGAGATCAACTTCCCCTTCCTCTTCAAGCGAATCGACGAGCTCGGCTACAAGGGCGCGATCGGGTGCGAATACAACCCCGCGACGACGACGACTGCGGGCCTCTCATGGTTCAGGCCCTACCAGGCCAAGCAATTCGCCTGACCAAAGTACACTGGAGAAAACCGACATGGCCAAGATCGGATTTATCGGGCTCGGCATCATGGGGCGCCCGATGGCCGGGCATATTCTCGCCGGCGGGCACGCGCTCTACGTCCATAACCGGAGCAAGCCGCCGCAGGAGTTCATCGACAAGGGCGCGGTCGCTTGCGCGAATGGGCGCGATGTCGCGCGCAACTCGGACATCATCATCACCATGGTGCCCGACACCCCGGATGTCGAGGCGGTGCTCTTCGGCCGGGACGGCGTCGCCGAAGGGCTCTCGCCCGGCAAGATCGTCGTCGACATGAGCTCGATTTCGCCGATCGCCACCAAAGAGTTCGCCAAGCGCGTCAATGCGCTTGAGTGCGACTACCTCGACGCGCCGGTCTCCGGCGGCGACGTTGGCGCCAAGGCTGGGAGCCTCACGATCATGGTCGGCGGCCCGGAAGCCGCGTTTGAGAAGGTGAAGCCGATCTTTGCGCTGATGGGCAAGAACATCACGCTTGTCGGCGGCGCCGGCGACGGGCAGACGACGAAGGTGGCGAACCAGATCATCGTGGCGCTCACGGTCGAGGCCGTCGGCGAGGCGCTGGTCTTCGCATCCAAGGCCGGAGCCGACCCGGCGCGCGTGCGGCAGGCGCTTATGGGCGGCTTCGCCAATTCACGCATTCTCGAAGTGCACGGCGAGCGCATGATCAAACGCAACTTCGACCCCGGCTTCCGGATCGAGCTGCACCAGAAGGACCTCAGTCTGGCGCTCCAGGGCGCGCGCTCGCTCGGCGTCAGCCTGCCGAACACGGCGACCTGCCAGGAGCTGTTCAACGCGGCGTCCGCGGCCGGCGGCGCGGCGTGGGACCATTCGGGCATGGTTCGGGTGCTTGAGCGCTTGGCGTCGCATGAAATCGGTCAGGAGGCGAAATCGGCCGCGTAACGTCGGGGGCAGGCGCAGACAGCGCCTGCAGTCTTAAGAGGCAATGCGGGGAGGAAATCGAGCCCATGGACGAGCGCGCGCTATTGCGCAGGATGTTCGACGCGGCGGTGGAGACGGCCATGCCCGACATCGCCGTCCCGGCCAACCTGCCGCCGCCTCCTCGCGGCCGCGCGATCGTCGTGGGCGCCGGAAAGGCCGCCGCCGCAATGGCGCGCGCGGTTGACGCGAACTGGCCCGACGACAAACCGCTCAGCGGGCTTGTTGTCACGCGCTACGGGCATGGGGTAGGGGCCTTGCGGCGGATCGAAGTCGTCGAGGCGAGGCACCCGATTCCCGACGCGGCGGGGCAAAAGGCCGCGGCGCGCATTCTGGAGATGGTGCGCGGGCTCAGCGCGGACGACCTCGTGCTGTGCCTGATTTCGGGCGGCGGCTCGGCGCTGCTGTCCCTGCCCGCCCCCGGCGTTTCGCTTGAGGACAAGCAGGCGATCAACAGCGCGCTACTCAAGAGCGGCGCCGGCATCCATGAGATGAACGCCGTCCGAAAGCACCTCTCCGCCATCAAGGCGGGGCGCCTCGCCGCCGCCGCCGCGCCGGCGGAAGTCGTCGCGCTCATCATTTCCGACGTTCCCGGCGACGATCCGTCCGTAATCGCCTCCGGTCCGACGACGCCGGATTCGAGCACGCTCGCCGAGGCCAGGGCTGTGCTCAACCGATACGGCATCAACGCGCCCCCCTCGGTGCAGAAGCTCCTTGAAGACGCGAACGCCGAGACGCCGAAGCCCGGCGACCCCGCCTTCGCACGGACGACAAATCGCATCATCGCGACGCCTCAGGCCTCGCTGGAGGCGGCCGCCAAAGTCGCGCGTGAGGCGGGCTATCAGCCCCTGATTCTCGGCGACTCGATCGAGGGCGAAGCCTCCGAAGTCGGGCGCGTCATGAGCGGGATCGCACGCCAGGTGGTCATCCACGACGCGCCGGCGCCGGCGCCTTGCGCGCTCATTTCCGGCGGAGAAACAACCGTCACGATCAAGGGACACGGTCGCGGCGGCCGCAACGTCGAATTCCTCCTGTCGCTGGCGGTTCACCTCAACGGCCTCGAGCGCGTCTACGCCATCGCCTGCGACACCGACGGCGTCGATGGAGCCGAAGAGATCGCCGGCGCGATCATCGCTCCGGACACGCTCGCGCACGCCGAGGCGTTGGGCGTCAACGCCAAGCAGCGTCTCGCCGACAACGACGGACACGGGTTTTTCGAGGCGCTCGGCGACCAGGTGGTGACCGGACCGACGCTGACCAACGTCAACGATTTCCGGGCGATCCTGGTCGCCGCGCGCTGAGTCGTGATTTGCGCGGCGAGTGTTGGGCAA
>DATJXI010000250.1:0-3199 GCA_035500275.1 Roseiarcus sp. | reverse complement strand
ATCGCCTCGAAGGCGGCGGGCGTGATGGCGCGATGCGGATCAGAAAGGGTGCACGCCAAATGTGAAGCGGGGTTTCGACCGCGCCGGGGGTCTGCAGACCCCCGGCGCTGTCTAAGCCCCCCGCAACCGCGCTAGCAGATCGATGCTGTTGGCCTGCGATCAGGATCGGCTAAATCCTTCTGACGATGCAAGCTGGATAAATGTGGAGCTACACCGTGTCTCACCCCCACGGCGAGATGCCATGCCGCCTCCGCGCCCGCTTTCCGCCTCCAACTCTCGATCAGCGTTAGGATGACGTCGCTGTAGCAGGCGGGCTGAAGACGCGGAACCGGCGTTCGTCCAAGGACGTCCTAGACGACCTTATCCAAGATCGGAGCAAGTTCGGCCGCTGTGAAGGCGCGCAACGTTTGAGTGCGAACATTGCCGAGCTTTCCGAGGCTCATCAGCAGCGCGGTCGCCGAGGCTTCATCAGGCGCATCCATGATCAAGACGGAATCGTACTGTCCTTGCGTCCAATAAACCTCCTTGACCGTGCAGCCGGCTTTCTTTGCGGCAGCCTTGAAGGCGTCCGCGCGCTTGGTGGTGTCCTTGACGTTCTGAATGCCCTGATGGGTGAAATTGGTGAGCGTGACGTAGGTCGGCATGGCGTTTCCTTTCGCTTCGGGGCTTCGAGGCAAGGGTTGTCAAAACGCCGGAGCGCCCCGTGGCCGGCGCCCACGCGGCACTTCAACACCATCACGGCGGGCCGGCAACAGGCGCGTTAGCTATGCCTCGAAGGCGGCGGGCGTGATGGCGATGCGGATCATGGGCGCGCCTATCGCCCCGAAGTACGATAGCGGTGCGCGAGCGCGGTCTGGGACACGGCGGCGCGGAACACCTTTATCTGCGGTTCCATCAGCGCGTCGAACAGCGCCGCATCTTCGAGGGCAGGGATGCAGACGATCTCGCCTTTCTCCAGCGCCACAAGGCACGCGGCGGCCACGTCCTCCGCGCTCATTGCGGGCGGCAAGGCGCTCACATCCATGCCTTGCAGCGAGTGGAACTCGGTGTTCACGCGACCGGGCAGACAGACCTGAACCCGCATGCCCGCTCCCTTTTCCCGCCAGAGCGCCAGAGCCTGGGTGAACACAAGGAGGAACGCTTTGGTGCCAGCGTAAGTCGCCCTATGCGGGAGCGGCGTTGGCGGCAACGGGCCGCTCAGCGCCAGAAGGGAAGCGATATTGATGATCGCGCCCGCCGCGCGCGCGATCATGCCCGGTAGCGCGGCGCGGGTGAGGCGCGCGGTCGCGCGAATATGGACGCCGATGAGATCGTCGATAACCGAAGGTTCGATCGAAGCGAAGGGGCAGGCCTCCAAATCCGGCGTTGTTGACCAGCAGCGACAGCCGCTCGTCTTCAGCGATCCGCTTTTCGACCTCCGCCAGCCCTCGGGGATCAGTGAGATCGGCAGCAAGGATCTCGGACTTGGCGCCACTCTCCTGGAGGAGCCGCTGCGCAAGCGCCTCCAATCGGTCGCGGCGGCGCGCGACGAGGACAAGGTCGTAGCCTTTGCGGGCAAGGATCTCGGCAAATGCGACCCCGATCCCGGCGGAAGCGCCCGTCACCAACGCCTGTGCTACGGTGACCCCCAAGAATTCCTCCAGTTGAAGCTAGAGTCCGATCCGAAGGAAGGACCGGACGATGAAGCGATCGAGGTTCACGGAAGAGCAGATCATTGGGATTTTGCGGGAGCAGGAGGCAGGCCTATCGACTGCCGAGGTCTGCCGGAAGCACGGGATCAGCAGCGCGACGTTTTACACGTGGAAGGCCAAGTTCGGCGGGGTGGAGGTCTCGGACGCCAAGCGGCTGAAGCAGCTTGAGGACGAGAACGTAAAGCTGAAGCGGCTTCTGGCCGACGCGATGCTCGACGCCGCCGCGCTGAAGGATCTGCTGTCAAAAAAATGGTGACGCCCGCCGCCAAGCGCGAAGCTGTCGCTCATCTCGTGGGAGCCTACGAGATGAGCGAGCGCCGGGCGTGTCGCCTGATAAAGGCCGATCGAAAGACCATTCGCTATCGCTCCTCTCGACCGCCAGACGAGGATCTCCGACGCCGCCTGAAAGAGTTGGCGACTGAGCAGCGCCGGTTCGGCTATCGACGCCTGCACGTCCTGCTGCGCGCCGAGGGCCATGCGGTGAACCGCAAGAAGACCCAAAGGCTCTATCGCGAGGAAGGCTTGACGGTGCGAAAGCGCAAGGGCCGGAAGCGCGCTGCGGGGTCTCGGGCGCCGATCCTAACCGAGGCGCGCCCGAACGCGCGCTGGTCGGTCGACTTCGTCCACGACCAGCTCTCGGGCGGACGACGCTTCCGGATCCTTAATGTGATCGACGACGTCACGAAGGAATGCCTGGCCGCGATCGCTGACACCTCGATCTCTGGGCGGCGCGTCGCCCGCGAACTTGACGTCGTCATCGCCTGGCGCGGCAGGCCGGACCTGATCGTCTCAGACCATGGGACCGAGTTCACTTCCAACGCCATGCTCGCGTGGGCGCAGGGCCATGGGATCGCCTGGCATTTCATTGCCCCGGGCAAGCCGATGCAGAACGGGATCTGCGAGGCGTTCAACGGCCGAATGCGCGACGAACTGCTCAACGAGACGATCTTCTACGATCTCGGCCATGCCCGACAGGCGCTGGCGCGGTGGGCCGCCAGCTACAACCAAACGCGCCCGCATTCGGCGCTCGGCTATCTGACCCCAGCCGCTTTCGCGCGAACCTTCACCGCAACGGCCGATCGGCTTCGCAACCCAGACCAGCTGCGCCGATCGGCCGTTGCTCCCTCGGCGCTCATGCGCCAATCTCAGCCCCAGACTCTGGCTCCGAATGGATGAACGTCAGGGGTCACAGCATCGGATCTCTGCAAACGAGGGCCGGATGGCACTGGGTGTCGAACGCCTATGAAACCCAACTCCGCCAAGGGAATTGGGACTGGGTACCAAATCGCAGATTTGGTACCGCAGCATGGGAGCGACGGGTTCCTCCAGCATTGGAGCGCCGCAATCAATCCCAGACTCGCTTTATCTGGCGGCGAAACCAGCTTTTTTCGGCTCGAATCCTTGGCCATGGGTGGATCCGTCAAATGGCGCCGTCAGCACGTTACCCGCCAAGGCGTGCCTGGAACATGGAAAGACGCCAACGTGCATGATGCCGTGAATTAGGCCGG
>DATJXI010000249.1:0-28309 GCA_035500275.1 Roseiarcus sp. | reverse complement strand
GCTGCTGCATCGGCTGGAGGTCGTGGACTAGGCCAGGAGCCCCATCAGTTCGCGCGATTCGGCCGCCGCCTCCCCAAGTCAAGCGCAAGGCGCGACGCCGGGAGAATAATGGGGACAACGCAGGCTGCGCGGCCGAGCGCTGTTGGCGCCCGACGAATTCGGCTGCATCATTGGGTCGGCTTATGCGACAGGGGAGCGTCGCAACGCGCTGAAGACTCGTCACGGGTCGCTGGCGTATGCACAGCAGCATAAACTAAGTCGTCGCTCCCGCGTTCGCGTATCTCTTCATCTCCCTACCTTTCAAGAGGCGCGCCAACGCCAATGGCGACTGTCGAGCATTTCCCGCAACGCCCTACCCAAGACCGCGCCTTCCGTACGCCGCCGCACAATCTGGAGGCCGAGCAGGCGCTGCTCGGCGCCATCCTCATCAACAACGACGCCTTCGATCGCGTGTCGGACTTCTTGCGCAGCGAGCATTTCGTCGAGGAAATCCACCGGCGCATCTATGAGATCGCAGGCTCGCTGATCCGCGCCGGCAAGCTTGCGACGCCGATCACGCTTAAGACCTTCCTCGGCGAACACGACCTCGGCGGCGTCACCGTGCCGCAATATCTCGCTCGTCTCGCCAGCGAAGCCACGACGATCATCAACGCCTACGACTACGGCCGCAGCGTCTACGACCTCGCGATGCGGCGCGAGCTCATCGCCATCGGCGAGGACATGGTCAACGTCGCCTACGATTCGCCGGTCGATTCCAACCCGCGCGAGCAGATCGAAGAGGCCGAGCGCCGCCTTTATCAGGCGGCCGAGACGGGGCGCTACGACGGCGGCTTCCAGAGGTTCTCCGACGCGCTCAAGACCGCCGTCGACATGGCCGCGCGCGCCTACGAGCGCGAGGGGTCGCTGAGCGGCGTGGCGACCGGGCTCCTCGACCTCGACCGCTACATGGGCGGCCTGCAGCGCTCCGACCTCGTCATCCTCGCGGGCCGGCCGGGCATGGGGAAGACGGCGCTCGCCACCAACATCGCCTTCAACATCGCCAAGGTGTATCAGCCGCGGACCTTGCCGGACGGGACGATCGAGGCGGCGAACGGCGGCGTCGTGGGCTTCTTCTCGCTCGAAATGTCGGCCGAGCAGCTCGCCACCCGCATCATCGCCGAGCAGTCGGGGGTCGCCTCCTACAAGATCCGCCGCGGCGACATCACGGAAGCCGATTTCCACCGCGTCGCCGACGCCGTGCGGGAGATGCAGAACATTCCCTTCTATATTGACCAGACGGGCGGCGTTTCGATCGCCCAGCTCTCGGCTCGCGCCCGGCGACTGAAGCGTCAGAAGGGGCTCGACATGCTCGTTGTCGACTATCTTCAGCTGCTCACCGCGTCGAAAAACCGATCCGACAGTCGCGTACAGGAGCTGACCGAGATCACGACGGGCCTGAAAGCGCTCGCCAAGGAGCTCAACATCCCGATCCTCGCCTGCTCGCAGTTGTCGCGGCAGGTCGAGCAGCGCGACGACAAGCGCCCGCAGCTTTCCGACTTGCGCGAATCGGGCTCGATCGAGCAGGACGCCGACGTTGTCCTGTTCGTCTTCCGCGAGGAATATTACCTCAAGAACAAGGAGCCGCGGCCCGGCACCGAGGAGCACATCAACTGGATGGCGCAGATGGAGAGCGCGCACGGCCGCGCCGAGGTCATCATCGGCAAGCAGCGCCATGGCCCCACGGGCGCGGTCGAACTTCAGTTCGACGCGGAAGTGACCCGGTTCAGCGCGCTCGCCCGGGAAGACTCGCTTCCGGAAATCCGCTAGAAGGCGGGTTGGACATAAAGATGTTGCAATCGTCGCTCCTAACCGGCGGCCGATGTGTTCAGCGGCCACTTCCGCCGCTCCAGGCTGGAGAACTCAATGAGATTGATCGCCATCGGCGTCGCAGCAGCCCTCGGGGCCGCCGCCTTGAGCGCCGCATTGCCTGTCCGCGCGGATGAATTCACGCCGGCCCAAAAGCAGGAGCTCGGCAAGTTCATCCACGATTATCTCGTGAACAACCCGGAGGTTCTCAAGGAGGCGATCGAGGCGCTCGACAAGCGGGACAAGGCGACGGCGGAGGCGGAGCGGCAGAAGGTGGTCGCGAGCGAATCCGGCCCGCTCTTCAGCTCGCAATACCAGGCGACCATCGGCAACCCGAAGGCGTCGGCGACGCTCGTCGAGTTCTTCGACTACAACTGCCATTACTGCAAGGGCGCTTTGCCCGACGTGACGAAACTCATCAAGGGCGACCCGAACCTCAAGCTCGTCCTCAAGGATTTTCCGGTGCTGGGGCCGGGCTCGGTCGAGGCGGCGAAGGTGGCGAGCGCCGCGCGCAATCAATTGCCGGGAGACAAGTTCTGGGCCTTCCACGCGAAGCTGCTCGCGATGCACGGCCCGGTCGGCAAGGCGGAGGCGCTTGCCGTCGCCAAGGACCTCGGGCTCGACATGGACAAGCTGGCCAAGGACATGGAGAGCCCGGAGATCAAAACGGGGCTTGAGGAAACCATGCGCCTCGCCGACGCGCTCCAGATCAACGGCACGCCGACCTTCGTCGTCGGGCAGGACGTCGTCGTTGGCGCCGTCGGCTACGACCGGCTGAAGGGCAAGATCGATTCCGTCCACAAGTGCGGGCGCGCGGCCTGCTAGAGGCTCTCCAAGAACACAACGCTGCGCCTCGCTTCTCCTCGCCATGAGGAGCGGCGACGCTCGCGTCTGGAACGATAAAACTGCACCGAGTTCAAATACGCGCCCGCATGTTCAGCGCCTCCGACGGCGTCAACGGGAGGGGTTCTTATGACCGCGATCCAGGCGATCGTCATGGCGATTCTGCAGGGCGTGACGGAACTTTTCCCCATCAGCAGCCTGGGGCACGCAGTGGTCCTTCCGCGCCTTCTCCACTGGGGCGTGGACCTCAAGGCGCCGGACTGGCTCGCCTATCTCGTGGTGATGCATCTCGGCACCGCGGTCGCGCTCTTCGTCTTTTTCTGGCGGGACTGGTTGAACTTCGGCCTCTCGCTCCTCGGCGGGTCGGGAGCGCGCTCGGCGGCGGACCGGCGCGTGTTCTGGCATGTGGTGCTGGCGACGATCCCGGCGGTCATCGTGGGATTCGCGCTGCACAAGATCCTTGCCGAGGCGTTCGGCGCGCCGTGGATTGCGGCGATCTTCCTCGTCATCAACGGGTTCATCCTCTATTTCGGCGACCTCGTCGCGGGGGAGACGGTCGGCAAGCTCGGCCAGATCAACTGGAAGGGGGCGCTGGCGGTCGGGTTCGCGCAATGCTTCGCCCTCATCCCCGGCATCTCCCGCTCCGGCTCGACCATCGTGGCGGGCGTTGTGGCGGGGCTCAAACACGAGGAATCGGCGCGCTTCTCGTTCCTCATGGGGACGCCCATCATCCTCGCCGCCAACGTCTACGAGGCGCCGAAGCTGCTCAAGCAGGGCGCGACTTTGGGGCCAATGGCGGTGCTGTCGGGGATCGTGGCGGGGATCGTCGCTTACGCGAGCGTCTGGTTCCTGATGCGCTATTTCAACAGACATGAGTTCGAGGCGCTCGCGCCCTTCGCCTACTATTGCTGGGCGGCGGGAGCGGTCAGCATGGCGCTCGTCCTCCTGTTTTGAGGTCGCCAGCCAAAGGTCGCCGGCGTCTGGCGAGCGAGGAGTTTCCCATTGCACGGCAGTGAATCGCGCGCGTTCCAACTCGACCAGGCCTCCCGCAACGAGATCGCGCAGTTCCTGGCTTCAGCCGCGCTGGCGGCCGGACCGGCGGTCATGGCGGTCTACGAGCGGGGGTTCGAGGTGTTTGCCAAAGACGATGGCAGCCCCGTCACGCTCGCCGATCGTCGAGCGGAGGCCGTCATCTGCGCGCTCCTCTCCCGGGCCGCGCCGACGACGCCGATCGTCGCGGAGGAGTCCGTCTCGGAGGGGGGCCGCCCGGCGGTCGATCAGCGCTTCCTCCTCGTCGATCCGCTCGACGGCACCAAGGAGTTCATCGCTCGCAACGGCGAGTTCACGATCAATGTAGCCTTGATCGATCGGGGAACGCCAATCGCGGGAGCAGTCTACGCGCCGGCGTTGGGACGGCTCTGGTTCGCCGGGGACTCGGCCTTCGTTTGCGCCGCGCCCGTCGGATGCGGGCTCCCGGCGGAAGCCGAATGGATGCCAATCCACGTTCGCAATGCGCCGGCGGCGATGGTCGCCGTCGCCAGCCGCTCGCACGCCGACACGGAGACCAAGGCTTTCCTGCAGCGCCTGCCGATCGCCGAGCGGCGGTCGCGCGGGTCGTCCCTCAAATTCTGCCTCGTCGCCGAAGGCGAGGCCGACGTCTATCCGAGATTCGGGCCGACGATGGAATGGGACACCGCCGCCGGCGACGCCGTTCTGCGCGCCGCCGGCGGCGTCGTTTTGGACCCGAGCGGCCGCCCCCTCGCCTACGGGAAACAGGAAAGAGACTTCAAGAACGGCTCCTTCATCGCCTGGGGAGACGCAAAGGCGGCGCTGCGCTTCCGTCCTCGTTAACAGTCCGTAAACGGTTCCCGTAAAGAATACGCGCGCGGGAATGCGAAGCCGGGGACAATTCGCGAGCGGCCGGGAGGCGCTCTGCCTGGAGGGAGTGCCGGTATGATCTTCGTGACGCGCCGAAATTTCTTGGTAAGCGCGGCGACGACCCCTGTCCTTCTCGCTGCGGGAAAGGGCGTGGCCGTCGCAGCCGCGCCTGAGGGCGCCCCAGACGAATTTCCCGTCGAAGAAGTCGTTGACACCGGGCATCGGTTCTTCGGCAGCATCGCCAAAGGATTCGCGGAAGCCGTTCAGGAAGCCGCGCGCCGCTGGGGTCTTCCGAACGCCTATATCCTCGGCCAGGAAGCCTCCGCCGCCTTTGTTGGCGGCCTGCGCTACGGCGAAGGCAAGATGTACACCCGCAACGCCGGCAACCAGCGCGTGTACTGGCAGGGCCCCTCGGTGGGTTTCGACTGGGGAGCGGACGGCGACCGCACCATGATGCTCGTCTACAATCTGCCCGCGGTCAGCGCCATTTATCAGCGCTTCGGCGGGGTCGACGGCTCGGCTTATTTGGTCGGCGGCGTGGGGGTCACCGCGCTCGACGCCCAAGGGGTGGTTGTCGCGCCCATCCGGACGGGCGTCGGCGCGCGTCTTGGGATCAGTGTGAGCTACCTGAAGTTCACAGAGCAGGCGACCTGGAATCCGTTTTAGCCGATTGCCCGTCGCTTCGGCCCTTTTTCGGCTGCCCTTCGCGTTTGCCTATGGGCTCCCCGCGTCTTAAGGGAAGATGCGGGCCCGGCGCGGCAGGCGGAAATTGATCGAGCAGGCGCTCCTCTTCGCAATCGGATTTGTCACGGCCTTGCTGGCCGCGGTCGTTGCGCTGCCCGTCATATCCCGCCGAGCGATGCGGCTAGCGGAGGCGCGCGCCCGGTTGCAGGCGCCCGCGACGGAGAAGCAGGCGGCGGCGGAGCGCGACGCGCTTCGCGCGCAATATGCGGTGCAATATGTGCGCCTGGAGCGACGAGCCGCGCTGGCGGAGGAATCCTCGACCGCTCTGCGCGCGGATCTCGGCAAACATTCGGTCAGCATCGCAACGTTGGAGTCGACGAAAGCGGATCGTGACGCTGAGATTTTCGATCTCAGGGGACAAATCGAACGGCTCCGCGCCGAGGGGAACGATCTCGAAGTTGCGCTTGCGGCTAGCCAAATCGAAATTCACGACGCGTTCGCTCAACGGGATCGAGCCGCTGCCGCCGAAGCCGGAGCGATGGAGCGCGCCGCCGAGCTCGAGGCGGAAGTCAACCGGGACCGGGCTAAGATCGCCATTTTGACCGCGCGGGGAGAGAATTTCGAAGGGCGGATCGAGGACGCATCCCGATCGGCCAAGGCCGCCAGACAGAGGGCGGAAAAGGCCCAAGCCGAGATGAAGGAATCTCTGGAGGCCATGACAGCGAACGTCCGCCGTCTCGAGGAACGGTTGCGCGAGGCGCAGGCGCAGAAAGAAATCCTGGCCGAGCGCATGTCCCGGCGCGACAGCGGCCATGAGGATGACCGCCGCCGGATCGCGGATCTCGAGTCGCGCCTTGCGTTCGGCGAGCGAGCGCGCGAGGAGACGCTGCTGGAAAACGGCCGGCAACTGGCGACGCTCGCGGACCGCGAGGCGGCGCTGAGAAACGCCCTTGCAAACGTGGCTAGCCTCGAGGCGCGGCTGAGCGCGCTCGAGGCGGGGGCCAATGTCGATAAGGCCCCGGTCTCGCCGCCGGTTGAAGCGCTGGAGGAGGAGTCGCGGGAATCGCTGCGCGCGGCGCACGCCGAACGGGACAATCTGCGGCGCGAGATCGAGGTATTGGGGAAATCCGCGGCCCTCGCCTCCGCGGCGGACGACGCGGCTCTGCGCGCCTCGGTCGCGCGCCTCGGTCGCGATGTGGCGCGGCTGTTTTCGGCGCGCAGAAAGCTCCCCCAGATTGGAGAGCGCGGCGTCTCGGCCCGTCAACCCGATGACGACGCCGGGGGCGCCGATGAAGAGAGGCGCGGATTCGCCGAACCGGAAGGACTCGCCCCCTCGCACGCTCCGGAATAGCAAGCTTTTCCCTTGGGGATTCAACGCGCGCAAGAGCGCCGGCGCGATACGTCGAGCGGGTGAAAGGAAGCATTCATGCCGGAAGCAGCCGAGACGGCGGTCGAGGCCAAGGAAAAGGACCGGAGGGTCGCCCTCGTCATCGCCATTCTCGCCTTGCTGCTCGCGCTGTCGGAAGCCGGGGCCAAGCGGGCGCAGCACTTCTCCACGGAGAAGAATATCGAAGCGTCGGACTTGTTCAATTTCTACCAGGCGAAACGAATTCGCTCCACGATCGCGGAGGCGGCGGCCGCTGCTCTCGAGGCGCAAAAGATCGCCGCGCCCCCGGTGGCCCTGGAGGCGTTCGATAAGCAGATTGGCGCTTTCAGGGCGGCGGTCGCGCGCTACGAAAAGGACCCGAAGAAGCCTGAGGACAGCCTCGAAGCCCTTCAGGAGAGGGCCGACGCCGCGGTCGAGGCGCGTGAGCTCGCCAACCGCCGGCTGGAGAACTTCGAGTTCGGGAGCGGCGCCTTGCAGATCGCCATCGTCCTGGCGTCGGCCGCGATCATCACCGGCGCGAACGCCCTTCTCTGGATGAGCGTCGGGCTCGGCGTCATTGGGGCTATTCTCGCAGCCTTGGGCTTTTTCGCCCCGCTCGCCCTGCCGACGATGGCTTAGGCGTCGGGCTCATGCTCCCCAGGCGGGGCGACAGGCTGCTTGAGCGTGTCGCGAACGTAGGCCTTCTGAACGATCATCAAAATCGGCGCCACGATCGGTGCGGCAAGCCGAAAGCCCACCAGGGCGACCGGCGCGCCCGTGGCGGCGACGTCCGGCAGGCAGACGTCAGGCAGACGTCAGGCCCGGCCAATTGACTCGCGCCCGCGCGGTCCTCAGTGTGCGCGGCCCGCTGCCGCATAACTCCCGGAGAACGCGAAACAATGTCCTCGCAATCCTTGCGCGAGGCGGCCGAAGCCTCGAAGGCCTGGCCCTTCGAAGAAGCGCGAAAGCTGATCGCGCGCTTGGGTCGAGCGCCGAAGTCGGAAGTCATATTCGAAACCGGATACGGACCCTCGGGCCTGCCGCATATCGGCACATTCGGCGAGGTCGCCCGGACGACGATGGTTCGGCGCGCGTTCCGCATCCTGACCGAGGATTCGGTCAAGACGCGGCTCATCGCCTTCTCCGACGACATGGACGGCTTACGGAAGGCGCCGGAGAACATCCCCAACCGCGAGATGGTTCTCCAACACCTTGGCAAGCCCTTGACCCAGGTTCCGGACCCGTTCGGCGAGTCTGACAGCTTCGCCGCCCACAATAACGCGCGCCTGCGCGCCTTCCTCGACCGCTTCGGCTTCGAATACGAGTTCATGTCTTCAACCGAGGCCTATACGTCCGGGCGGTTTGACGATGCGCTCATCAGGATGCTGCGACGGTTCGACGACGTGCAGAAAATCATGCTGCCGTCGCTGCGCGAGGAGCGCGCGGCGACCTATTCACCGTTCCTGCCTATCCACCCCCGCACCGGGGTCGTCATGCAGACGCCGGTCATCGGCCACGACGTCGAGGCTGGGACGATCTGCTGGCGCGACCCGGAGACAGGCGAAGAATTCGAGACGCCGGTGACCGGGGGTCATTGCAAGCTGCAGTGGAAGCCCGACTGGGCGATGCGCTGGTACGCGCTCGGCGTCGATTACGAAATGGCCGGCAAGGACCTCATCGATTCGGTCAAGCTGTCGTCGCGCATCGTTCGGGCGCTGGGCGGGGAGCCTCCCGTAGGCTTCAACTACGAGCTCTTCCTCGACGAGAACGGTCAAAAAATCTCCAAGTCCAAGGGCAACGGGCTCACGATCGAGGAATGGCTGACCTACGCCGATCCGGACAGCCTGTCGCTGTTCATGTTCCAGAAGCCTACCGCGGCCAAGCGGCTCTATTTCGACGTCATTCCCAGGACGGTGGACGATTACCTCGGGTTTCTGGAAACCTATCCGAACCAGCCGTGGAAGGAGCGGCTCGGCAATCCGGTGTGGCACATTCATTCGGGCGCGCCGCCTGAGTCGGAGACGCTGACGCACGGGCGCGAGGCGCCAACGACCGTGTCTTTCGCCATGCTGCTCAACCTTGCGGCCGTGGCGAACAGCGACAATCCTTCGGTGTTATGGGGGTTTCTGCGGCGCTACGCGCCGGCGGCTTCGCCGGAAAACCATCCCCGGCTCGACCGGCTCGTTCAATACGCCGTCGCCTACTTCCGCGACTTTGTCGCGCCGAAGAAGCGGTATCGCGCGCCGGACGAGGTCGAACGCGACGCCTTGAGACGAGTCTTCGCCAAGCTCGGAGAGCTTCCCGCCGACGCCAGCGCCGAAGCGATCCAGCACGCGCTCTATGACGTCGCCCGGCCGATACCGCGATACCAGGACTTCTCCGCCAAGGGCGCGACGCCCGAGCGGCCGGGGGTCTCGAACGATTTCTTCAGCATGCTCTACGCCGTCCTCCTCGGCGAGGAGCGCGGCCCGCGCATGGGATCGTTCATCGCGATCTACGGGATCGAGCAGACGCGAGCGCTCATCGACAAGGCGCTGGCGGGAGAGATTGTTGCAGTGGCGTAGGCGAAGTGGTCGTCCGCGTCATTGAAGCTCGTGCGCTGCTTCTTGCCTTTGCTCGAGGCGGGACCCTTGGCTCTCGGGATGCGCCCAAGCTCTCGCAAAACGCAGCCAGACGGCGCCTTCGCCAAGCGCGCTCATCACATGGTCGAAATGTAGCGTCGCCTCGAGCGGCGAGATGAGCCGTTGGCGCGGCGGCCGAGGCTCGACCCGAATCGTCTTTGAGGCCAGGATCGGACGGTATCGCTCCGGATGGTCGTCGAACGCCAGCGAACCCTGCCGGCCGCCCATCAGCTCGCCATAGACCTCGACGAGAATTTCGGCATCGAGCAGCGCTCCATGTTTTGCACGTCGCGTTCGGTCAATCCGGTATCGGTCGCATAGCGCGTCGAGGTTGTTCGCCAGTCCCGGGTGCTTCGAGCGCGCGAGCGCGAGCGTATCGACAACGCGCTCCGCGCCGATCGGCTGACGCCCCAGCCTTTCGAGCTCCTCGTTGACAAAAGCCATATCGAATTCGGCGTTGTGGATCACGAGCGGCGCGTCGCCGATGAACGCCAAGAATTCCTCGACGATCTCGGCGAAGGTCGGCTTTTCCCTGAGATACTCGGTCGTGTGCCCATGCACCCGCTGGGCCTCCTCCGGCACGTCGCGCTCGGGATTGATGAGCTTGTGAAAGACCTTTCCGGTCGCGACCTGATGAACGATTTCGACGGCCCCAATCTCCACCACGCGATGGCCATCGGTGGGGCTGAGGCCGGTGGTTTCCGTATCCAGCACGATTTCACGCATGGCGTCGCTTGCGTCCTTCGAGGCTTGCAACGGCGCGAATGAATTGCCTCACCTGAGCCTCTGTCCGTTCGAACGCGCCGCTTGTGTCGATGACGAAATGCGCGCGACGCCGCTTGTCCTCGTCAGACAGCTGACGCCCCAAAATGGCCCCGAGCTTGGTCTCGGTCATGCCCTCGCGTCCCAGCGCTCTCGCGCTTTGGACTTCCGCAGGCGCGCTGACCACAACGACGAGGTCGACCTCGCTTTCCGCTCCGGTTTCGAACAGCAGGGGCACGTCGACAATTACAAGGCGGCGGCCGGCGGCGATGGCGCTATCGATGAATTGGCTGCGCGCCGCTTTCACGACCGGATGAACGATCTCCTCGAGGCGTTTCAGGGCGCCAGGATCGTTGAGGACGCGCTGGGACAGCTGTTCGCGATCGACCTGGCCTTCCCTCAGGACGCCGGGAAAGAGCTTCTCGACTGCGCTTGCGGTCGGCCCTGAATAGATGTCTCGAACGGCGGCGTCGGCATCGAACACCGGGGCGCCGAGCTGCGCGAACATCGCCCCCACAGTCGTCTTGCCCATTGCGATCGAACCGGTCAGCCCCACGATGATCATAGCGCAAGCAGTCCCTGGCTTCGAAACCACGCCAGAAGCTTGAGCATCGGAAGACCGACAATGGTCCAATGGTCGCCATCGACCCGCTCGAACAGTTGCACGCCGACGCCCTCGATCTGATAGGCGCCGACACTGAAAAGCGCCGGCTGTCCGACAAAATCGAGATATCGTGCAATTTCGTCTCTGCTGAGCGTCCGCATCGTCAGGCGCGCCTCGTCCGCGTCAGTGACCAGCGTCTCGCCGGCGAGAGCGACGCTGAACGCCGACGTCAGCCGATGCGTTTGGCCGGAGAGCGCGGTCAGCGTCTCCGCCGCTTCCGCGAGATTGGCCGGCTTGTGCAGAAGCTGGGAACCGAGCGTCAGGGTCTGGTCCGCCCCAAGGCAATGCGCGTCCGGACGAACCGCGCTCGCCGCCAGCGCCTTCGCTTGCGCGAGCGTCGAGGCCAGACCCTTGAGCAGACCGCCTCGTGCGAGATATTGGTTCTCGGAGGCTCTTTCATCGATGTCGGCGGGAACGACCTCCGCTGGCAGGCCCGCGGACGCCAGAATCGCGAGGCGCGCCGCGCTCCGCGACGCTAACACCAGAGGACTCGTTCCGCCCCAAGCGGACCTTCTTGCGGAAGCACAGGAAGCGTCCATGCCGCTCAGCCCTCCGCGATGAACTTGAGCCGGTGCGCGCGGTAGAGATCGAGCACGGCCGCAGCTGTTTCCTCGATGGATCGTCGCGTCACGTCGATGACGGGCCAGCTTTGCTCGGCAAAGAGACGGCGGGACGCCGCAACCTCCTCGGCCACCGCAGCCTTGTCGACATATTCGGTCTGCGCGTCGGCGTTCAGCGACAAAAGCCGGTTCTGGCGGATCTGCACGATCCTTTCCGCCGACGCGACGAGCCCAACAATAAGAGGGCGGTGCAGATCGAGGAGCCGGCGGGGCTGCGGCGCGTGCGGCACGAGCGGCACGTTCGCCGTCTTGTAACCGCGATTGGCGAGATAGATGCTGGTCGGGGTCTTCGAGGTGCGGCTCACGCCGACCAGGACAATGTCGGCGGTGTCGAGGTTTTCCGGCAGCTGCCCGTCATCGCTCATCATGGCGAAGTTGAGCGCGTCGATGCGCTTGAAATAGTCGGCGTTGAGCATGTGCTGCGCGCCGGCGCGCGGCGTCGAGCTTTGCCCGAGATAGGACTTGAACAGGTTGAGGATCGGACCTAGGACCGAAAGGCATGGCGACCCCGACGCCTGACAGCTCTCTTCGAGCCGGCGTGACAGGTCGGAGTCGACAAGCGTGAAAAGAACGATGCCGGGCGCGTTTTCGATCTCAGTGATAACCCGCTCGAGCTGGGCGGGAGTGCGCACAAGCGGATAGACGTGCTCGATCGAGGCGACGCCCTGATACTGCGCAGCTGCCGCGCGCGAAGCGGCGATCAGGGTCTCTCCCGTCGAGTCGGACACGAGATGAAGATGGAAGTAGCTCCGGCCCAACCGGCGCACCCTCAAGGATCACGATTCAAGTCGCTTATAGCTCGCTCACACATATGTGGACAGCGGTGGAAGCATGCGGTCCCCAAGGACGTTGCCGAGCTTCGGATTTGGGGCTCATCAGAACCGTCCACAGGGACGGAACAGGGGAAAACTCGATGGCCTTGCGACCTGTACCGGTGAAGTCTGTGAACAAACTCCCGCCGCTCATCGAATGGTTAATGAATGATTAAGCGAAACAGTGAGTTGGGTTGGATCTGCGGTTTTGGGCGATACGCGCCATCCTATCGGCGCCGGCGCTCCGCCTCTGCATAAGAGCGAATGATCGAAACGAGGGTCCAATACAGCAGAAAAAAAGTATCTCTAATTGATTCAATATTCTTCGCATCCAATTGCGTGCGGCGAAGCCGGCGCCATAATGGGCAAGTCCCTCAGGAGCCGCTCAGATAGCTGCAGATGGAAACGCTGCTGTGGGTCAAGGCTGTTCACATCATCGCCGTCATCGCTTGGATGGCGGGGATGCTCTATCTGCCGAGGCTGTTTGTATATCACGCTGACGCGCCGCCCAAATCCGCGATGTCGGAAACCTTCAAGGTGATGGAGCGGCGGCTCTTAAAGGCGATCATCAATCCGTCGATGATCGTGGTCTTCCTGACCGGCTTCCTGCTCGCCTACCTGACCGGTTACTGGCGCTCGGGCTGGCTGCAGGCGAAGTTCGTCCTTGTGCTTGGCTTGGCGGGACTGCATGGCTACTTCGCCCGGTGCATGCGCGATTTCGCGGCCGACGCCAACACAAAACCCGCGCGCTTTTTTCGCTTTATCAACGAAGCGCCGACCTTGCTCATGATCGCCATTGTCATTCTTGCGGTTCTCAAGCCTTGAGACTCGCAGAACCCTGTTGAAAAAACCGGCGAACGTGGCTATCTGGGGAGCGCCTGCCGCGCAATACGCCCTTGGCTTCGTGTCGCCAGACACACTGCGGGCCAAGGACGATGGCCGAAAGCCATCCTTCAACATCAGCGGCTTTCCGTAAAAGAGTACGGCTTCTAGGCAATGTCAGCCCAAAGTCTCATGTAAAGGACCGCCCATGCGGGAACTGAAACTTAAGGAATTAAAGCAAAAATCTCCAACAGAATTGCTAGCTTTCGCCGAGGAAAACGACGTCGAGAACGCGTCAACGATGCGAAAGCAGGAGTTGATGTTCGCAATACTTAAGCAGCTGGCGAGCGTCGACGTACAAATCATCGGCGAGGGCGTCGTCGAGATCTTGCAGGACGGCTTCGCCTTCTTGCGATCGGCCGACGCGAATTACCTCCCCGGGCCAGACGACATTTATGTGTCGCCCTCGCAAATCCGCCGCTTGGGACTGCGGACCGGCGACACGGTCGAGGGCGTCATTCGTAGTCCGAAGGAAGGCGAACGCTATTTTGCGCTCTTGAAATGCAACGCCATTAATTTCGAAGACCCCGAGAAGACACGCCACAAAGTGCATTTCGACAATTTGACGCCGCTCTACCCGAATGAGCGGCTGCGCCTGGAAGTCGAGGATCCCACCCGCAAGGATCTGTCCTCGCGGGTCATCGACATCGTCTCGCCAATCGGCAAGGGCCAGCGCGCGCTCATTGTGGCGCCTCCGCGGACTGGCAAGACGGTGCTCCTGCAGAACATCGCACAGTCCATCACCGCGAATCACCCTGAGTGCTACCTCATCGTGCTTCTGATC
The DNA here is from genome assembly GCA_035500275.1 of Roseiarcus sp. Classification (GTDB taxonomy): domain Bacteria; phylum Pseudomonadota; class Alphaproteobacteria; order Rhizobiales; family Beijerinckiaceae; genus Roseiarcus. The sequence continues at coordinate 14,548 of DATJXI010000249.1, read as the reverse complement.
GACGAGCGCCCGGAGGAGGTCACCGACATGCAGCGCTCGGTGAAGGGCGAGGTCGTGTCCTCGACCTTCGACGAGCCGGCGGTGCGGCACGTTCAGGTCGCCGAAATGGTGATCGAGAAAGCCAAGCGGCTCGTCGAGCACGGCCGGGACGTCCTGATCCTGCTGGACTCGATCACGCGCCTGGGCCGAGCCTACAACACGGTCGTGCCGTCATCGGGCAAGGTGCTGACCGGCGGCGTCGACGCGAACGCCCTTCAGCGGCCGAAGCGTTTCTTCGGCGCCGCCCGAAACATCGAGGAAGGCGGCTCGTTGACGATCATCGCCACCGCGCTCATCGACACCGGCTCGCGCATGGACGAAGTCATTTTCGAAGAGTTCAAGGGCACCGGCAATTCGGAAATCATCCTCGACCGCAAGGTCGCCGACAAGCGCACCTTCCCGGCAATGGACATCACGCGCTCCGGCACCCGTAAGGAAGAGCTGCTCGTCCCGCCGGATATCTTGAAGAAAATGTACGTCCTGCGCCGCATCCTCAATCCCATGGGGACGGTGGACGCGATCGAATTCCTGCTTGGGAAGTTCCGGGAGACGAAGACCAACGCCAATTTCTTCGAGTCGATGAATACCTAAGCGATCGGCGGCGGGGGGAGCGGGCGAATCCGGTGGAGAAGACTGAGAAACCGACCCTCGCGAATCTTCGCGCCGAAATCGACCGCATCGATGCGACGATGCATGAGCGATTGATCGAGCGCGGAAGCGTCATCGATCGGCTTATCGAGATCAAAGCGCGGCAGGGCGGCGGCTCGGCGTTCCGCCCGGCGCGCGAAGCCTCGATGATGCGCGCCCTTGCCGAGCGGCATCGCGGGCGCCTGCCCTTGGATACGGTGGAAAGCATCTGGCGCGTCATCATCTCCACCTTCACTTACATCCAGGCGCCCTATAGCGTTCACGTCGACGTCTCGCGCGGCGACGCCGCCATGCGCGATTCCGCTCGCTTTCATTTCGGCTTCACCGTGCCTTGCGTGCCGCACTTGAGCGCGGGCGAGGTCGTGGCGTCGGTGCGAGAGTCAACTGGCGATCTGGGTATGTTGGCGCTCGCCGCTCCCCTCGAGGGCGGCGCATGGTGGACGAAACTGAAGCCGCGCGAGGCGCCGAAAGTCATTGCTCGGCTGCCGTTCGTGGAGCGGCCGAATCACCCCGCGGGCATGCCGGTCTTCGTCATCTCAAAGCCTTTGGCGGACGGCGCCGCCCGGGACGTCATCCTCGAGGCCGTGGCGGTTGACCGGTGGCGGCCGGACTTTCCGCATGCACTGATGACGGCGGGCGCGGAAATCATCGGCTCCGCGGCCGATGGCGTCGGACTTTCCCTTCTCATCGCCCGGCCCGGTGAGAGGGAGGCGAGCGCCATCGCGACGGTCATTCGCGCCGCCGGGGGCGCCGACGTCCGAAGCGTGGAGGTCGGCGCGCACGCGCGCCGCTTTGACGCCGGCTCGTTGCGCCAGCTCGCGTCTTAGCGCTATTGAGGGCCGATGCCCGCCAACGCCCACCTCCGACCGCGCCCCCGCCCCGAGGTCATGGCCATTGACGCCTATGTGCCCGGCAAGAGTCGGGTTGCGGGCGTCGCCAGTGTTCACAAGCTCTCCTCGAACGAGTCGCCGCTTGGTCCCTCGCCGAGGGCGGTGGAAGCGTTCTTGAAAACCGCAAGCGAGCTTTCGCTCTATCCCGATGGGTCCGCTTCGGCTCTGCGCGATGCGATCGCTCATCGCTTCGGCCTCGAGACTTCGCGGATCATCTGCGGCAACGGGTCGGACGAACTGCTCGCGTTGGTGGCGCACGCTTTCCTGCAGCCAGGGGACGAGGGGCTCTATAGCGAGTACGGGTTCCTCGAGTACCCGATCTCCATTCGCGCCGCTGGCGGCGTTCCGGTCGTGGCTAGCGAGGTCGATCGGACTGCGAACGTCGAGGCGATGCTAGAGCGGGTAAGCGCGCGCACGAAGATCGTCTATCTCGCCAATCCCAACAATCCGACCGGCACTTACCTGCCGTTCTCCGAGATCAAGAGGCTGCAGGCAGGGCTGCCTTTGGATTGCCTCCTGGTTATCGACGCAGCCTATGCGGAATACGTCACCCAGAACGATTATGCCGCAGGACTGGAACTCGCCTCGAATTGCGAGAACGTCGTCATGACGCGGACGTTCTCGAAAATCCACGGTCTCGCAAGCCTGCGGCTGGGCTGGGCCTACGCGCCTGAGCCGATCATCAACGCCGTCAATCGAATCCGCGGACCCTTCAACATCAACGGGCCGGCCTTGGCGGCGGGCGTCGCCAGTCTGTCGGACTCGACCCATATCGAGCGGGCGATCGAGCACAATCGTCGCTGGCTGCCGTGGCTGCGCGAGGCGATTTTGGACCTCGGCATCGGCGTGACGCCGAGCGTGGCGAACTTCCTTCTGCTTGATTTTGACGAGACCGAAACGACCGCCGAGGAAGCCGACCGCTTTCTGAGCTCGCGCGGCTTCATCCTGCGCGCGATGCGCGCGTACGGATTGCCGAATTGCCTTCGCATGACCGTCGGCGACGAAGAGGCCTCCCGCGGCGTTGTCGCCGCGCTCACGGAGTTCATGAGCGGCGGGCATGGTTGAGCGCCTCGGCCCACCGCTCGAAGAACCGATCTTCGGCGAGTTGGCGATCATCGGCGTGGGCCTGATCGGCTCGTCCCTGGCGCGGGCTGTCCGCAAGCGGCATGCCGCGCGCCGGGTCGTCTTGGCGGACCACTCGCCGGAGACGCTGGCGCGGGCGGAAGTTCTGAAGCTCGGCGACGTGGCGACGAAGGACATCGCCAAGGCGGTGGAGACGGCCGATTGCGTCGTGCTCAGCGCGCCGGTCGGTGCAAACGAAAAGATTGCGCGCGTTATGGCTCCGGCGCTCAAACCCGGCGCAATCGTCACCGATGTCGGATCGGTGAAGGTGGCGGTGATCGCCGCGGTTGCGCCCCAGTTGCCGCCGCACGTCCATCTCATTCCGGCCCATCCCGTCGCCGGTACGGAGCAGTCGGGCCCCGACGCGGGCTTCGCAGGGCTTTTCGTCAACCGCTGGTGCATCCTCACGCCGCCCGCCGGCGCCGACGATCGGGCGATCCAGAGAGTGAGGGCGCTTTGGGAGGCGGTCGGCTCGAACGTCGAGACCATGAGCGCCGAGCACCACGACCTCGTGCTCGCGATCACAAGTCATGTGCCCCACCTGATCGCCTATAACATCGTGGGGACAGCCGCCGACCTAGAGGAGGTCACGCAATCGGAGGTGATCAAGTTCTCCGCCGGCGGCTTCCGCGACTTTACGAGAATTGCCGCTTCAGACCCGATCATGTGGCGGGACGTGTTTCTGTACAACAAGGACGCCGTGCTGGAAATGCTAGGTCGGTTCAACGAGGACCTCACCGCGCTGCAGCGGATGATCCGAAGGGAGGACGGCGACGGCCTGTTCGCCCTGTTCACGCGCACGCGCGCGATCCGGCTCGGGATTGTGGCGCAGGGCCAGGAGACCCCGGCTCCGGATTTCGGGCGGCCGCGCGTAAATGGAAATGGGCAGAGCTAACGAAGATCTCTGGGTATTCGGCTATGGGTCGCTCATCTGGCGTCCCGGCTTTCCGTACGTATCTCGTTGCCCAGCGATTTTGCGCGGATGGCGAAGGAGCCTCTGTGTCTATTCGCATGTCTACCGCGGGACGCCTGAGCGGCCAGGACTGGTGCTCGGACTCGATCGAGGCGGAGCATGTCGCGGAATGGCCTTTCGAGTCGACGCGGCTGACCGCGAGCGTACCGTTCGATACCTACGCGAACGGGAGCAGGTGACGGGGGTCTATCTGGAGCGGAACGCGCCCATCGTCCTCGATTCGGGCGAACGCGTTCTGGCGTTGACCTATGTCGCGGATCGCCAGCATCCCCAATATGCTGGACGTCTGGAGCGGGGCAAAATGCTCGAGGCGGTGCGCGCCGGCGGCGGCCAATCCGGTCCGAACGCCGACTATGTGACAGAGACGAGCCGTCACCTGCTTGAGATGGGGGTCCGGGACAAAGAATTGGAATGGCTCGCGGCGCAGCTGAACAGGCTGCGCAAGATCGAACTTGAGGCGATTGCGAGCGATGCGTCATGACGAGCTTGCTCGATCCGATTTCGCCGGGTTGCTTTTTGCGCCTTCCGCCACAATCGCCACCAACGCCGGGTCCCGCGCGATCGCTTCCGCGTTGAGACGCACGCACCCCGCTTCGATAGCGTCCTCGAGCATGCGCATGAACGCCGCCCGCCCGAGCCCGGGCTGGATCGGCCGAAGAAATTCGATGACCGCGATCCCCGGCCTACGGAAGAGGCTCCGCCGCTTCCAGAAGAGACCGGTATTGACCGCAACGGGGAGACACGGCGCCTTCCCCTCCGCGTACAGGGCGGCGACGCCGCTCTTGTATTCGGGAGGCGCGCCGGGAGGCCGCCGGGTGCCTTCCGGATAGATGATGACCTTGCGCCCGGCCGCAAGCACCGGTTTGGTCGCCGATACGACCTGCCTGAGCGCCTTGAGGCCTTGCTCCCGGTCGATGGCGATCTGTTTCGACACGACGAGATAGAGGCCGAACAGCGGCACGAAGGTCAGCTGACGTTTCAGGATGATTGCGAAGTCAGGCGTGTGCTTCAGAAGCGCGAATGTCTCCAGGAAGGATTGATGCTTCACCGCGACCAGAGCGCCTCCGGGCGGAATGTTGTCCACGCCCCGAAAATCGACCCGCAAGTCGCAGATCAGCCTCAGCAACCAGAGCGAAATCGCGCCCCACAGACGCGCCAAAGCGAGAACGCCGCGCCTTCCGAACAACAGCGTCGGCAGTCCAACGATCATCAAGAAGATCGTGATCAGATAAAAGAGCGCATTGAACAGAAGGGAGCGTGCGATCAACATGGTGGGTTCAAACGCTGGATCCGCTCATTGCAATTTCTGGAGGTCTTTGAGGACGATGGATCGCGACAGGTAGCCGGTCAGCAGGGACACCGCCGCGCCGACGACAGCCATTGCGACATATCCGACGCTGTCCAAATAGAAGGCTCCGAACATCGCCGCGATCTCTTCGCCCCCGGGCGAATTGGCCCACCAGGAGGAGAGGGCCGACGCGGCCAGAAAGAAAGCAAAGGATGCTGAGACGCCGACTAAGGCGCCCCGGAATCCGAGGCGGCGAAAGTGGGCCTGAAACTCCTTTGCAATGAACGCGTCGGAGGCGCCGACGAAATGAAGGATCTCGACGATTTCCTTGCTGCCCGCCATGGCCCCGCGGGTCGCGAATCCAATCGCCGTTGCAAGCGCGACGATCACGAGCGCAAACAGCGCGGCCGCCAGAGCGACGATCGCCGTGGCCATCGCGCCGAGTCTGGCCGCCCAGATGCGGTGGTCGTCGAGGCTGGCCTCGGGGACGTCGTGGGCGAGAGCGGCTCGAAGCCCCGCGAGGTTTTCGGCGCTTGACTCCTTCATGTGCACCACAACGATCCGCGGTATTGGCAGCAAGGACAAATCGAGCCCGGCGCCCAGCCATGGCTCCAGGAGCCGCTCCGAATCCGATTTGGAATATGGCTGCGCGTTCGCGACGCCTGGCGCCCGCGACGCCACCGTCACCGCCTTCGCAACGAGAGTTTCGACGTCGTCGTTCGTGAGCGGCTTCACTTGAATGGTCACCTCCCGGAGCACGTCTGATCGCCACTCTTGCGAGGCCTTCGCCACGAGCAGGGCTGCTCCAGCGGTGAGGCACGCAAGAAAGGTCATGATCGCGACAACCACGACCAGCGCCCGCCCGGCAACGGAGTCCGCGGGTATAAGCGGAACGTTGCTGTCGAAAGCGGGCAGCGCGCTCCTGGGGCGCGGTATTTCTGCGACGGTCTCGATCATCAAGAGACGCCGTCATAGATCGTGACCCTGCCGTCGCCAACGACCAGGCGGCGCGCAAAGCTGAACTGATCCATCAGGTGGAGATCGTGCGTCGCGATGACGACCGCGGTCCCCAGCCGATGCAGCTCGACGAACAGGCGAAGGAGTCTTCGCGCGAGGCCGGGGTCCACGTTTCCCGTCGGCTCGTCGGCCAGCAGCAGTTCTGGGCGGACAATCAGCGCCCGGGCGATGGCGGCGCGTTGTTTTTCCCCACCGGAAAGGATGGTCGGAGAGGCGGCCATTCGATCGCCCAGACCGACCCATTTCAACAGCTCTATCACTTCGGCCCGGTAAGTCTCCTCCGCCCGGCCCATGGCGCGTAGCGGAAGCGCGACGTTCTCATAAGTCGTGAGGTGGTCGAGCAGCCGAAAATCCTGGAACACCATGCCGATGCGCCTGCGCAACCCCGTGAGTTCGTCCTTGCGCAGCTCGGCGGAATTTTGGCCAAAGATGCGAATGGTCCCGCGGCTTGGCCGCAGGGAGAGCAGCATCAGCCTAAGAAGGGTTGTTTTGCCCGCGCCGGATGGCCCCGTCAAAAACTGAAAGCTCCGCGGGGCGATGGAAAAGTTGAGATCGCGCACGACTTCCGGTCCGATGCCGTATCTCAACCCAACATTTTCGAATTCCAGCAATGGGATCACCGGGCCATGCGGCTTTAGCTGGCCGGGGCTTTACAGCCGATTCGGTCGAATCGCCAGCGAGGGGATTGGCCCTAGAGGCAGTCCAGCGCTAAGAGAAGGACAGGCAACTGGGCTAAGAAACTGTAGTCGGGAAGCGCGGTCTGAGGCGGGTGAATGAGCGGCAGCAGGAAAGTGAAGGTCCTCTACGACGAGAAGGCGATCGCCGAGCGGACCCAGGCTCTCGCCGACGAAATGGCCGCAGCGGAACTCAAGGACCTCCTTGTTGTCGCCATTCTGAAGGGTTCCTTCATGTTCGCGGCGGACCTGTTGCGCGCCTTGCACCGGGCGGGACTGGAGCCGCAAGTCGAGTTCTTTCACCTCTCCAGCTACCTGGACGGCACGGTCTCGAGCGGGACGGTGAAAATCCTGCGCGACATTGAATCGTCCGTGCGCGACCGGGACGTGCTGCTCGTGGACGACATCTTGGAGTCCGGCCGGACGTTGGCGTTTGCGAAGGATCTGCTCGCGGCGAGGGGCGCTCGGCGCGTGCTTGTTTGCACCATGCTGGAGAAGCCCGGCAAGCGGGCGGTCGCGATTGACGCAGACTTTGTCGGCTTCGTGTGCCCGGATGTTTTCGTGGTGGGCTACGGCATGGATGTCGCTCACTCCTACAGGGAGCTGCCGTTCATCGGCCGGGTCGTGACCACGGCCGACGCGTCGTAGGGACTTCTGCTGAGGTCAAGGTGTTCGAGAGTCGTTTCCAATCGTTCTTCGACCAAGGGGGGCCGACCCATACGGCGGCGCGCGTCGCCCATTTGCGCGACGAGCTCGAACGTGCTGGGCTTAGCGGATTTATCATCCCGAGAGCCGACGCGCATCAAAACGAATATGTTTCGCCGAGCGACGAGCGGCTCCTGTGGCTGACAGGATTCTCCGGGTCAGCGGGCACCGCCATTGTCCTCAGGGAGCAAGCGGCGCTTTTCGTGGACGGGCGCTACACGGAACAGGCTGCGACCCAGGCGGACCCATCCGTTTTCGAGATTCGTCACCTAATCGAGGATCCGCCGAACGCCTGGATCGGGCGAAATTTGCGGCCGGGCGAGAAGCTTGGCTATGACCCGCGCGTCCACACGCCCGACGCGGTATCTCGGTTCGCTGACGCCTGCGGCAAAGCTGCCGCCGAGCTTGTCGCCGTGGCGGAGAACCCGATTGACAAGTTGTGGACCGACCGGCCGGCGCCGCCGCTCGGATTGGTTGTCCCGCATCAGCCGCGATTTGCGGGCGAAGCCGCCCCGGCCAAGATCGGACGCGTCCGAGAAAAACTGGCCGACGTGGACGGCCTTCTCGTCAGCGATCCGCATAACCTCGCTTGGCTCTTGAACATTCGCGGGTCGGACGTCGCGCACACGCCTCTGCCGCTCGGCTACGCCTATGTGCCGCGCGAGAGCAGACCGACGCTGTTTCTCGATGCTCGAAAGTTGTCGAACTCGGTGCGCGACAGCCTCATGGATTTAGGCGAGCTTTGCGAGCCTGCGGCGCTGCAAGCGTTCATAAGGGAGCTTGGCCGGAAAGGATCGCACGTCCGGTTCGACGCGGCGACCGCGGCAGCCCTGCTCACGCAGGCGCTGGAGCGGGAAGGCGGCAAGGTCGAGGTCGGAGCCGATCCGATCACGCTCATGAAGGCGATCAAGAACAAGGCCGAGCTGGCGGGCGCCCGCGCGGCGCATGAGCGCGACGGCGCGGCTCTCTCGCGGTTTCTCGCATGGTTCGATAGCGAGGCGCCACGCGGAAAGCTCACGGAGATCGACGCCGTCACCACGCTTGAAACCTTTCGGCGCGAGACCGGCCTTTTGAAGGACGTCTCCTTTCCGACAATCTCAGCGGCCGGCCCGCACGCGGCGCTGCCTCACTACCGGGTCAGCGAAGCTTCGAATCGCAAGATCGAGAAAGGCGTTTTCCTCATCGACAGCGGCGCCCAGTACGAGGACGGCACGACCGACGTCACTCGAACCATTGCCGTGGGCAGGCCGACGGCGCTGATGCGCGACCGATTTACGCGCGTCTTGAAGGGCCACATCGCGATCGCCGAAGCCGTTTTCCCGGCCGGAACGACGGGCGCGCAAATTGACGCGCTCGCGCGTACTCATTTATGGCGGGCCGGTCTCGACTTTGATCACGGCACCGGGCACGGCGTTGGCTCCTATCTCTCGGTGCACGAAGGACCGCAAAGGATTTCCAAGACCGGAACCGCAGTTTTGGCGCCCGGGATGATCGTTTCCAACGAACCCGGGTACTACTCGCCCGGCGCGTTCGGCGTTCGGATTGAGAACCTCGTCGCGGTGAAAGTGTGCGAGATAGCGGGTTCGGAAAAGGGAATGCTCGGATTTGAAACGCTTACGCTGGCGCCGATCGACTTTCGCCTCATCGACTTGAGGCTGATGACGGCGAATGAGATCAGGTGGCTCAATGCCTATCATGCGCGGGTCCGCAAGACTCTAGCGTCGCTTGTCGACGCGGCGACGCGGCGCTGGCTATCGGATTCGGCCCGGCGGCTCGAAGCCACGACGCTGAGATAAGCCTGTTTGCGGTGAGGTTTGCCGGGAGCTCCTTGAACGACGCGCTTTTCGGGTTGTTCATCGTCGAGACGGTCGAAGCTCCTTCCAGAGAAGCATGCGTCCATGATAAGGGGCGAGGAGCGCGCCCGTAGCTCAACTGGATAGAGTATCGGTCTTCGAAACCGAGGGTTGGGAGTTCGAGCCTCTCCGGGCGCGCCAATTATTTCAAAGACGTTAGCTGATTATTTGGAGGCCTGCTGCTTTTTGATTCTCTGTCAGGGTATCGTTCAGGGTAACGCACAACGCCCCGCCCCCCAGACCGCGAGGGCGCGATGTAGAGCTGGGTCCAGAGCGCACCCGCCCTTGCCCCCGATTCGCGTCAAGGTCGTGTGCATGGCCAGCCGAAGACGGCCGCGGAATACATCCAGGCGACGTCGCGTGTCGGGCGCGATCGCTGACAAGCAGACGAGGAACGGCGGCGACTTCGCGTATGCGAACGGCGAGCCCGTCCGGCCTGCTCCAGGTTCTGGCTCGGGACGAACTGGAGCACGCCTCTATTCTGCGCCGTCATCGCCGCCGCGCCTTTCATTCCAAACGACCGGTCGCTCGCGAAGGCGCTCGACGAACTCGGCGAGAGCGCAGACGCTGCGGTTTTTCGGCGCATCGCCGCTCAAGAGGAGAAGGCTGCGACCGGCGCAATCGGGGCGGCCCTTCCGAAACTGCGCAACGCCGCCGACGGGCTGCGCCTCCTGGAGGAGGCGTTTGACCGTTTCGCGCTGATCGGCGACGGTCGAAAGATGAGAAGGTGGTCGCCGAAGCGCAGCGGCTTTCGGCAGAGATGGTCGCCCACCTCGCCTTCGCGGGAGGGGCGCGAAGAAACACCCTGCTGCAGGCGGACCGAAGTCGAGCGCCCGACGTCATGACCCCGCCGCTCCTCGCGGCGAGCGATGCCGGAGAGCGCACCGGGCGGCGGGAGAGATCGTGCCGTCGACCATCTTGCAGGCGTTGGGCACGATGAAGAATGTGCAGCCGCCGCACTGAGGGCCGTCCTTCGGATCGGGCTGATAGCACACGGCGGCTTGCGCCATCTTCGCTTGTGCTACGCCGGTCGTCAGCGCACGCCGCCGCAATCAGAACCGTCCGACGGTTGACGCTCCTCCGAGCCTCACAAAAATTGAATACGTCGGCCGTATGAAGACCAATTGTCCGTCGCGATTAACGCGGTGTTGCGCGGCCAATCAGCGCACGCGGCCTGACTTGAGGTTATAACAGAAAACAGCCCTCGTTGGACCGCCGCCATTGCTGCCTGCGCGTGAACGCCGGAAGCGCTAAGACGAACAAATTGTCGCTCTCAGCTGGACATTCAGTCGGTCGAAGGGCGCTGCCAAGTAGCCGGTTCAGCGTTCATCATCTTCGATCATGAGGCAACAGCGAGCGGCTGCTCTGGCGCAGTTGTCAATTTGCATTTCATTGTAGGACCGTCGGGTCGTGATCGCTCAGCGCCTTACCCGAGACCATAGCACAAGGCCGTGCAACTCATGTGAGCCTGCGCTGTCCAAGTTTGCAGTTCATGTGAGATGGCTCGACCCGGTCCATCGACCGTAATGTCCTTACCTGAAACATGAAGAATGCCTCATCGTCAGCATCGGCTCTCCGTTTGGAATCGAAAACGATGAAACTATGGCCGCTCGTGTCCCGCCTCCCGGGAGGACCAAGCGTCGCCGCGATCAGCCCGACCGATATGAGCGCGTCCGACAAGCGCGGGTCAGGTCGACGGGAGCGCCGATTGGACCGCGCGAGTCGCGCGCGGGCGGTGCGCCGCGTCGCAGAGCGCGCTGTACATGGCCACGGGCTTCGGGCACAAACCGCCCCGGCCACATTCGGGGCCCGGTCCGTCTTCCGAGAAATACTGCTTATGGCGCGCGAGGCGACTGTAAAAATATGGGTCGCGCTTGTCGCCGCCGCGGCGATCTCTGTTGCCGCCTATAGCGCGGACGTCGTCTTCGCGCCGCTGACCCTCGGTCTCTTCATCATCGCGCTCGTCTGGCCGTTGCAGGCTCGGCTCCAGAGCCGCATGCCCCCTCTGATTGCGCTCGCGATCACCATGACGGTCACAGTCGCGGTCATGCTGGCGTTCGCTTCGCTCGTCGTGTGGGGCTTCGGCCGGGTCGGCCGCTCGTTGATCGCAGAGTCCGGCCGTTATCAAGCGCTCTACGACGCTGCGGTCGCCTGGCTCGGCAGCCACGGCGTGTCGGCCGCGGGCCTGTGGGCGGAGCACTTCAACGTGGGCTGGCTGCTGCGCTGGGCGCAGCAGATCACCGGCCGCGTCAACACGACGCTGAGCTTTTGGCTGATCACGCTCGTCTATGTGATCCTGGGCCTCATGGAGGTCGAGGATCTGCGGCGCAAGGCGCAGGCCTTCATCGCGCCTGACGCGGCGCGCATGCTTCTGTCGGCGACCGCGGACACGGCGCGTAAGTTCCGCAAATACATGGTCGTGCGAACGCAGATGAGCCTCGCGACCGGCGCCCTCGTTGGCGTCTTCGCCTGGGCCGCGGGGCTTCAGTTCGCGGCGGAGTGGGGCGTCATCGCCTTCGCGCTGAACTACATTCCGTTCATCGGCCCGTTCGTTGCGACGCTGTTTCCGACCCTGCTCGCGATGGCGCAATTCGGGTCGTGGCAGGCGGTTCTCGGCGTTTTCGTCTGCCTCAACATCATACAGTTCGTCATCGGCAGCTATGTCGAACCGCGCGTATCGGGCAACGTGCTCTCGATCTCGCCCATGGTCGTGCTGTTCTCCGTCTTTTTCTGGGCATTTCTTTGGGGCCTCTACGGCGCGTTCATTGGCGTACCGATCGCCATCGCCGCCCTGACTTTCTGCTCCCACTATCCCTCGACCCGGTGGATCGCGGACGTGTTCGGTGGACCAGCCCCGAAATCGCTGCAGCGGCGTGCTTAGCCGGCGCCCTCCGCCGCGATCTCCACGCGCTGAGGCTCGAGCAGACGCAAGCCGCCGCCCGGTCCGGCGGCGAGAGAATGGACGAAGAAATGTGTCGCTTGGTCGGGCGGCCCCATCACCGGCGAGGGCGCTGAAACGATCTTGAGGGCGCCGCAGGCTCCGATCCAGTCGATATGGCGATGGCCGTGCATGACGACGACCCGGCTCGCATAGGGTTTCAAGACGCGCAAAAACCAGCTGCCATTTATTAGCGCGGTGCCGAGCCGCTCGGAGAACGCGTCTACCGGCATCGGATACTCGGCGAGGTGGTGGTGCAGAGCAACGATCCAGCGCGCGTTCGGATGCGCGTCGAGGGCGGCGGTCAGGCGCTGCGCTTGTCCGGCGGCGATCATCCCGAGCGCGTTGGTGAACGAGAAATTCGTGTCGGCGTTCGAGTCGAGCAGCGCGACCCCGAGCCCATCCTGCTCAGCGGGAGGGAGGATCATTGGAAAGAGCTCGTTCCAGAACCGGGAGAGGCGAGCGGATGGCCGCAGGCCGCCTTGGTCTGCGAATGCTTTTAGCGCGCCCCTTTGCGGTTCAAGCGCATCGGCGAGCGCGGGTCCGGGTGTTCCCCCCTCGAAGCTGGCGACGCGCACGCGCTCGCCCTGGACCGCGGCGATCGCCGATAGCGCGCGCATCTTGCGCAGAGTCTTGACCGGACTGAACGGCAGATCGAGCCGCGCCGGGTTGGTCCGGTCGACAATGTTGACGTCGTGGTTGCCGGGCAGAATGAGCGTGCGCCGGGCAAGGTCCGGAAAAGCCTCGATCGTATCGAGAAATTCGGCCCATTCGGCGGAAATTCCGGCGTCCGTCATATCACCGCTGATCAGCACGAGGTCAAGCGGCTCTGCAGCATGCAGGGCCACAAGCCGCTCCATGGCGCGAAGGAGCTTTCCGTTGCCGCGCGGTCCGGCGCGTCCGCTCTCGATGCGAAAGCCATAGCGCTCGCCGACGACATGCACGTCGGAGAGATGGGCCACGCGCCAGACGCGCGCCCCGAGATCTCCGGCGTCGAACTCCTCGAGGTCGAGCGGCTGATCGGCGGTTGCGTCCGCGAAGCCCCAGACGAGCGCCGCGACAGCGAGATAGGCCGACATCACGACGATCGAGTTGGCGATGGTCGGAAGGATGAGGCGGTGCGGCGAGGCGAGATCGGCGATCGTCCCGATCCAGCGCGTCGCTGGCCAGGCCGCGAGCGCAACCAGCGCCGCGACAACGAAGAGAAGAAGCCCCGCTCCGGCGCAGCTCAGCGCTCGCATCTGCGCGAGGGCCGCCCCACCGCGGAGGCTCAGAGACCGTTCCGTCAGGTGCCTCAGCGCCTCACGCCAAAGCGCGTAGCCGGGCTGGACCGCGAGCGCGTTAAGCGACCAGAAGTTCGCTTCCGCAAGGCGAAACAGCGGGCGCCAGCCGATCCAGGCGACCGCGAGGGCGGCCATAATCGCGATCACGGCGCTGATCCCTGTCGCCTCCGCGAGCCGGTGCGAAGCCTGGCCGATCCAGGCGGTGAGAGCGAGCGGGGCGAGGCCGAGCAGGACGGCGGGCAGCAGGATCGACGTCGCCCAGGCGAACAGGAGCTTAGGCAGGCTGATCTCAGCGAGGAGGCTGCCGGCGATCGCCAGCAGCGATCGCTGCTTCGTGGCCGAGTGATCGTTCTCCATGTCGCCGAGGCGCGGATCGAGTATCGGGTTTGCGCGTTTCAGCGCTTGCCGGCCGTGCTGTGCCTCGACGGCGGAAAGGTTCATGGGGTGCGCTCGCGGTACGTCGCGCAGGCTTAGCAGCCATGGCGCGGGTGGGGTAGCGTCCAAGAACAGACCGGCGCCGCCCGGGATCGAGATCGTCGTCGATATGAGCGGGCCTTCCTCCCATCACGCTTCGCAACTTGGCTATTGGATGTAGCACGGCCTCAAAGGGAGAGCAGCAAGAGCCGCGCGGTCCCGGCTCAGCGTTCGAACTGACGCCGTGCGACGACGCTCGAGAAGAAGACGCGTCGCAGAGCTCCTCTCGGCAACAGCACGCGCTAAAATTCCACGGTCGCGCCAATCGGTCTTCTGAGGTCTCGCCGGCAAGCTCCGCGCGCGCCGCCGCCAACGCCCTCTTTTTCTCTGCACCCACCTTCGGGCATTCGAGGTCGAGGTCCTCCACAACCTCGACGATCGCTGCGGCGACGACAAGCCGGGTGAACCACTTGTTGTCGGCCGGGACCACGTACCACGGCGCATGTTCCGACGCCGTCGCCCGGATGGCTCCCTCGAACGCATGCATGCAGTTGGCCCAAAAGTTGCGCTCGTGAACGTCGGAGGCCGAAAACTTCCAGTGCTTCTCTGGCCTGTCGAGGCGCTCCATGAAGCGCTTCTTCTGCTCCTTGCGCGAGACGTGCAGGAAGAACTTGAGGATGATTGTCCCTTGCCGCGTGAAGTAG
>DATJXI010000248.1:0-10038 GCA_035500275.1 Roseiarcus sp. | reverse complement strand
ATCGCGTCTTGAGGCCCGCGACGAAGGCCGCGTATTCCTTGGGGTCGCTGAGCGCGGTCATGCGGGCGATGAGCTGCCCGGCCTCCCCGGGGAATGGCAGCGAAATCCAAACGCCGCAGACTATAGGTGCCAGGCGATTGTCGCCTATGTCGAAGGCAGGTGAAGAAACCTCAACCATACGGGGCAGTTTATACTCTTCGATAGTTTCCGTCAACTGACATAGCCATTGGTAAAACAAAGTATATCATCATCAATACTTTTGGTGCTAAACTTACGTCTATATTTTGCTTAGATTTTCTTATCCCCCCTGCTTTTCCATCGCCCCGGCAAAGCCGGGTCGGACCAAAAAGGCGCCGCAACCCATTGAAAACTCCCGATTCGCGGACAAAAACGGCAAAGGCCGCGTCCGTCAGGTGAATTCGTCACACCGCCAGCGCCTCGCGCTCGCCGATCGCATGCCCGCCAGGGGCCATCAGCCCGCGGGCGCGGGCGCTGACCCGCCAGGCCCCCCCTTCCCGGTCGAGCCGGACGAGGTGGTAGGCGGCGCGGTAGCGCGGGTCGCGCGCGGCCGCCGCGGCCGAGGGCGCGCCCAAGACCGGGACCGCCCCGCCCGCGGCCTTGGTTCCCCGCGACGGCAGCGCCCGGACGAGCTGCTTATGCGTATGGCCGTGCAGGATGGCCTCCGCCCCGCGCTCGCGCACCACCCGCTCGAAGGCGGCGGCGTCGGTCAAGCCCCGCAGCGGCGGCTCGCCGCGCCTTAAAGGAGGATGATGGATGAGGACGACCCGCGCCAGACCCTGCCGGCCGGTCTCGCGCAGGAGCGCGTCGAAGGCCTCGATCTGCCGCGGCCCCAGCCGCCCCGTCGCCATGAGCGGCGCGGTCGGCACGCCTGACGAGAGGCCAATGATCGCAATTTCGCCCCGCACGCGCAGGAATGGGAAGGCCGACGAGCCAGAATCGCCGGTCGTCCAAGGCTCGAAGGTCGTCTTCAGCATTGGCAGCGCCGCGCGCACGTAGGCATCGTGGTTGCCCGGCACGAAGCTGACGTCGGCCGGGTCGCCGAGCGCCGCCATCCACGCCGCGGCGGCGCGGAATTCGGCCGGCATGCCGATATTGACGAGGTCGCCGGTCACCGCGACATGGTCGGCCCGCTGGCTCAGCATGTCGGCCACGAGCCGCGCCAGCATCTCCATGTCGTTACGGCGTTCGCGCCCACGCTTCCAGTTGACGTAGCCCATGAACCGCTTCAGCCGGAAATCGGCGAAGCCGGGCATTGGCGCGGGCGCGAGGTGCGGATCGGTGATATGCGCGATCGTGAAGCCCATCGCCGCCTTTCAAGCGAAAATCCGCGCGAGGGCGCGCCGCCATTGACCGCGCCGGGATAACGGCGCTTCAAGGGAAAGACAACCCCGGCTTTCGGAGCGCATGACGTGAACACGACGCGGCGCATGGCCGCGCTGCGCACGCGGCTCAGGTCGCGCGCCGCGCATCTGGTTTTCCTCTTGACCCGCCCGCTGACGATGGGTGTGCGCGGGGTAGTGGTGCGCGGCGATTCGCTCTTGCTGGTTCGCCATGCTTACGTCTCGGGCTGGCATTTCCCCGGCGGCGGGGTCGAGCCTGGCGAAACCTGCGCCGAGGCGCTCGGGCGCGAGCTCGAGGAGGAGGCGCGCGTCGCGCTCCGCGGCCCACCGGCGCTGCACGGGCTTTTCTTCAACGCGGGGCCATCGCGGCGCGACCATGTCGCGGTCTATCTCGTCCGCGACTACGAAATCCTGGGCGAGCGCGCGCCCGACCGCGAGATCGAGGAGGCCCGATTCTTCCCGCTTTCGACCCTGCCGGAGGGCACAACTAGGGGCACGCGCGCGCGGATCGCCGAGATCTTCGAGGGCGCGCCTTTGCGGCCGCTGTGGTGAAGCGATTGCGGCCCGCTTCGGGCGACGCCGCAATTTCACCTTAAAGCTTTGATCGGTGTTCGCCCAGATTTTGGAAGAAGCGCTTAGCGTTAAGAGCTGGGTAAGGTCTCGGGCGCTTCATTTGCGACGCGTGGACTTTCTCGGGCGACTTCGGTTAGGTTGCCGGCGAAGGCGGGGTATAGAAATGGGCTTCAACCATTGGCGCTTGGCCGGGTTCGGCCTTGCCGGCGCGGCGGCGGCGCTTCTTGCGGGCTGCGAAGAGTCCTATCTCGACAACGGCCCCGGCCGGTCCGAGCACCCGATCTCGAGCGCGACGCTCGCCGAGATGAACAAGATCGACACGACGCCCTCCTCGCCGACGCTCATCCGGACCTACAAGAAGGAGGCCGAGCTCGAAATCTGGAAGATGAAGTCGGACGGCCATTACGCGCTCCTCAAGACCTATCCAATGTGCCGCTGGTCCGGCCAGCTCGGGCCGAAGAAGCGCGAAGGCGACATGCAGGTGCCCGAGGGCTTCTACGCCATCGCGCCCGGGCAAATGAACCCGAATTCCCACTACTATCTGTCGTTCAACGTCGGCTATCCGAACGCCTATGACCGGGCCTACGGGCGATCCGGCGGCAACGTCATGGTGCACGGCGTCTGCTCCTCGGCCGGCTGCTTCTCCATGACCGACGAGCAGATCGACGACATCTACGCGATCGCACGCGATTCGTTCCGCGGCGGCCAGCGGGAGATCCAGTTGCAGTCGTTCCCGTTTCGCATGACCGCGGAAAACATGGCGAAATACCGGCTCGACCCGAACATCGACTTCTGGAAGGAGCTGAAGAGCGGGTCGGACCATTTCGAGGTGACGAAGACGGAGCCCCCTGTCGTCGTCTGCGGCAAGCATTACGAGTTCGGTGCGACGGCGAACGGCCCGGTGTCCGCGACGTCCCCCTGCCCGGCTCTCAAGCGGGACGACGATGTCGAAACCGCCGTCGCCGAGAAAGCGAGCAACGACACCGCCAAGGTCGCTGAACTGGTCGCCTCGGGCGTGAAAGCGATTCGTACGGTTTACGCGGATGGGGGACAGCACCCCGTTTTCGCTGGCTGGACGAAGGACGAGGTGAGCGACCCGGAGGCGCTTGCGAACCCGCCGCAGGAGATCGTCCTCGAGGATCGCGCCAAGCCGGTTCCCGCTTCGGTCAAGGTGGCCGGGGCCGACCCGGCCAAGCGCGCCGCCGCGCCTGAGGCGAAAGCGATTGCGGCGGCGCCCGAGCCGGCGCCCCAAACCGCGACGCTGGCCTCGGCCGCCGCCGACAAGGTCGGGGGCATTTGGGGCGCGAGCACGAGCAACGTGAAGAAATGGCTGCGTCTCGGCGGAGACCAGCCGGTTGAGCCCGCCGCTACGGCTTACGTCCCGCAGCCGGCGCCGCCCGCCGACGTCCCCCTGCCGCCGCGCCGCGAGACCTTCCTCGGGCAGGGCGAAAAGCCCCAGCATATGGCGCTGCATGTCGCCCCGACGCCGCCTGCAAAACCGGCCGCGGCCGCGACGACGGAGAAGAAGCCGGCGAAGGCGGACGGTCTGGCGGACGCTCCCGCCGAGCCCTCTTCCGCCCCGGCGCAGCCGCAATAGCCGGCAGCCGCGCCCTTCAAGAGGTTCCCGAGGTCCGTGCGGCTTTCGCTCGGCGCACGCGCTCCCTGAGCCGGTCGACGACGAGCGCGGCCTCTCCCTCGCGCAGGACGCGCTTGGGAAGCAAAATTGGCTGCCCCGTGCGCGGCCAGACGTAAATGAGCGCGCCGACGTCCTCGACCTCGGCGCAATCCGCGTAGCTCATTCTCGCCAGGCGCCCACCTGCGGCAAGGGCGAGCCCGTCCTCATCGATGCTCGCCGCCAGCTCGCCCTCGCCCTGGAAACGGATTAGGGCCGCGCGCCGCCCAATCGCGTGCGCCCGCAAGACGAGCCAGTGGCTTATGATCCGTTGAGCCACAAAGGCGATTGCGGCCAGCAACAGCGTCATCTTCCCGGCCCGCGCGCTGATGAAGCCGAAGTGCGCCAGAGTAAAAGCAATTAACACCACGAAAGCAAAAACCAAAAACGGCGCGACATGACGCGCGAAGAGAGCGCCCCGGAGCGCCGCCCGCGTTCCGAGCCGCGCCGCCGCAGCCTCGGCCTCCGAGGGCGCAAGGGTGAAGACATAAGGTCCCAGGCTCTCGGACGGCTCGCCCAAGCTCATTGCTCTCCCGGCGCCTTCGCAACGAGCGCCAGCGCATGCAGGCCGTCGGCGAATTCGACCGGCAGAAGGCCATAGACGAGCCGGTGGCGCGCCACGAGGCTCATTCCGGAAAACCGGGCCGATACGATGCGCACGCGGTAATGGGTGCCGCCGCCGGGCCGCGCGCCGGCGTGTCCGGCGTGGCGGTCGGATTCGTCAACGATGTCGAGAAGCTCCGGATCGAGGGCCTCTTTCAGTCGCACGGTGATTCTTTCCTGCAGGGTCACGGTGCCGCCTCTCCAAATGGACCTCCTTCGACATTAGATATCGGATGCGGGGCCCGGGGCCGAGCGCCTTTCCAATGTCTGCGTGCGCGGAGGCCTGCGCCGCTCTTCGCCGAATCGGGGGCTTGCCGGGCGGCGTTGGCGCTCATAAAGGTCAGGGCATGAATCTCAACTCTCGTCTGTTCGACCGGATTCGGGTGAAGCCGGCGGCGCGCACGCCGGAGAAGACCGAAACGGTGCCGCCGTGCAGCCATCCGGGCTGCACGGCCGAGGGCCTTTATCGTGCGCCGAAGGGACGCGAGCGCGAAGGCGAGTATTTCCGGTTCTGCAAGGACCATATTCGCGAATACAACGCGTCCTACGACTACTTCCGCGGCATGGACGACGAGGCGATGGCGAAGTTCCGCCAGGCCGACGCCGTCGGACATCGACCGACGTGGAAAATGGGCGCGCGGGCGGCGACCCATGTGGACGAAACGGTCTTCGCCGAGGCGCGCGCGGCCCGCCGGCGTGGAGTGAAGGGCAAGCCGCAGCCCGAGGCGCCGCCCCGCTACAACGCGTTGGCGCTCAAAGCGCTGATGACGCTCGAACTCGACGGGCAGGCGACGCAGGCGAAAATCAAGGCGCGCTACAAGGATCTGGTGAAGCGCCATCACCCCGACGCCAACGGGGGCGACCGGTCATCGGAAGAAAAATTGCGCGAGATCATTCAGGCTTACAACTACTTGCGCGCCAACAAGCTGGTTTGAGCGGCGACATTTCCGGGGCCGCCGCCGTTGAATGGGCGGCTTCCGTCCTGGATACGAATTCGAGTATGACAAAACCGGTTTCCCGCGAGGGAAAGCGTGGAGGCCTTATGAACACGAGACAGGCGCCGACGTCGGCAGAACCAACGCCAGGTCTACCGGACACGCGCGTGTCCGTCCGCAAGGCGTTCGGCATCGACGCGGATATGGAGGCGCCGGCCTATAGCGTCGTGGACGAGCACGTGCCCGACCTCGACCCGGACTATATTTTTGACCGCGAGACGACGCTCGCGATCGTGGCTGGCTTCGCCTTCAACCGGCGCGTGATGATCACCGGCTACCATGGCACCGGCAAGTCGACGCATATCGAGCAGGTGGCGGCGCGCCTCAACTGGCCCTGCGTCCGCATCAACCTCGACAGTCACATCTCGCGCATCGACCTCGTCGGCAAGGACGCGATCGTTCTGAAAGACGGCAAGCAGGTGACGGAATTCCGCGACGGCATGCTGCCCTGGGCGCTACAGAACAATATCGCACTGTGCTTCGACGAGTACGACGCGGGCCGGCCGGACGTCATGTTCGTCATCCAGCGCGTGCTCGAAGTCTCGGGAAGGCTCACCCTTCTCGATCAGCGGCGGGTCATCCGCCCGCATCCGGCGTTTCGCCTATTCGCGACCGCCAACACGGTCGGTCTGGGCGACACGTCCGGGCTCTATCACGGCACGCAGCAGATCAATCAGGGCCAGATGGACCGCTGGTCGATCGTGTCGACGCTGAACTATCTGCCGCACGACAAGGAAGTAGACATCGTGCTGGCGAAGTCCCCGGCGCACCGGGCGCGGAAGGACGGCCGCGACATCATCAACAAGATGGTCCGGGTCGCCGACCTCACCCGCAACGCCTTCATCAACGGCGACCTCTCGACGGTCATGAGCCCGCGCACCGTCATCACCTGGGCCGAGAACGCCGAGATCTTCAAGGACATCGGCTTCGCCTTCCGCCTCACCTTCCTCAACAAGTGCGACGAGCTCGAGCGCGCGCTGGTGGCCGAATTCTACCAGCGTTGCTTCGGCCAGGAGCTGCCTGAGAGCGCGCTCAACGTTGCGCTGAGCTAAAGGTTTCTTCAGGAGCGGGCGAATGGGCCGGAACGCCGTCCGCGAGAAGGTCGAGGCGCCTTCGAAGGAGGCCGACCTATATTGCTGGACGCGACGCCAGGCCGAGCTCCTGTGCGCCGGACGACTCGACGAGATCGATCCCGCCGGAATCCGGAGGAGATCGACGACGTGGGCGAGGAGCAATATGACAAGCTCGAGAGCGAGCTGCGCGTCGTCATGCTCCTGAAATGGGACCATCAGCCGGATAAGTGGAGCCAGTCCTGGACGCTGTCGATCCGGGAACATCGCCGGCGTGCGCTGCGTCAGCTGCGCAGGAACCCCGGGCTGAAGGCGCGTCTCGATGAAGCGATGACTGAAGGCTACGCGGACGCGCGCGACGAAGCGGCGATGGAGACTGGACTGGCGCTTGAGATCTTCCCTGAGCGTCGCCCCTTCGACTACGCCGAGCTCATGGAGCGGCCGATCGGTTGGCCTGGCGACGAAATTTAGGCGCCATGCCCCTCTCGACGGGAGCTTCATGACCGAATCGGCCTTGGGCAAACCGCTGCGCTTGCTCGCCATCTCGGGCAGTCTTCGCAAGTCCTCGACGAACACGGCCGCGCTGGAAGCCCTGGCGCGCCTCGCGCCCCATGACATCCGCGTCGATCTCTACCGTGACCTGGCGAGACTGCCGCCGTTCAATCCGGACGACGACGCGGAGGACATCGCGAGGCCGGCCGCAGTGGAGGCCTTCCGCGACCGGATCGCGACGAGCGACGCCATCGTCATCGCTGCGCCCGAATATGCGCACGGGATCGCAGGCGCGCTCAAGAACGCGCTCGACTGGTTGGTCGCTAGCGAAACCTTCGCCGGCAAACCGGTCGCGCTGATCAACGCCGCGCCGCGCGCCTTCCACGCGCAAGCAGCCCTGCGCGAAGTGCTGTCGACCATGGCGGCGCGCCTCATTCCTGAAGCCTCTGCCAACCTCCCCTTGACGGGCAAGGTCGTGGTTGCCGACGACATCCTGTCCGATCCGAGGCTTACGCGAAGGTTGACCGACGCGCTGGACGCGCTAGCGGCTGCGCTGCGGAGTGGATGATCTTTCGGGAAACCGGGCCGTGCGCGTCTGTTCGCCTATGATAGAAGCCTCGTCACGCATGCGCCCGCGAGGCCCGCGCCGTAGATTTGGAGGGAACATGATCCGCGTTGTCGTCTTGATCACCACGAAACCCGGACGCCGCGATGAGCTTCTGGCGGCCTTTCAGGCGAACGCGCCCGCGGTGCGGCGGGAAAAGGGCTGCATCGAATATGCGGCGTTCGTCGACGCAGCGGGCGCCGCGCGCCGCACATGGCTGCTTACGGCAAGAAAACCAAGGACCTGATCGCGAACCGCGCGATTCACGTGCTCTCCGCCGTCTGAACCGGTCCCGGCATTGCGCCGCCTGGCGGCTTGCGCCACATGGGGCGCATGAATCACGACGTCGTGCTCATCGTCGATTTTGGCTCGCAGGTGACGCAGCTCATCGCGCGCCGCGTGCGCGAGGCTGGCGTCTATTGCGAAATCCATCCCTTCTCGAAGGCGGCTGAGGCCTTCGCGCGGCTGAGACCCAAGGCCGTCATCTTCTCCGGCGGCCCAGCCTCGGTTCCCGAAAAGGGCAGCCCGCGCGCGCCCGAGGCGATCTTTGAGAGCGGCGTTCCCATCCTCGCCATCTGCTACGGCCAGCAGACCTTGTGCGAGCAGCTCGGCGGCAGGGTCGAGGGCGGACATGCCGCCGAGTTCGGCCGCGCCGACGTCGAAATCCTCGAGGGCTGCGCCCTCTTCGACGGCGTCTGGGAGAAGGGCGGGCGCTATCCCGTCTGGATGAGCCACGGCGACAGGGTGACTGAGCTCCCGAAGGGTTTCCGCGTCTACGCCGTGTCGGAGAACGCGCCTTACGCCGTCGCGGCCGATGAGAGCCGCCGCTACTACACGACCATGTTCCACCCGGAGGTCGTCCACACGCCCGACGGGGCGAAGCTCATCGCCAACTTCCTGCACAAAGTCGCAGGCTTGAAGGGCGACTGGACCATGGCCGCTTTCCGCGCCGAGGAGATCGCCCGCATCCGCGCGCAAGTCGGGCGTGCCCGCGTCATCTGCGGCCTTTCGGGGGGCGTCGACTCGGCGGTCGCGGCGGTGCTCATCCACGAGGCGATCGGCGACCAGCTCGCCTGCGTCTTCGTCGATCATGGGCTCATGCGGCAGGGCGAGGCGGAGGAGGTCGTGCGCCTCTTCCGCGGCCACTACAACATCCCGCTTGCGCATATCGACGCGTCGGAGGAGTTCCTCGCCGCGCTTAGCCGTCTCGACGACCCGGAGGTGAAGCGCAAGACGATCGGCCGGCTCTTCATCGATACGTTCGAGGCCGAGGCGCATCGCATCGCGAGCGACGGCAACGGCCCGGTCGAGTTCCTCGCGCAGGGCACCCTCTATCCCGACGTGATCGAGAGCGTCTCGTTCACCGGCGGCCCGTCGGTCACAATCAAGAGCCACCACAATGTCGGGGGCCTGCCGGAGCGCATGCGCATGAAGCTCCTCGAGCCTCTGCGCGAGCTCTTCAAGGACGAGGTCCGCGCGCTCGGCCGCGAGCTCGGGCTCCCGCTGGAGTTTGTCGACCGTCACCCCTTTCCCGGCCCCGGCCTCGCCATCCGAATCCCCGGCGAAGTGACGCGCGAGAAGCTCGACATGCTGCGCAGAGCGGACGCGATCTATCTCGCCGAGATCCGCAAGGCGGGCCTCTACGACAAGATCTGGCAGGCCTTCGCGGTGCTGTTGCCGGTGCGTACGGTCGGCGTCATGGGCGACGGGCGTACTTACGACCACGTCGTGGCGCTGCGCGCCGTGACCTCGGTCGACGGCATGACCGCCGACTTCTTCCCCTTCGACATGAGCTTCCTCGCCCGCGCCGCCACCCGCGTCATCAACGAGGTCCGCGGCGTGAACCGCGTCGTCTACGACGTGACGTCGAAGCCTCCCGGCACAATCGAGTGGGAGTGAGGGGCCATCTGCAGTTCTGGCGGCGACTCAATCTTTTCAATATGTCAGCCGCCAAGAGCCGTCAAAATTGAAGGTTTTGTTGCGCCCGCCCAAGTCGAGGACGAGACCGAGTCGCAACATGTAGCGGCGGGATCGCCACGAACGCCCAATAGCTGGACGCGAGAGGCTTCGTCGCTCTTTCTGGACGGCTCGCGAAAGCCCTTCGGACGCCCGCTCTTCGCGGACATGAGATTTAAGAAGCGACGCGCTTCCTTAAGAAACGCAACGGTTCCCTCGACCCGGCTCAAAGCGTCCGGCAAAGCGCTAGCGCCCATGAGCGCGGGCGCGAGCGGTCTCGATGCGGACGGTTTTTCCCCATGACCGAACGCTAGCACGTTATTCTGATTTTGACAATCTAATTATTGTGTATATCCGTTGCCGTGAATATGCAAGCTAACTAGCCCGCATTTCTCACAGGGCGTTGGTTTTAAGGGGGGTGGAACGGCCCCGCCGGGCGTTGGATGGCCGCCGCGCGCGTCTGTTGCGGCAGTGGCGTCGCCGATTGGGGCTTGGCTGACGGGGTCTCCGGTGGGCCTTGGGCGGTCGCGGCGTTTGGGGCGCGTGGCGGCTGACGCGGGTCAGGCCGGGGAGCCGCGGGCCAGGGCGAGGCGGCCAGGCGCCATTCCTCGGCCCCGGGGACAGGCGGAGGGAAAGGCGATCTTCACCCTGCGGGGCGCGGATCTTGATCAGCGCGCCGAGCTTCCGAAGCTTGAGCCGGATGGCGGCGCAG
>DATJXI010000247.1:0-2437 GCA_035500275.1 Roseiarcus sp. | reverse complement strand
CTGCGCCGCCATCCGGCTCAAGCTTCGGAAGCTCGGCGCGCTGATCAAGATCCGCGCCCCGCAGGGTGAAGATCGCCTTTCCCTCCGCCTGTCCCCGGGGCCGAGGAATGGCGCCTGGCCGCCTCGCCCTGGCCCGCGGCTTCCCGGCCTGACCCGCGTCAGCCGCCGCGCGCCCCAAAGCGCCGCGACCGCCCAAGGCCCACCGGAGACCCCGTCAGCCAAGCCCCAATCGGCGACGCCACTGCCGCAACAGACGCGCGCGGCGGCCGTCCAACGCCCGGCGGGGCCGTTCCACCCCCCTTAAGACCAACGCCCTGTGAGAAATGCGGGCTAGGCGAGTTCGCCTCAGCCGACTGCGCTCGGGTTTCACATTCAAGACGGGACCGGGCGTCTCAAGGGCAAGGGAGACTTCAACAAATGAAATCGCCGATCACTCGGCGGCCGCTGCCGGCTCGGCCGCAATGGGGATCGCGAACGCGAATGTGCTCCCGCGCTCTCTGTTTGGGCGCGCCCAGATTTTCCCCCGATGCGCCTCAACGATCGACCGGCAGATTGATAGGCCAATGCCCATTCCGCCGGGCTTCGTCGAGTAGAAGGCTTCGAAGATGCGATCCACGTTCGCCGGGTCGACGCCCCGACCCGAATCGCTGACCGAGACGAGAATGTTCTCGTCCTCATCCTCCCGGGTCTCGATTGACAACTCGCGCGGTTCTCCATCGCCCATGGCTTCGACGGCGTTGAGGATCAGATTGAGGATCACTTGCTGCAGCTGCACCCGGTCTCCCAGGATTGAGGGCGCGGGCTCGGCGAATCTGGTGGTGAGCGTGACCCGCCTGCCTGTGATTTCGCCCCGCGTGAGCGCGATCACCTCGCTGATCGCGTCGTTGACGTCGAACCTGTCCGTCAGGATCGCATCCTTCTTCGCGAGGGCGCGAATCCGGCCGATCACGTCGCTTGCTCGCCGGCCGTCCCTAGCGATGGCGGCGAGCGCGTGGCGCGCTTCCGGAAGATTCGGCGGCTCCGCGTTGAGCCAGCGCGACGCCGTGCCGGCGTTCATGATGACGGCCGCAAGCGGCTGATTGATCTCATGGGCGATGGACGCAGTGAGCTCGCCGAGGCTCGTCAACCGGGCGACGTGGGCGAGCTCCATGCGAGTCTCCTGCAAGGCGCGCTCGGCTTCATCGGCACGAACCTTGTCGCTGACGTCCGTGGCGACGCCGCGATACCCGAGGAAGCGCCCCTGCGGGTCGAAGACGGGCTTGCCGCTGACGGACACCCAGACCGCCGATACATCCTCGCGGATCGCCTTGTAGGTGAAGTTGCGAAAGGGCTCGTGTGCTTCGAGGGTGGCGCGATGAGCCCGCCACTTCTCGGGGTCTTCGTCGAGATCCGCGGCCAGGTCCCAGCGGCCGGCGGCGAGCCCAGCTTCAAAAAAAGGATCCGAAATGGTCGTGAAACGGTGATCCGGGCCGGTCTCCCAGTACCAGTCGGACGCCGTCTCGGCGTAGTCGCGGAAGCGCTGCTCGCTCTCGCGCAGCGCGATCTGCGCGCGCTTGCGCGCGTCGATGTCGCGAAGGTTGACCACGATGGCGCGCACGCTCGGCTCGTCGAGCAGATTGGTTAGGGTGCTTTCCGTCCAAATCCAATTTCCATGTTTGTGCCGAATAAGCCGCTCGTTCGCATAGACGCTGCCATGGCGGCCCTGCGCTTCGGCGTGCATGTCCCCGACTTCTTCCGTCTGTTCGGGATGAACGAAATCAAAACTGCTGCGTCCGACGAGTTCTCTCGGCGGATACCCAAACACGCGTTCCGCCGAGGGGCTTGCATAAAGAACTGCGCCGTCCCGGTCGAGCAGCAGCACCACGTCGTAAGCATGCTCGATGAGCGCGCGAAAACGTCTCGCGCTCTCCCGAGCCGCCTCTTCGGCGCGCCGGCGTTCGGTGATGTCCTCGCAGGCGATGAGCACGGCCACCTCGCCACTCGAACGTTTTATCGCCTTGGCGTTCTCTCGAACCCAAAGCGCCGCGCCGTCCTTGCGGATCTTTTGCACCTCCCATGTGTTCGCCTGACCCGGGCTTTCGAGGCAAAGGTCAAAATTCGCCCGAACGCGCTCCCGCTCAGCGTCGGGGAACAACTCGAATACGGATTGTCCGAGTAGTTCGTCGACGCGATAGCCGAGTTCGGTCGCGGCAAATTCGTTCACCGAGAGGACCGTCCCACCGGCGTCGACAATAAAATACATAAACGGGTTGTGTTCAAAGAACGCCCGCCACTCCGGATCGCTCGGCACCGCTCTCCCCGCTGCTACGGATCGCAACTCTGCGGCTGCTTATAGCAGTCGCTGCGGGAATTGACGCCGGCGGCGGGCTGGCGCAGTTCCTCGGGTTCGGCGCCGCCTACAGGTTCCAGATCGCTAATTTCTTCTCGTTGCACTGCG
>DATJXI010000246.1:0-10841 GCA_035500275.1 Roseiarcus sp. | reverse complement strand
GTGCCCTTCGTGCCGCCAAACCATTCGAGGATTGCCGCTTCGCCGACGGCGTCAGGCCGGATCGGAGCGATGTCGTCAAAGGAGCTACGTTGGACGGGGGTGCCGTCATCGCACACCTTAGATCCCGGCAGCGCGTCCTTTAAAACGTCGATGGTCTCGCCGGGACTAGCTTTCGAGAAGATCGCCGAGCACTCGTCGTGCGCGAGCAAGAGCGCATCGTCTTCCTTCATCCCCTGGAGGAGCGTTGCGCTTACAGCCATATGACGCACGAAGAAGCCTGAAGGAGTGCGCCGATCCTCGATTCCGCGCGAGGCCCCCATCCTCCCTACCCGGTCAAGCTCAAACCTAGCCCTTGATATTGCAAGCTCTCCCCGTGGAAGCATCAGCGCCTCCCGAACGCCGAGCTTGGCAGCCTCCAGCCCCGCCATCATCAGATAAAGCGGATCGCCGGCCCATTTGCTGTCGCCGAGCTGCCGATCGAATTCGGGATCCGCGCCTTTCGCCGGCGCCTCGAGCGCGACATTCACCCGCTTGAGCAGGGCGCCAAAAACCTGCCGACGGAATTCGGTCTCGTCGAGCGCGGGAAGCTCGACCGGCTCAGGCGGGTCGAGCAGCGCGATGGCGGCGCGCGACTTTGGGTCGTCTCCGAAGCCGAAAATCGTGTTGAGCC
Source organism: Roseiarcus sp. (assembly GCA_035500275.1). Lineage (GTDB taxonomy): Bacteria > Pseudomonadota > Alphaproteobacteria > Rhizobiales > Beijerinckiaceae > Roseiarcus. The sequence goes on along the minus strand of DATJXI010000246.1, from coordinate 10,171 downwards.
AACCGATCGCGCGGTTGGCCTGCCGTTCCAGCAAGAGCAGCCGCAGCTTCGGCCGGTTTTCGAGCGACGCGGTGACGAGTTCGCGAATCCACGCGCGAAGCTGATCGGCGCGGCTCGCGGCGTAATCGAGGATGATGAGGACCGGCTTGTCCCAGCGCCAATCTTCGACGCCATTTTGCTTGCGGAAACGGTCGAAGTTCTCGGCGGTCGAGAACCCGGCCAGCCAGCCCTCTTTCGCGATCTCGCGCGCCAACTCCAGCGCGAGCCTCGTCTTGCCGCGCCCGCCCGCGCCTGTGAGAACGCGGACCGAAACCGGCGCCTCGGCATCGAGCCACGACCGCAATTCCGCCTTCGCACCTTCGCGGCCGATGAGCGGGACGACGTCGGCGCGGTAGGCGCTGAGCCACGCCGTTTCAGAGTCGCGTTGCATCTCAAGCGCTGTCTGGCTTTCGTAGCGCGTGAGGCGCAGGTAGGGGCGCGGGCCTCCAACATTGACAACGCTGTCGATCGCCTGAACGACGATGTTGTCGTTGCCGAAAACGTTAGCGGCCTGCGCGTTCGAATTCATCGAACGACCCCTTAGCGGCGAGGCCCAACCCTGACTCGGGAATCAGACAGGGTCAACATGCGAGCGCTAAGGCGCGCGCGCATGCTTCTTCGGGACAACCGAGAGTGTCGACAATTACTTGCGGATATCCAGGAGATATGGTAGCTTCCGCGAATGAGCAAGGCACAGTTTTGAAGCAAGACGAGGAGCGCCGGCAGTTGCGAGATGTGCGCAAAGTAGGGGGTAAAGCCTTGATATAACGAGCGCGCTTACAGTTTTGCGGGGGGCTAAAGCGTCACGGGGAACGCGACAACGCGACCCGCCGCGGGAGTCGCGGGGTCGGGCCGAAAAGACTAACCCATTGGAAAGGCTCGATTCTGGAGCCAAAATGGCAGCCGCCGCGCCCGGGGCGCGGAAGGCTCAAGCGCCGGCCTCCGCCCGCTTGCGCTCCATCTCCCGGAGCTTGAAGCGCTGGATTTTTCCCGTCGCGGTCTTGGGCAATTCGGCGACGAACTCGATGGCGCGCGGGTATTTGAACGGCGCGAGCCTGTCCTTTACGAAGGCCTTGAGCTCCGCCTCGTCCGCCTGCCCGCCTGGCTTCAGCACGACAAAGGCCTTGGTCTTGGTGAGGCCGTCCGCGTCGGGGACGCCGACGACCGCCGCCTCGAGAACCGCTGGGTGCTGGACGAGCGTCGCCTCGACCTCGAAGGGGCTCACGTAGACGCCGCTCACTTTCAGCATGTCGTCGGTGCGCCCGGCGTAAGTATAGCTGCCGTCGGCGTTGCGGATGTATTTGTCGCCGCTCTTGGTCCAGCCGCCCTGGAAGGTCTCGCGGGTCTTGGCCCGGTTCCCCCAATACATCATCGCCGCTGAGGGCCCGTGGATGTAGAGGTCCCCGGGCTCGCCGTCCGGGACGGCGCGGCCGTCCTCCCCCCGGAGCTCGATGTCGTAGCCGGTCACCGGCCAGCCGGTCGCGCCGTAGCGCACCTTGTCCGGCCGGTTGGAGATGAAGATGTGCAGCATCTCGGTCGAGCCGATGCCGTCCACGATGTCGACGCCGAAATGGCGCTTGAAGCGCTCGCCGATCTCGGCCGGCAGGGCCTCGCCGGCCGAGGAGGCGAGCCGCAGCGCGACCTCCTCGCGGCGGGGCAGGGCCGGTGAGGCCAGCATGCCGGCGTAGCCGGTCGGCGCGCCAAAGAAGACGGTGGGTTTGACGCCCCCGACGCCGCCGGTCCAGCGCTTGAAGACCGCCTCCGGCGTCGGCCGCTCGGCCATGAGAAGGGTCGTCGCGCCGACCGACATCGGGAAGGTCAGCGCATTGCCAAGCCCGTAGGCGAAGAAAAGCTTCGCCGCCGAGAAGCACACGTCGCTTTCCTTGAGGCGAAGGATCGCCTTGCCGTAGAGCTCGCAGGTCCAATAGGGGTTGGCGTGCGAGTGAACGGTCCCCTTCGGACGGCCGGTCGAGCCTGAGGAATAGAGCCAGAAGACCGGATCATCGGCCTGGGTCCGGGCCGGCTTCATGAGCGGCGCCGCGTCGCCGATGAAGGCCTCGAATTCGACCTCGTCAGGCTCCAGCGGCTGGGCGGGGCGCGACACGACGACCTTGTGAACCTCGTGGTCGGATTTGGTCAGCGCCCCTTTGAGCGCCGGCTTCAAAGCGCCGCTGACAAAAACGGCCTGGGCGCGCGAATGTTCGAGCATGTAGGCGTAGTCGTCGGCAGTCATGAGCGTGTTGACCGCGACCGGCACGACCCCCGCCAGGATGGCTCCTAAGAACGCGACCGGCCAGTCGCTGGAGTCCAGCATCAGGAGGAGCGCCCGCTCCTCGCGCTTGACGCCCGCGTCTTTGAGAGCGGCGGCGAACCGCCGCGCGCGCTCGTCGAGCTCGCCGTAGGCAAGGCTGCCGGCATCGTCCACGAAGGCGGCCTTGTCCGGGCGGCTCGCGTTCGCCTCCAGGAGCCAGCGGGCGAAGTTGAAAGTCTCTGGGGGCGCGGGAACCGGGCTCTCGCTCATGGGACAGGACTCCTCCCGCATTGTTTGGCTTGAACTCAATCCGGTCCGGCCGCCGGGTCAAGCTCTCGCCGGTCCGCCGCAAATCCCCCATAAGAGATAAAGCCTAAAATTCGACGCGGTCATATTGTCACAAGCGCTCCGGGAAGGCTTGCCCGCTGTTCCGTCTATGCAATATCTTGCCTAAAGGCGGAGTTGCGGTCGGGAAGGATCGATGTCCAGCAGTGTGGCGCCTTCCGACGGCGATCCTCCGGAAGAGCCCGTGGCGACTGACGTCGCCGAACCCACGGAAGCCGCTGAAGGCGGAGCCGACGCCGGCGATCAGCGCGATCCCTTCCTCATTGCGCTGGGCGAGCGCGTACGGTCCTTGCGCGCGCGCCGCGGCATGACGCGCAAGGCGCTCGCTCGGGCGACCGAAGTGTCGGAGCGGCACCTCGCCAACCTCGAATGCGGCCTCGGCAACGCCTCGATCCTGGTCCTGTTGCAGGTCACCCGCGCGCTGCACTGCTCGTTCGCCGAACTGCTGGGAGATGTCACCACCCGGTCGCCGGAGTGGCTTCTGTTGCGCGAGATGCTGGGGAACCGCGACGAGGCGACGCTGCGCCGGGTTCGGGTCGCCGTCGGGGAGCTTCTGGGCGCCTCGCCGCAGGAAGGCGCGGGCGAGCGCGTCCGGCCGTCGCGCGTCGCGCTCATCGGGCTGCGCGGCGCCGGAAAGTCCACGCTCGGACGCATGCTGGCCGAGGACCTCGACTTCCCCTTCCTCGAGCTCAGCCGCGAGATCGAGAAGCTCGCCGGCTGCACGACGGCTGAAATCCTCGGCCTCTACGGCCAGAACGCCTACCGCCGCTACGAGCGCCGCGCGCTGGAGGAAGCCATCCAGATTTATCCCGTGGTGGTGATCGCGACCGCGGGCGGCATGGTCTCCGACCTCGTCAGCTTCAATCTGCTTCTGAGACACTGCACGACCGTCTGGCTGCAGGCCGACCCGGAAGACCACATGGCGCGCGTCGCCGCGCAGGGCGACATGCGGCCGATGGCGGCGAGCTCCGAGGCGATGGAGGATTTGAAGACCATCCTCGCCGGCCGGGCCGCCTTCTATTCCAAGGCGGAATTCCGCATCGACACGAGCGCGCAGCCGCTCCTCGAGACGTTCCAGATCCTCCGCGCAACCGTGCGACAGGCGTTGGCCCTGCCGATCTGAGCCTCACACAATTTTTGCATGTGCGAAGCGGGCGCTGCAGTTTTGGCCGCGAGCGAGCGATTCCAAAGCGATAGGCGCCAAAAACTGTCCTGATTTCGCGTTTCCGATGGTGTTTGCCTTAGACTTGCCGCATTTGGCCCCCTCCGCTGGTTGATACGAACGAGGTGAAGCGCGTCCAGGCGCCGCCAAAGTTGAGCGTGCTTTCGTTGCTCTGATCGGAGCAGCCGAAAAGGTCGTTCCCCATCGTTGTCCAACCTCTTCCCGGCCGACGCGTCGAAGGTATCATGCTTTCTGATTATCAGCAAGCAATTGTTGCGTTTTGGACTAGCGTCGTTCCTCCGCGCTTGCAGGCGAATAGCCCTTGTATTCTCGCCATAACTGCACTATGATGCACACTAATATTGCAGTAAATTGCCAGTTAGGAGCGCCCATGAATCTCCCGGATTGGGTCGACTACCAGACCTCGCCTGACCGCCACCGGCACTGGAGGCTCAAGTTCGACGGTCCCGTCGCGACCCTCCTGGCCGACGTGGACGAGAACGGCGGCCTGCGTCCGGGCTACAAGCTCAAGCTCAACAGCTACGATCTCGGCGTCGACATCGAGCTCAACGATGCTGTCAATCGCATCCGCTTCGAGCATCCCGAGGTGCGCTGCGTCGTCGTCACGAGCGGCAAGGAAAGGGTGTTCTGCTCGGGGGCGAACATCTTCATGCTCGGCTCCTCGAGCCACGCCTGGAAGGTCAACTTCTGCAAGTTCACCAACGAGACGCGCAACGGGTTGGAGGACTCCTCGAAATATGACGGCCTCAAATTTCTCGCGGCGATCAACGGCGCCTGCGCCGGCGGCGGTTACGAGCTCGCGCTCTCTTGCGACGAAATCCTGCTCATCGACGACCGAAGCAGTTCCATCAGCCTGCCCGAGGTCCCGCTGCTCGGGGTGCTGCCCGGCACCGGCGGCCTCACCCGCCTCACCGACAAACGGCATGTGCGCCATGACCTCGCCGACGTTTTTTGCACGACGAGCGAGGGCGTGCGCGGCCAGAAGGCCGTCGACTGGGGCCTGGTGGACGGGATCGCCAAGCCCGCGCAATTCGCGGAGAAGGTCCGGGAGCGCGCGTTCGCGCTCGCAGCCCAGAGCGACCGGCCGGCCGACGCCCAGGGGGTCGCGCTGACGCCGCTCAAGCGCACAGTTGAGCCCGCCGCGCTGCTTTATTCGCACGTCTCGGTCGCGATCGATCGCGCCGCCCGGACCGCGACCTTCACGGTCAAGGGGCCGTTCGGAGAGCAGCCCTCCAACATCGCCGCGATCGAGGCGGAGGGCGCGCAATGGTATCCGCTCGCGCTCGCGCGCGAACTCGAGGACGCAATCCTCTCGATGCGCACCAACGAGCGCGACATCGGCGTCTGGCTTATCAAGACCGAGGGCGATCCGGCGGCGGTCCTCGCGCTGGACGCGACGCTTGCGGCGCTGAAAGACCACTGGCTCGTCCGCGCGACTATCGGCTATCTGCGCCGCACCTTCAGCCGCCTCGACGTGTCGTCGCGCAGCCTGTTCGCGCTCCTCGACGAAGGCTCGTGCTTCGCCGGGGCGCTGCTCGAGCTCGCGCTCGCCTGCGACCGCATCTATCATCTCGCGCAGGAGGACAATGCGACGCACGCCCCGAAGATTGCGCTTGGGCACTCGAATTTCGGCGACTATCCGATGGCGACTGGCCAGAGCCGCCTCGCGCGGCGTTTCTACCAGGAAAAGGCGGCTCTCGAAGCGGCCGAGGCGGCGATCGGCCGGCTGCTTGACGCCAAGGCCGCCTTCGCGCTTGGCCTCGCCACCAGCATCCCCGACGACATCGACTGGAGCGACGAAATTCGCATCGCAGTCGAAGAGCGCGTCTCGCTCAGTCCCGACGCGCTGACGGCGATGGAGGCGAACCTGCGCTTCAATGGGCCCGAGACCATGTTCACCCGTATTTTCGGCCGGCTCTCGGCATGGCAGAACTGGGTCTTCCAGCGCCCGAACGCGGTCGGCGAGAAGGGCGCGCTGAAGGTCTACGGCTCGGGCCAGAAGGCGTCGTTCGACTGGAGCCGCGTCTAGTTCGGGAGGGGAAGCGCCATGGAGCACGTCGACGCGACGCTGATCAAGCAGCACTTGATCGACCCCGAAATCTGCATCCGCTGCAACACCTGCGAATCGACTTGCCCGGTCGGCGCCATCACCCATGATTCGCGCAACTATGTGGTCGACGTCGCCAAATGCAATCTGTGCATGGCCTGCATTCCGCCGTGTCCGACGGGCAGCATCGACAATTGGCGCACCGTGCCGCGCGCCACGGCCTACAGCGTCGAAGCCCAGTTCAGCTGGGATGCGCTCCCCGAGGAGCTCAGCGCCGAGGAGCTTGGCGCCTCTGACGTCGCCGTTTTGCTTGCAGCAACGGACGCAGCGGCGACCTCCGTCTTCGAGCCCGGCGCCGAGCCGGGCTTCAACGTCGCCGACTACGTGTCCACGGCTCCCCCGTGGTCGGCGGCGCATCCGTACACGAACCTTTACGGGCCGCGCGCAGCCGAGAAGTCGGTGACGGCGACCGTCGTCGGCAACGTGCGCGTGACGGAGATCGGCAGGGATTACGACACGCACCACATCGTGCTCGACTTCGGCGCGATGCCGTTCCCGGTGCTCGAAGGCCAGTCGATCGGCATCGTTCCGCCCGGCCTCGACGCCGAGGGCAGGCCGCAGCATCCGCGCCAATATTCGGCGGCGAGCCCGCGCAACGGCGAGCGGCCGGGCTACAACAACGTGTCGCTCACGGTTAAGCGCGTGCTCGAGGACCACCAGGGACGGCCCGTGCGCGGGGCGGCCAGCAACTATCTCTGCGATCTCAAAGTGGGCGACAAGGTCGAGGTTACGGGACCGTTCGGCGTGAGCTTCCTGATGCCGAACCACCCGAAGAGCGCCATGGTCATGATCTGCACCGGCACCGGCAGCGCGCCGATGCGCGCCATGACCGAGTGGCGGCGGCGATTGCGCAAGTCCGGCAAGTTCGAGGGCGGCAAGCTCATGCTCTTCTTCGGCGCGCGCACCAAGGAGGAGTTGCCCTACTTCGGGCCGCTCTTGACGCTGCCAAAAGACTTTATCGACATCAATTTCGCCTTCAGCCGCACGCCGGGCGCGCCCAAGCGCTACGTGCAGGACGCCATGCGCGAGCGCGCCGCCGACCTCGCACCGCTGCTTATCGACCCGAACGCCCACTTCTACGTGTGCGGGCTGAAGGCCATGGACGAGGGGGTGGTGCTGGCGCTCCGCGACATCGCGCGCGGGACCGGCCTCGACTGGGAGGCGATCCGCGCCTCGATCAAGCGCGACGGCCGGCTGCATATCGAGACCTATTGAAGCGCCGGCCGCAAAGGCAGGAGGGGGCGCAAGCGATGAAATTCGCCGATTTCCACGCCGGCCAAGTGATCGAAGTTGGGTCCTATACGCTCGACGAAGACGAGATGCTGCGCTTCGCGAAAACCTACGACCCGCAATGGTTCCACGTCGACCCCAAGACAGCGGCCGAAGGCCGCTACGGTGGGCTCATCGCGAGCGGCTGGCAGACCTGCGCCATCGGCATGCGGCTTGCCGTCGACAACGTGCTCATGGGCTCCGAGACGGTCGGCTCGCCGGGTGTCGCCTACATCAAATGGCCGAACCCCGTGCGCCCCGGCGACAGCCTCACCTTGCGCGCGGAAGTCTTGGAGACGCGCCGGTCGAAGAGCCAGCCCGACCTCGGCATCATGCGCTGGCGCTGGCGCCTCTTCAACCAGCATGGGCAGGAGGTGCTGGAATCCGAGGCGACGAGCCTGTTCGACTTGAGCCCGAAGCTGGAGATGCATGAAAATGCCTAACTGAGAGGCTTGCAGTGGAAAATGTTTATGATATACGCAATATAATGTGATTCCTATTTGACAATCCTGCAAAATAATGACAATCATCGCCGCCGCGAGCGGCGTGCCGCCGGCTGGCGCCAACGGATGTGGAGGAAACATGAGCTCCGTCGAAACCTTGAGCGAAGGCACGGCGACCGTCGCCGGCGAGCGCTTCGTCGAGATCAGCTACGACGACGCCATTCCCAACAACGTGCAATTATCCTCCGACAAGCAGCTCAAGCGCGCGCTCGAAACCTGGCGGCCGAAATACCTCGACTGGTGGAACGACATGGGGCCGGAGGGCTTCCAGCAGTCCGAGGTCTATTTGCGCACCGCCGTCGGCGTCGATCCGGGCGGCTGGGCCAAGTTCGGCTACGTCCAGATGCCGCAATATCGCTGGGGCATCCTGCTCGCGCCGAAAGTCGAGAGCCGGACGATCCCGTGCGGGCGGCACAAAGGCGAGCCCGCATGGCAGGAAGTCCCGGGCGAATATCGCGCGCTGCTGCGCCGCCTCATCGTGGTGCAGGGCGACACCGAGCCCGCGTCCGTCGAGCAGCAGCGTTATCTCGGCGCGACCGCGCCCTCCCTTTACGACATGCGCAACCTCTTCCAGGTCAATGTCGAGGAGGGCCGTCACCTCTGGGCGATGGTCTATCTGCTCGTCAAATATTTCGGCAAGGACGGCCGCGAGGAGGCGCAGGCGCTGCTCGAGCGGCAGAGCGGCAATCAGGACAATCCGCGCATCCTCGGCGCCTTCAACGAGCGCACGCCCGACTGGCTCTCCTTCTTCATGTTCACCTACTTCACCGACCGCGACGGCAAGATGCAGCTCGCGGCGCTCGCCGAGAGCGGCTTCGATCCGCTGTCGCGCACCTGCCGCTTCATGCTGACGGAAGAGGCGCACCACATGTTCGTCGGCGAAACCGGCGTGCAGCGCACGATCGAGGCAACCTGCAACGCTATGGTGAAGGCCGGCATCAAGGACCCCTACGAGGTCGAGGCGGTGCGAGCGCTCGGCGTGGTCGATCTGCCGCTTTTGCAGCGCAAGGCCAACTTCCATATCTCGGTGACACGCGACCTCTTTGGCGGCGAGATCTCGAGCAATGCGGCCGAGGCGTTCTCGGCGGGAATCAAGGGCCGCTTCAACGAGGCGAATCTCAAGGACGATCACGAGCTCAAGGACGCGACCTATACGGTCATGCGCGTCGTCGAGGGCAAGATTGTCGAGGAGCAGGTTCCGGCCTTGCGCGCGATCAACAGCCGTCTGCTCGACGACTACATCGTCGATTGTCAGGGCGGCGTCGACCGCTGGAACAAGGTGATCGAGAAGGCTGGAATCGCCTTCAAGCTCGCCCAGCCGCACAAGGGCTTCAACCGCAGGATCGGCGAGTTCGCCAGCCATCGGGTCAGCCCCGCCGGCGAGGTCCTGACCGAGGATGAATGGCAGGCGAAGAGCGGCGACTGGCTGCCGAACGACGCCGACATGAAGTTCGTGAGTTCGCTCATGAAGCCCTGCTGCGAGCGGGGCAAATACGCGAGCTGGATCGCGCCGCCGCGCGTCGGGATCAACAATCAGCCCGGCGACTTCGAATACGTGAAGATTTATTGAGGCATTGCCTCTATGGGCGAGGGTGCCATATCGGACGGCATGTCGGATTAGGAGGCGGACCTTTACGAATCTCGCGGAGGAAATCGAGACCTTGGGCAGGAGCGATGGACATCAGATCGAATCCCGTCTCGACAACCTTCTGCTGCATCTTTTGAAATGGCGCTGCCAGCCCGAATGGCAACGCGGGTGTTGTCGCGGCTCGATTTTCGAGGCGCGTCACCGTCTTGGTCGCCTGCTCGCCGAAAGTCCTTCGCTCAAGTCCTATCCCGGCGAGCGACTGCCGGAGGTCTACGCCATGGCGCGCAGGAAAGCGCTCGACGAGACCGGCCTCTACCGTCTGCCGGAAGCCTGCCCGTGGACGATCGAGCAGGTCCTGGACAAGGATATCTTACCCTAGCCTGGAGGCGCGAGCGCAAACCGACGGGAACGACGTTCTTGGGGGTAGGCCTCAAATATACGCAAATATTGCAATTTCCGACGGTCTCGCCGATTGTTGCCGGGTCAGGCGAAGGGCGTTCGAGACGCGGGGCCAATGTTTCCGCCGGGCGTTCCAGCCAGGGGGCTTTGCGAGACGGCCGGACGGGCCGCCTTTTGGTTATGGAGGTGACGCCATGAGTTGGTCGAGTCAGTTCAAGAACGTCTTGGTCGCAGTCTCGCTGGCCGCCCTCGGCGCGCCGGAGGCCGGAGCGATCGAGATTTACAGCGGCGCCAACGCCGCCGCCCATATGGATGACGGCTTGCTCACGCAAGCGAGAGCTGGCCGCGGAGGCGGGGGCGTGCACCGGGGAGGGGCGCATCGCGGAATGCATGGGGGCGCGCATCGGGGCGCTTACGCCGGGGCCCGGCACGGCAACGTTCATCGCGGAAACGTCAACCGGGGCAACGTCAACCGGGGCAACGTCAA
>DATJXI010000245.1:0-6410 GCA_035500275.1 Roseiarcus sp. | reverse complement strand
CGGACAGAGACATACTGCACGCGTCTGTGGTCCAGGATGGGTCAGAAGACAATCTGCTAATTAAGATTCCGGGTTGCAAGAAGGCTGACTTAGACTCACACGTAGAATGCTCGATTGCGACCACTTCGTACTACACGTATTGCTCAGATAATCGTCTGTCGAAACTTATTAAGCTTGGAGAAAACATTGATGAGCATTCGCCATCGGCCTTTCCAGGAAAAATTGGCGTTGAGATTTTTAGCGGAGTGCCGGAGAATTACACGATAAGCGAGCCGTCATCACAGTGGCGTGACGCTGGGGTGGTTGCCAATAGAAGCTTCCCGATGTTTAAAATTACAGAGGTAACTGATTCGGCAATCGCTATAAAGTATGGCGTCGCGGTTGGAGATGAAGTTATTTCGATTGACGGACGTACGGCAAAAGATGTGCACCAATTAGAATGTTTACTGGGCGACTACGCCCAAGACGATGATGTTCACAAAACTAAAATATACGTATGGCGTGAAAGCGCCAATAAGCTAATTAAATTTATAATTGAACGAACGGAGTAGAGTCACGTAATTGCGTAATAAAGCGTACGAGATAACTAGAGCGGTCCTTGAACTGAACGGCTTCTGGGGTTTATGCTGTTTCACTTCTGGTAGCGAGCCATCCGTTTTTGATTGGGCGAGGAATTACCTCGTTAGGATTTAGTGGCAAACCGGGCTGGCCAGTGAGCCGCTGGTATTTTCTGAGGAAATCACTTTACCCCCCCCGGGCCTGGTCCAGGCGTGCGGTCGTCAAAAGCCTTCGCCGCGGCCGGACCGCTCCGCGATGAGCCGCGCGACACGCGCCCTCAAATCCGCGACGCCCTCGCCGCTACGGGCGGAGGTGAAGATCACTTCAGGATAGGCGGCCGGGTGCTTTCGCAGCGCCTCGAGCGTCGCCGCGACCCGGCCGGGTTGGTCGGCCGCCTTCACGTCGTCGCGCTTCGTCAGCACGACCGCGTATGAGACCGCCGAGGCGTCGAGGAGGCGCGTCGTCTCCTCGTCGCTCTCCTTGAGGCCGTGGCGCCCGTCCACCAGCACGAAGACGCGGAGCAGCGACGGCCGCCCGCGCAAATAGTCCCGCACGAGCTTGCCCCAGGCCGCCGACTTCGCCTTTGACACGGCGGCGTAGCCGTAGCCCGGCATGTCTACGAGGCTCGCCCTGCCGCCCAAGTCGAAGAAGTTGAGCTCCCGCGTCCGGCCCGGCGTGTGCGAGGTGCGGGCGAGCGCGGCGCGGCCGGTGAGCGCATTGATGAGCGAGGATTTGCCCACGTTCGAGCGCCCCGCGAAGGCGATCTCGGGCGCGCCGATCGGCGGCAGCCCTTCCACGCTCGCCGCACCAGTGATAAAGGCGCAAGACCCTGCGAACAGTTTGCGGCCGGCCTCGATCCAGTCAATCCCGGCCGCCGCCTCGTTCATGTGCTCGTGGTCTTGGCCGGGGTTCTGACGAACAGGCCGCGCAGGTTGTCCCAGAGCTCGACCTTAATCCCGGCCCGCCGCATGATGTAGTACTGCTGGAGGATCGTTAGCGTGTTGTTCCACGTCCAGTAGATGACGAGGCCGGCCGGGAAGGTGCCGAGCATGAAGGTGAAGATGACCGGCATCCAGGCGAACATCGATTTCTGGACCGGGTCGGCGGGCTCCGGGTTCATCTTCATCTGAAGGAACATCGAGACGCCCATGATGAGCGGCCAGATGCCGAGCGCCAGGAAATGGCCGAAAACCGGCAGCGCGGTCGGCTCCCACGGGATGAGGCCGAAGAGGGTGAACACGTTGGTCGGGTCGGGGGCGGAAAGGTCCCTGATCCAACCGAAGAACGGCGCGTGGCGCATCTCGATGGTAATGAAGATCACCTTGTAGAGCGCGAAGAACACCGGGATCTGGATCACCATCGGCAGGCAGCCGGCGACGGGATTGACCCCCTCGCGCTTGAAGAGCTCCATCTGCTCCTGCTGCTGCTTCATCTTGTCGTCGGGATATTTCTCCTTCAGCGCGGCGATCTGCGGCTGGATCTTCTTCATTTTCGCCATCGATTGGTAGGAGCGGTTGGCGAGTGGGAAGAAGGCGAGCTTGACGAGCACGGTCACGATGAGGATCGCCACGCCGAAATTGCCGACGAACTTGTAGATCGCGTCGATGAGGAGAAACAGGGGCTTGGTGATGAAATAAAACCAGCCCCAGTCGATCATCAGATCGAACTTCTTGATGCCCAACTGAACCTGGTAATTGTCGATCGTGCTGACTTCTTTCGCCCCCGCGAAGATGCGGGTCGTGGCTTCGAAGGCGGCGCCGGGCGCGACCGTTGTTTCCGGCGTGAGGAAGTCGGACTGGTAGTCCTCGGGCTGGACGGTTCCGCTGGCGGTGAAGCGGGCGTCGATGGGCGTCGTCTGCTGCGGGATGATCGCCGAGCCCCAGTATTTGTCTGTGAAGCCGAGCCAGCCGCCGGTCCCGCTGTAGGCGACCGTCTTGTTCGGATCCTTGTCGACCGACGCGTAGGTGACCTCCTTCACGCCGCCGTCGCCGATGACGCCGACATAGCCTTCATGCAGCACCGAGTAGCCGGCGACATTGGGCTTGCCGTGTCTGACGATGAGCGCGTAGGGGCGCAGGGTCGTCGCCTGCCCGCCCAAGTTCGTCACCGAGTCGACGATCGTGAACATATACTTGTCGTCGACCGAGATGACGCGCTTAAAGGTGAGCCCCTCGCCGTTGTTCCAGGTCAAGGTCACTGGCTGGGAGGGCGTCAGTACCTTGGCGTCGGCGGTCCAGACGGTCTCGAGGTTGGGCGTCTTGACGGCGCCGCCGGGGCTCACGAACCCTGTCTCGGCCCAATAGGCGTCGGGCGCGCCGGGGGGCGAGAAGAGCCGGATGAGCGGGCTCTTCTTGTCAATGGTCTCGTGGTAATCCTTGAGAACGAGGTCGTCGAGCTTGCCGCCCCTGAGGTCGATCGACCCGCCGAGACTCGGCGTATCGATGGCGACGCGGGGGCTTGCTTCGAGCGCCTGCGAAACCGTCTCGACGGGGGGCGCGCCCGGCGCGGAGGAACCGGCGGGCGCGAGCCCCGTCGTCTGGGGCGCGTTTGCAGCCTCATGCGCAGGCTCAGACGGCTTCGTAGCACCGTTCATCGCCTGCGTCTGGGTCTGCGCCGGATGCTGACGCTGATAGAGGGGGCCGGCGTAGAAATATTGCCACGCCACCATCACGAGAATGGAAAGGGCAATGGCGAGAAATAGGTTTCTCGTGTCCTCGGTGTTCATGTCCGCCTAATCTCCGCCTTGCCGGCCATTGGGACCAGCAGGGCGGCGGAAGCCTTTGGAATCGGCTGTAAGCGCCTGGAAGGCGTTGCGCAAATCGGCGACAAGCGCCGCGAACTCCCGTGTCAGCGCCTCGCGCCGGGCCACTAGCACGTAGTCGCAATCGGCCCTCGCCTCAAGTGGGGCGGCGGCGCGCAGGGCCTCCTTTAGACGCCTGCGGATGCGATTCCTTTCAACCGAGCCGCCCGCCTTCCGGGTGACGGTGAAACCGAGGCGTGGCCCCTTGGCTGCGCCCTCCATTCGCTTCACGGTCTGGAGGATGAACGCAGCGCTCGTTTTCCTGCGCCCGCGGGAAACGCGCTGGAAGTCGGCTCGCCGCCGCAACCGCCCAAAACACTGCGGCGCGCGGGTCAGCCCCGCCTCCCGATCGTGCGACGCCAACCGCATGGAATGCGCCCGAAGGATGGGAAAAAGGTCCGCCGCCGCGAGGGCGCGCGCCTTCAGGCCGACAGTTTCTTGCGCCCGCGGGCGCGCCGGGCGTTCAACACCTTGCGGCCGCCGGGGGTCGCCATGCGCGCGCGGAAACCGTGGCGACGCTTGCGCACAAGCTTACTGGGTTGGTAGGTCCGCTTCACAATATTCTCCAGGGCTCGTCGACGCGTGCGCTCACGCGCAACCGGCCCCGCTGCGGTGGCCATGAAGGCCGGCGGCGAGGCCGGGAAAAAGGGTTGCCGCGCTTATCGCGCCGCTTGGGCGGCTTATGCCGCCGCCCAAGTTGCAAGTCAATCGCGCCGCAAACACAGAGGCGCGACCCCTGGCCTTCTCCCGTTACCCGATTGATATCCGCTTCGGCTGGGCCGCCTTCGCCTTCGGCAGCGTCAGAGTGAGGACGCCGTCCTCGATGTTGGCGCTGATCTTGTCCCGGTCGATGCGATCGGAGAGCGAGAACGACCTGGCGTAGTGGCCGACGTTGTATTCGGCGTAGACCGGCTCCACGTCCCGGTACTTCGAAAAATCAATGCGGCCGTCAACGGTGAGGACGTCGTTCTCGAGCGAGACCTCGATGTCCTTCTTTTCAACCCCCGGCATCTCCAACACGACCGCCAGCGCCTCGTCGGTCTCGTAGATGTCGGCTGGGGGAACGAAGTACCTCCCCGGGATTGTCTTCTCTTCCTTGGCCGCGACCTCCTTCTTCTCGCGGACCGCCATTTCCTTGCTCTGAGCCATGGTCGCACCCTTCTTGTTCGGCTGTTTTCCCATTTTTCAACCTACCTTGATCGATCGCGGCTTGTCGCTTTCGGCCCGCGGCAGGTAGAGCGCCAAAATCCCGTCGCGGTACTCCGCCTTGACGCCGTCGGGGTCGATCTCGACCGGCATGGCCACCGCGCGATCGAAGCGTCCCGCCAGCCTCTCCCGGCGGTGTACCGCGGCCTTCTCCGGATATCCGACGGACTTCGCGCCGGCGAGCCTCAAGGTGCGGCCCTTCACCTGCACTTCGAGGTCCGACTTTTTCACGCCGGGAATTTCCGTGATGACGATGAAATCGTCGCCTTTGCGAAACACGTTCATCGGCGGATAAGCGCCGGCGCCGGAGGGTCCGGCGTCCAGCCAGCCGCTCGTGCGAAACGCGTCCAGCGCGTCCTGGAACGTCGACAACGCATCGAACGGATCGGAAAATATCAAAGACATCGTTTCCTCCTTCGCTTCCGCGTCAGCAAGGAGGCCGCCGTCTCGATCGGGCATCTCGCGCACGGCGGCCGGGGGCCCCGCCCTGACATGAATTGAACTGGGATACCGGCGGGCAAGCGTCAAGAGCATGAATTGTCGCGGCGGGCAGAAGGCGCCAGATCACGCTTGAAAACGGCACAATCGCCGCCCACCTTACGCGTGCCGGATTCCTCCGGCGCACTCGTATTCCATGTTGCTCGACGCGGATGTGGCTATGGGCGAAGGGCGAAAGCCTCGCAACCTCAAGGCTCCTCCTGCGGCGAGCGACATGGATCGCAGCAACCCGGCGCGAAAGAAGGGAGGTTGCCCGCCGATGATGGAGGAATTTCAGTTCGAGGGCCCGGCGTCAGCGCCGGACCCGAGCGTCCCGCCGGAGCTCATCTTTCAGCACCCCGACGAGGTGCTCCTCGACCCTGACCTCACGCCCGCCGAACAGCGCGCGATCCTCGCCTCCTGGGCGTCCGACCTGCACGCCGTCGAAGGCTTGCCCCAGGTGCGGCAGTTGGAGAATGGCGCGAGGATTTGCCTGAAGGACGTGCTCAGCGCCTTGCAGGCGCTGGATGAGCGGACCATGGTCATCGACCAGGGTTCGCAGATTGCCGCCGATTTCACGCGGACGATTTGAGCGGAGTCAATGCGCGGCGCGTGAGGCCGGCTATCTTTCCAGAGTGAAACAGAAACAGTTGGAGGGTGTTATGGCGAAAGCTGAGACCAAGGTTCCGGTCACCACAGAATCCCGCTCTCCTGCGTCGCCGTCTGCGATGCAGCCGTGGCGGCCGTTCGAAAACCTTCGCCGCGAGGTCGATCGGCTGTTCGACGACTTCAACATGAACCCGTTACGGCTGCCGTTCCGGCGTCCGGTCTTCGATCTTGAGCCGTTCTGGCAGCCGGAGTCGTGGATCGCGGCCCCCGCGATCGATCTCGTGGAGCGCGACAACGCCTTCGAGATGACCGCCGACATGCCCGGCCTCGAGGAGAAGGACATCGAGGTCAAGGTCGCCAACGGGGTCCTGACCGTCAAAGGCCAGAAGGAAGAGGGCAAGGAAGACAAGAAGGAGGACTTCCACCTGAGGGAGCGCCGCTTCACATCGTTTGAGCGCTCGATCCGGCTGCCAGAGACGGTCGACGCCGATAAGATCGAGGCCGCCTTCAAGAACGGAGTCCTCACAGTCACGATGCCGAAGACCGCCGAGGCGCAGAAACCGGTCAAGAAGATCGAGGTGAAGGGCCGTTGACAGCCTGGAAAACCAAACGGCCGCCCCGTGGGACGGCCGTGTGTCGGAGCGGTCGCAATTCGGCCCGTTTCTGTTCGGCGTCTAGCCTACTGGCAGACGTCCCAGAAGCCTTGACGCTGGCTCGGGTCGGTATAGTACCAGCAAAGTCCGGGCTGCGGGGGCGAGCC
>DATJXI010000244.1:0-15580 GCA_035500275.1 Roseiarcus sp. | reverse complement strand
GAGCCGACGTCCGGCTTGTTCTGGTGGTCGGCGGAAACGATCTCGACCGGCACGCCGAGGCTCTTCGAGAAGTCGTCGACGGCGAGCTTAGCCGCGATGACCGAGCCCTCGCCCTGGTAGTCGGCATAGACGCTCGACATGTCGTTCATGATGCCGATTTTCAACGGCGGCGTCTCCTCGGCATGGGCTTTGCCGCGCGCCAGCGCAAGCGCCGTCCCGACGAGCAGGACCTGACGGCGGCTCAGCGTCCTCAGCATGATCATTCGTTCCTCCTGAATTGTCCTTGAACGCGTCCGCTGAAACCGCAAACGCTTTCCGCTGATTAATTAAGCAAGCCGTCTTCGGAGACAAGCTCTCGCTTCGCTATAACGAAGGCTCTCGCGAGGTGGAACGCAACAGGGTCATTTTTGCCGAAGCCAGATGCGCGCGACAGGCGCGCTCGACGGCTCCCGCGTCGGAGCTCAGAAGCGCCTCGATATACACAAGGTGCTCCTCGATCGCCACGGCGTTGCGTTGCCGTTCGTCATGCTTGTTCCATTGATAGTGGTAGTGAAAGATCAGGGTAATGATGTCGTAGAAGCCGTCGATGAAACGGTTGGGCGCGGCGGAATTGATGAGCCGATGAAACCGGCTGTCGAGGTCGGAAAAGTCGTGGTAGCGCCGGTCGATGTCTGCGAGGAGAGAGACATGCTCGCCGCGCAGCGCTTCGACCTGGCGCCAAAGCGGCGAGCTCTTGGGCAATGCGGCGAAGGCGATCGCCGACCTGAGCTCGAAAATCTCTCGAATCTCGAACAGTTCGAGTGCGAAGCTGGACGTGAATCCCTTGAACAGCCAGCCCGCGTTCGGGCGCTTCTCAATGAGCCCGAAGCTCTGGAAGCGGTTAAGGAACTCGCGAATGCCGGTCGTCGCCACCCCGAACTGGCGCGCGAGCTCCAGTTCGTTGATCGTCGTTCCCGGCCGAGCGTTGTCCCGCAGCATCCATTCCATGAACCGCTTCTCGACCTGCGCGGAGGCGGAGACGGTCTCCGCCTCCGGAAACCGCTTCACTTTCCTCAACGACGCGTGGACAAGGCGCTCGCGCCCGCTTCCGGTCACCGCGCCTACCAAGTTGAGCGCAGAGATGATCTTGCGCACCGTGGTGCGGCTGACGCCGAGCCGCGCGGCGAGCGTATTCTCAGACGGAAGCGGCTCCCCGTCTCGAAGGGTCGAGACAAGCTCCAGGGCGTCATTAAAGGCGCGCTTGAATACGGTGTCCGTCTTCATGGGGTCGCTTGTCCTGTATTCTAATCCATAAAAAACAAATTGACCAAGAGCCTCGGTCCTGTTTTTTGAGGATAAGGAACAAAGTCAAGGCGCCAGTCGTGGCGGAAGTGGCGACCGATCGTCAACAGACGGCTCCCGCCTTGCCAAAAGGCGATCGCACCAGCGGCGGATTCGCGGTCTCGCTGGCCCTCCGGCTGCTCGGCGTCGGCCCGCTGCTGATCCTCGTCATGCTGGTCGCCGCGATCAGCCAGTTGACCCCCTACTTTCTCAAACCCGTCAACATCAGCAACATACTTGCGCAAACGGCCGTCATCGCCATTGTCGCAATAGGACAGCACCTGGTCATCCTGACTCGGGGCATCGACCTGTCGGTGGGCAGCAATCTTGCGCTCGCCACTGTCATCGGCGGCCTGGTATTCCGGATCGATAATTCAGCGCCGCTCGTAGCGCTGGCGATGCTGGCGTCCGCTACGCTTGTCGGCGCCGTCAATGGCGTCGCCTATGTGTACGGACGCCTTCCGCATCCGTTCATCATTACGCTGGCGACGCTCAGCATCTGCAGAGGCCTCGCCCTCGAGCTCGCCGTCGGACACACCACGATGCGCGGGATGCCGGACTGGATCCAGACGATCGGTGGTTCGGAGACCTTCGGCGTTCCGAATTCCTTCTTCGTCGTGCTTGCGGTCGCCCTCGCGGCGCTGTTTATGGCCAAGGCGATGGTCTGGGGCCGATGGATCTACGCGGTTGGCGGCCATCCGGAGGCCGCCCTCGAAATGGGCATACCCGTCAAGGGCGTACTGATCTCGACCTATGTCATCTCGGGGTTCTGCGCCGGCATAGGAGCCATCGTTCTGGCCGGGCGCACCGGCGCCAGTTCGCCGCTCTACGGCAATCTGCTCGAACTCGACACCATAGCCGCGGTCATCATCGGCGGGGCGAGCTTTCTCGGCGGGCGCGGGCACATCGGCCACGCTCTCATCGGAGCGGTCATGATCGGGGTTATCCGGAACGCCCTGAACCTGCTCGACGTCGACGTTTTCTTCCAGATGATCGCGATCGGCCTCGTCATTGTCGTGGCCGTCGAGGCCGATGTGCTGCGCAGCCGTTTGGAGGCAAGGGCGCGAGCCATTCAGGCTGCGAGGGTCCAATGACCGCCCCGGTCCTCGCGGTCCGCCACGCCGACAAGCGTTTCGGCGCAGTCCACGCTCTAAAGGACGTTAGCCTCGACGCGTATGGAGGCGAAGTGCTCGCTTTGCTTGGCGACAACGGCGCCGGCAAGTCGACGCTGGTCAAATGCATCAGCGGAGTTCACTCCCTGGACGCAGGCGAAATCCTTCTCGACGGGGCGGTGACCGCCTTCCATTCGCCCGCTGCCGCGCGCCGCGCCGGAATTGAGACGGTCTATCAGGACCTTGCCCTCTTCGACAATCTGACGCCGGCGCAGAACTTCTATTGCGGTCACGAGATCGCGTTTCCCGCCTGGCTGCCCCGAGGGCTGCGGCTTCTCAAAAGCCGCGCCATGGACCGCGAAGCGGCTGCGGTGCTCGAACGACTGAAGGTCAGGCTCCCAAAACTCGACGCGCCGGTGGCGCTCATGTCCGGCGGCCAGCGGCAAGCCATCGCCGTGGCCCGGGCGACCGTTTTCGCTCGAAAGGTCGTGATCCTGGACGAGCCGACCGCCGCCCTCGGGCTGCGTGAATCGCGCAAGGTCCTCGACCTGATCGGCCGCCTGCGGGCGGAAGGCGCCGCCGTCATTCTCATCACCCACAACATGGAGCACGTGGTTGAGCTTGCCGACCGCGCAATCGTCCTGCGTCAGGGACGGAAGGTCGGAGAATTGAAGCCGGATCGCGCGATCCAACAGCAGCTGGTCTCCATGATCGTTGGCGCGGAGGCCTAAGCGGGTTTCGCCGTTCGCGGCGAAAAGGCCGCTCCTGTCGGAGCGGCCTACGATGAAGGGAGGAGAACATGAGACTACGAGTCCTGCTCGGCGGAATGGCGCTCGCCGCAGCAATCGTCGTCCCCGCCGCAGCGGAGACGGTGAAAATCGGCTTCATCACCAAGTTTCCGGTGCCGTTTTTCGCCACCATGGAGAACGCCGCCAAAGCCTACGCGGCGGCTCATCCGGGCGTGGAGATCATTTACGGCCAGGGGACCTCGGCCACGGATATCGAAGGGCAGATCGCGCTCATCGAATCCATGGTGACCAAAGGCGTGCAGGGCATCGCCATCACGCCGGTCGATCCGACGGTGGCGACGACGCTGGACAAGGCCGTCGCCAAGGGCGTCAAGGTCGTCCTCATGGACAACAAGATTCCTGACTGGAAGGGTCAGACAGCGCTTGCGACCACCAACAATCTCGAAGCCGGCAAAATCGCCGGAGGCTATCTCAAGAAGGTGCTGAAGGACGGCGACACGCTGGGCATTCTCGAAGGCGTGCCGGGCGTGCCCGCTCTCGACGACCGCGTGAACGGCATGCTCGAAGGCCTGAAAGGCGTCGACGTCAAGATCGTCGGCAAAGGCGCGACCAGCTGCACCGAGGAGAAAGGGATCAACGTCGCCCAAGACATCCTGACCGCGAACCCGCACGTCACCTCGATCTACTCGGCTTGCGGGCCGCCCGCCGCTGGCGCAGCCCAGGCCATCAAGAACGCCAAGCTCGACCGCCATGTCATCCTGGTCGGGTTTGACTTCTGCTGCGGCGAGGCTGAGGCCATGGCTGCGGGAATTGAGGACGCCTCGGTTGCGCAATTCCCCGCCAAGATGGCCGAACTCGGCGTGGACGCCCTCGTGAAGTCGATTCGCGGAGAGCAAGTGGAATCGTTGATTGATTCAGGGGCCGCCTTGGTCACCAAGGACAACATGGAGAAGTTCAAGTGAGACGAGACGAGGGCCGGCGAAGAGCCGGCCCTCCCCGTCATAGTCAAACCAGAGCCTTACAAAACAACCGCGCTGTCTGAGCAATTTCGGCTCCGTGGCTTGGGCGCTGGACTTTGCGTCGTCGACTTGTCGACAACCCAGGCGCGAAGCCCGAGGAGGACAAAGCCGACTTGTGGTCGGTAGCGATAAATCTCCAGAAGTCGCGGCCGGCCGTCGCTTGGATTGTAGGCGCTTCGTACATCAAAGGGCGAATACGGCAATGCGAGCAGTTGTGTGCCAGAGGCCAGGCGAACTTGTCCTGGAAGAGCGGCCTGAGCCCAAGCGGGGCGAGGCGGAGGTTCTCGTCCGCATCCGCCGGGTCGGGATCTGCGGCACGGATTTCCACATTTTTGAGGGCAGTCACCCCTACCTGGCCTATCCCCGGATAATCGGCCATGAGTTGTCCGGCGAGGTTTTGGAGGCGCCGGCGGACAGCGCGCTGAAGCCCGGTCAGACGGTGGTCATCAATCCTTATGTCTCCTGCGGACGTTGCATCGCGTGCCGCAACGGCAAGCCCAATTGCTGCGTCGGGATCGCTGTTCTCGGCGTGCATCGCGACGGCGGCATGTGCGAGCGCATCAGCGTGCCGGAGCGCAATCTCTATCCGGCGGGAAGCCTCACGTTCGATCAGGCCGCGAGCATCGAATTTCTCGCAATCGGCGCGCATGCGGTCGCCCGCTCCGCCCTCCAGCCGCGCGCCCGAGCGCTGGTGATTGGCGCCGGCCCAATTGGACTTGGCGCCGCGCTGTTCGCCGGCCTGGCCGGCGGCGACGTGACGATCATGGACCGCGACGCCGAGCGGCTCGCCTTCGCGACGATGGGCGGGTTAGCGGCGCGATCGATCGAGGCCGGCGAGCGGACCGCCGAGCTCGTCGGCGAGGCGACCGGCGGCGAAGGATTCGACGTTGTCTTCGACGCAACCGGCGCGCGCGCGTCCATGGAGCATGCGTTTCGGTATGTGGCCCACGGCGGGGCGCTGGTCCTCATCAGCGTCGTGAATGAGGACGTCGCCTTTTCGGATCCCGAGTTCCACAAGCGCGAGATGACGTTGCTGGGCAGCCGCAATGCGCTGCGCATCGATTTCGAACGCGTAATCGCGGCCATCGAGCAAGGCCGCGTGCCACTGAAGCGCCTGCTCACCCATCGCACGGACCTCGCCGGCGTCGCCGCCGACCTGCCGCGCTGGACAACCGAGAAGCGGGGGCTGGTCAAGGCGCTGGTCCAGATTGCATGACGCGGCGCATCATCCAGTTCGGCACCAGCCGTTTCCTCCAGGCGCACGTCGATCTTTTCGTCCATCAGGCCCGATTGGAGGGCCAGAGGATTGGACCGATCGCCGTCGTCAAGACGACAGCCGGCGGCGATCGGGCGGGCCGCGTCGCCGCCTTCAAGCGGGGCCTTCCCTTTCCGGTTCGCATTCGAGGCATCGAGGGCGGCCGGGTCATCGACGAAACCATCGAAGTCGCGAGCGTCGATGCGGCGTTCGACGCCGAGAAGGAATGGCGGGACGTGGTCCGCTCCTTCGCGCGGGAAGCAGACATCGCCGTTTCGAATGTCGGCGAACGCGGCTACGACCTCGTTGATGACGAAGCCGGACATGACGTCCCGTCGCAGTCGCCGCCGCGCGGCTTTCCCATGAAGCTGCTCGCCCTCCTGGTCGCGCGATTCAAAGAGGGCGGAAAGCCGCTTCTATTCCTGCCGACGGAACTGGTGACCCGCAACGGTGGGGTTCTTTCGGGAATCGTCTCACAGCTCGCCCGCAAGAGCAATGTGCCGGATTCCTTTCACGCGTGGCTCGCGGAGTCGGTCGTGTTCGCCGACACGCTTGTGGACAGAATTGTCTCCGCGCCGATCGAGCCGATCGGCGCAGTCGCGGAGCCTTACGCGCTCTGGGCGATCCGGCGCGGCGATTTCGAGCCGCCGCTCCAGCACCCAGCGGTGCAAATTGTCGACGACCTCGAGCCGTTCGAGCGCCTTAAGCTGCACATCCTCAATCTCGGCCACACCGTGCTCGCAGAGATGTGGATGCGGCGACGCCTCTCCCCAGATCTGACGGTTCGGGCGATCCTGGAGGATGCGGGCGTCTCGAAGGAGCTGGCCGCGATTTATGACGAGGAGGTTCTGCCCGGCTTTGCGCTTCGCGGCATGGGCGAGGAGGCGAAGCGCTATCTCGCAACGACCCTGGAGCGGTTTCGGAACCCCTTCCTCGAGCATCGGATCGCGGATATTTCTGAGAACCACGCGGTTAAGCTCAAGAACCGCATCGCAGTCTTCGGGGATTGGGTTCGGGTCCGCGAGCCGGCGTTCGCCGCGCCGCGGCTGAGCGCGATGCTGCAGAGGAACGAAGCCGCCCCGCCCGCTTAGATTTCGTAGCCGCATCTTGAACGGCGCGAACTGAGCGATCGCCGACAGTTGATTCAAGCGTGACATCGATCGGCTTGCCAGCCGCTCGCTCGCTCCCCATGTTCGGCGGGCTGTCCTCTCACCTGACGATGGAGACGATCATGGACGTGTCGAAGGCAAAAGAGATGCGCGCCGCTCCGCTGCAAACGCCGACCGACCTGGAGTCCAAGGCCGTGAAGGAGATCTCAGGCGCGCTTAACGCGCTGCTGGCGGACATCTTTGCGCTCTACGTTAAGACGAAGAATTTCCACTGGCACATGTCCGGTCCCCATTTTCGCGACTATCATCTCCTCCTCGACGAGCAGAGCCAGCAGATCTTCGCCACGACCGACCCGCTCGCCGAGCGCGTGCGCAAAATCGGCGGAAGAACGCTGCACTCCATTGGCGAGATCGCAAAAATGAAACGCGTCCTGGACAATGACGAGGAGTTCGTCACGCCGGAGGATATGCTCGCCGAGCTGCGCGACGATAACAAGCAGCTCGCCGCGCACATGCGCGAGACTCACGACCTCTGCGAAAAACACGGCGATGTCGCCACCACGAGCTTGCTCGAGGTCTGGATCGACGAGGCCGAGCGGCGCACCTGGTTCCTTTTCGAGTCCACGCGGCGCGAGTTGTCGGGGGGCTAAAAAATAGAGCCGTACGCGCGGATGTTGACCGTCCGCGCGTGACCAAAAAGCTGGACCGGAAGCGCTACTGCGCCTGCGCTTTCGCGCCGATCCGGCTTCGGGAAGCGCGGTCGCCGGCAGCCTTGGCGTCGGCCTCGCACATGTAGGCGCCCTTCTTCGTCTTTCCGTAGTAGCGGGCGCCTTCGTGAAAATAAATGCGCGAGTTGGTGTTGACCCAGACGACCGTGTCCGAGGGGCAGCGAGCCTTGGCTTCGGCGGCGGTCGCGAACTGGCCGGCGCCGGTCGGCGGCGCGGCGGGCTTCGGCGCAGCGGCCTGAGTCGGAGCGGGCGCGGGAGCCGCTGGCGCAGGAGCTGCGGCGGCCGGCGCCGGGGCAGCAGCCGGCGCCGGAGCGGCCGCCGCGTGTCGAGCGCGGCAGTCCTTCAAAAACTCCTGCCAGGTCTGGCCGTTCGTCGCGTTATTGGCTTTCGCGGCCTTCCACTCGTCGCCGCACTGCCTCATGACGCTCTGCGCTTGAGCATCGCCTGTCGCCGCGAACCCAATGGCCATGGCGGCGACAAAGGCCGCCGCCGCGACCTTCAACGAAATCATCCTCATTTTCACTCCCTCGTTCGGCTGGCCGCCAAGCCAGCGGCGCTCTCGGCCCGTTCTCTACTGAAGCGGGCATGAACGCAGCATGATTGCGATGGGAAACGAAAGGGTCAAGCAGGGCGAATTTGTGGGACGGCTGCAGTCCCAAAGCGGGTGAGCGCGCCGGCGCGCTTCCGCCTGCGGCGGATCAAGCGACGATCCCGTGGCGACGACAGACAGCGTCAAGGTAAGACCCGCGAGGCGGTGAGACCTTGGCTTCCGGGCTCAGCACCGAGTGCCAAAGATGAACCGTTCTCGTCTCATGAGTTAGTAGATTTTCTACAATTTCAGGAGGAGCCGAGTAAAGCAATTTGGCGTCGCAGTGCCTGATCGGATAAAAAACGGAACGCTCCTTGGCTAGTTTCGAGACATGATGTTTCTTCGCCAAATAGGTCAAATACGTCGGGCCAAAAGTGCCCCAGCGATAATCCTCCGGGAGGATGTCGCCCTTCGTCAGCCTTCTCATGTAAAAAACAGCGGATTTTCGAAGTCCATAAAAGGGCGGCCGCCAGTTGACCTGAGGTATCCTCAAGAGCTCGTCAAGCACGTCCGAATCTTTCGGAACCCGCAAAACAGCGCCGTTGATCTTGGTCTCGTGTTCCCACCCGAACACATATTCATCCTCAAAATCGATCGCTTTGACGAAATACAGATCCAGGTCCACCCATAGGCCAAGACCTTTCATAAGCATTGCATAGCGGAAGAAATTGGAGCCGAGCGTCGCCAAGCCTTTATCGAAGTACCTGGCAAGCGAGTCGTATGCGACCACTTCATTAGCGTCTTGAACTTCAACGCCTGCCGGAACGGCATAAAGATTATCTGGATTGTAAGAGTAAAGCCTGAATGAGTGGCCAACCGACAGCGCTGAAATCATCGTGAGGCGCTCGATATAACCAAGCGTTTCGCCAATCCAAAGCGAGTTCAATCGATCAAGCAATTCATCTTCCCCGCGTGCGATATTATTTCGCTTTTTTTCTTAAACTCTTTTCCGCGTTCGTGGACGGGCTCGTCGATGTCGCGGCAACCTCCCCCGATCCCGCCCTATGTTCCTAATCACGTTAAACCGTCAAGGCTTGTCTGAGCGATCGAATCCGATTCGGGCAAGAGCGAGCGCCGCGGTTTCAGCGAGATCGGCTCCGGCCGGAAGAGAAGTCCACCCGGGTTCTTGCAGCGGATCGGCGCGCTGGACGGCCGCCACTGCGGCGTCGGCGTCGGACGCGTCGCCTTTCCGCTGTGAGGTGCGAGCTAGCCGCGTTTCGAGCGGCGCTTCGAGGAAGAGGCCGGCGAATGCGACGCCGACCTCGGTGGCGATGCGGGCCGCGATTCGGCGCTCGCGGGTTGTAGCGAAGGTTGCATCGAGAACGACGGTATGGCCGGCGCCGAGCGCCCTGCGCGCCTTGTCGTCGATGCGCCGGTAGACCTCGCGCCTCGCCTCCTCGAAATAGGCGCTCTCAGGCAGGCGCTCGGTCTCGTCCTCGACCTCAAACATCATCTTCCGCTCGACGTCGCTCCGCAGCCACAGCGCCCCGGGGGCGCGCCCAAGTTTCGGCGCAATCACGGCCGCCAAGGCGCTCTTGCCGACGCCCGACAGCCCGCCGACGGCGATGAGTCGGGGCGGCTGGTGACGAAGCAGCGCCCGAGCGAGATCGAAATAACGGCGCGCCAGCGTCCGCGTCTTCTCCCGCGCCTCGCCTTCCAGCCGATCCGCACCCGCCGCCTCCACCTTGGCCCGTATGGCGGCGCGCAGGCTCATGAAGAGCGGCAGCGCGGCGAGGCCCGCGATCGCCTGCTGCGGCGCCGGCGCCATGTATCGGTTGAACAGCCGGTTCGCGGCCGGACGCAACCCCCGCTCCTCAAGGTCCATAAGGAGGAACGCGAGATCGTACAGGACGTCCCCGGTCGCGATTTCATCGGAAAACTCGACCGCGTCGAACAGGGTGGGCTCGCCGTCGATGAGGACGATGTTGCGAAGATGAAGGTCGCCGTGACAACGGCGGACGAGGCCCATTCGGCCGCGCCGCAGCAACACGGGGCGCACGATCGCGAAAGCGAGCCGCGCATCCCGCGTGAGCCGGGTCGCGCTCGCCGCCGGAAAGAGATCCGGCCACAGAGCGAGGGCCGCCTCGTTCTGCTCGATATAGGTTTCGAGCGAATGCGCCGCGGCTCTCGCGTCGCGAAGCGGAGCGCGCGTGTGCGAGCGCCGAATCGCTGCGGCAAGCTTGTCCACGATCTCGTCCGATATCCCTGCCCGCTCGGCGATCCTGTCGAGGGTCAAGTTGTCATCGAACCGGCGCAGATGCGCGACCCACTCCACGACCGCGGCTTCGCCGCCAAGCTTGAGCCTCAGTCCGTCGCGGACGATGGGAAGCGCTTCGAGATAGATGTTCGGGGCGTTGTCGCGGTTGACGGCGATTTCGGCTTCGCAGGCCTCCCTGCGCTTTTCCAGGGTCGAGAGGTCCATGAACGGATACTTGACGGCGCGCTTCACCTTGTAGGCGTCGCGGCCCGCGAGGAACACGACCGCGTTGGCGGTGTCGATCCGCACGACGGCCTCGCTGAGGCCGTGCGTCATGGGGTTGGCCAGAAAGCGAAACACTTCGTCCTGGCTGTCGCCACCGTTCACCCGAGCCTCCTCGCCCGATAGATGACGTCCACAGGCGCATTATTTCCGGCTTTACCGCCGCTGGCGATTCTGCCGGCGTGCGAATAATAGACGTGAGTCTCGTCAACGGTCGCCAGCAGCGCGACGCCAGAGAAGCCGCTCGCCTTGACGCTGCGGCGTCAGGAACAGCTACTCGGAAAAGCGCAAAATGTCTCCGATCGAAAACCGGCCGTTCGATTCGCTGCAAGTCGGCGACGAAGAGCGCCTCGTCCACACGCTGACGCATGAGGATTTCTCGCTCCTCGCCACCCAGGCGGCCACGATCGGCGCGGGCGTAGTCGATCCGAGCGTGGCGGCGACCCGCGCCTTTAGCATCGATGCGGCGCAGATCGGCTGGGCGAGCGCGCTCGTGAGCGCGCTCATCGCGGGACGTCTGCCTGGCGCTGGATCGAAGCTTGTCCGGCAGACGGTCGAGACGGCGGTCGCCGCTCAGCCAGGCGACGTTCTCTCCATCGTCGCCAAGGTTATGGCGAGGGCGCCTCAGGGCGGCCGCGTCACCATCGAGGTGCGCGCCACCAACCAGCGCGGAGAGCTGGCGATGGCGGCCTCCGCCGACGTTGTCGCGCCAAAAAAGCCGATCGTCGCGGAGCCGCGCGAGGAATACGTCGAGCAGATGCGCGAGAGGGGGCGGCGCTACAAGATTCTCATCGACCGCACCCGCGATTTGAAACCTCTACGGACGGCGGTCATCCATCCGGTCGACGAAGCTTCCCTCATGGGCGCCATCGAGGCGGCGCGGGAGGAACTGATCGATCCGGTGCTCGTCGGCCCCGAGGCGAAGATCAAGCGAGCGGCCCAAGCGGCGGGACTCGACCTCGACGGCTATCCGATCGTTCCGACCGAGCACAGCCACGCCGCCGCCGCCAAGGCGGTGGCGATGGCGCGCTACGGTGAGGTTGAGGCGCTCATGAAGGGGGCGCTGCATACGGACGAACTCATGCACGAGGTGGTGGCGACGGACACCGGCCTCAGAACGGCGCGCCGCATCAGCCACGTCTTCGCCATTGACGCGCCGGCCTATCCGCGTCCCTTCTTCATCACCGACGCTGCGGTCAACATCTACCCGGACCTCCTCGACAAGCGCGACATCGTGCAGAACGCCATCGACCTCGTCATCGCGCTTGGCATTGTCACGCCCCGTGTCGCCATTCTCTCGGCGGTCGAGACCGTCTCGCCGGAAATCCGCTCGACGCTGGACGCCGCGGCGCTGTGCAAGATGGCGGACCGTGGTCAGATCACGGGGGGAATCCTCGATGGGCCGCTCGGTTTCGACAATGCGGTTTCCCTCGAGGCGGCGCGCACCAAGGGCATCGTCTCGCCGGTCGCCGGTCAGGCGGACATTTTCCTTGTCCCCGACCTCGAGGCCGGCAACATGCTCGCCAAGCAACTCGTCTATCTCGCGGATGCCGAAATGGCCGGCATCGTGCTCGGGGCGCGCACGCCGATCATTCTGACGAGCCGCGCCGACAACACCATCGCCCGGCTCGGGTCCTGCGCCATTGCGCTCATCCTCGCCCGCCACCGGGAGACGAACCCGCCTTGAGCCTCAGGCCTTGTACGCCACGAGAATGGCGCCGGCCGCGATCAGCGCCACGCCGAGCCAGTTCTGCGCGGCGAGCTTCTCGCCGAGAAAGAAGACGCCGAACACCGCGACCAAGACGACGCTGAGCTTGTCGATCGGCGCCACGCGCGCCGCGTCGCCGAGCTTCAGCGCCCGGAAGTAGCACAGCCACGAACCGCCCGTCGCCAGTCCCGAGAGGACGAGAAACGCATAGCTGCGGGGCGAGATCGAGCTTGGCGGCTGCCATGTCCCGGCGATGGCGAGGATCGCGCCCGCGGCGATGAGGATGACGACCGTGCGGATGAAGGTCGCGAAATCCGAGTTGACGTTTTCAACCCCGACCTTGGCGAAGATGGCGGTGAGCGCCGCAAACGCCGCCGACAGCACGGCCCAGGTCTGCCAGGCGGTCCAGATGCTCTTCATCGCCGTCTCCTAGGGGTTAGAATCTGAGCTCGGCGCCCGGCCGGATCGGCGACCAGACGACCGCAATCGACCCTTTGGCACCCTTCAAAATCGGCCCTATGAACGAGCGGTAAGCGCGAGAAAGCGGTCTTAGGCCGAATGCGTAGGTTGCGCCAGGACCGACCTTTCGACCCCGAGGTCCGTCGCCGGCCGCGGCCACGCTCTACGCCCGACCGGCAGGTTCGCCCTACGGAAGGCTGAGCCGAGGCTCAGCTCAATTGTGATAAGCTCCCGTGGGCTGTGGAGGAGAAACGTGGCGGAGAGCCGAAAGCTCGCGGCGATCCTAGCCGCCGACGTGGTCGGCTACAGCCGGCTCGCCGAGGCCGACGAAGAGCTGATTTTGGCCCGGCTCCGCACGCTGCGCAGCGATCTCTTTGACCCAACGATCGCCGTGCACCGCGGCCGCGTCGTCAAGCGCACCGGCGACGGGATACTCGTCGAATTCCGCAGCGTGGTCGACGCCGTGCGCTGCGCGATCGAAATCCAGCTCGGCATGGCCGAGCGCAACGCTGGCCTGCCTCCGGATAGGCGCATAGAGTACCGGGTCGGCGTCCACGTTGGCGACGTCGTCGAGGAAAGCGACGGCGACCTCATGGGCGACGGCGTCAATATTGCCGCGCGGCTGGAAGGAATCGCAAAACCCGGCGCGATCTGTCTTTCCGAGCAGGCGTACTGGCAGGTCAAGGGACGGCTCGACCTCGGCGTTAAGGATCTTGGGCCGACCCGGCTGAAAAATATCGCGGAGCCCGTGCACGTTTATTCGCTGGAAGCGGGCGTTTCCCCAAAGGCGAAACCGCTGAAGAGCGCCGTTCGAAGACAGCGGGTCATGATCATTGCTGCGACGACTCTCGTTGTAGCGCTCGCCGCGATCGGTGCGGGAGTTTGGCATTTCCGTTGGGCCGGGGCGAAGGCGGAGCGGGTCGCCGTCATGGTGCTGCCCTTCACGAACCTGTCCGGCGACCCCACCGTGAACCCCCTAGCCGAGGCTGTGACGGGTGGACTCACCGACGCCGCTTCCCGCCTGACCGCCTCGTTCCCCATCTTCAAGGTCATCGCCGGCGACACCGCCAGGACCTACGCCGGCAAGCCGATCGACGTGACGCAGATCGGCAGGGACCTCGGCGTGAGTTACGTGCTGCAGGGATCGCTGCAGCCGACGGAGACGCGCGTCAGGGTCAGCGCGCAATTGATCGACGCGGAGAGCGGCGCTCAGCTCTGGGCGGAAACTTTCGACGAGGACCGCGCCGACCCCCTCCAAATGGAGGACGAGATCGTCGCGCGAATTGTGAACGCGGTGACAGCGCCTGTAGCCGACATCGCGGCGGAGCGCGCGAGCCGCGCGCAGCCGGGCAGTCCCATGGCCCTGGCGCTTCGATGCGCCGCGAGGGCGATGGACCATGCGTCGGAGGCCGTCGACCCGGAGAAGAGGGCGGAGCTCTTCAAAACCTGCGATGAGGCGCTGCGTCTCGACCCTCATAACGTCATCGCCTTGGGCGTGCGCGCCGTCTGGTTGCTGGATGGCGTGGACCAGGCTCAAAGCGCCGACCGAGAGGGCGATCTCAGGCGTGCGGAAAAGGACATCACGACGCTGCTCGCCATCAACGCCAATGACCCATACGCCCACGCGCTCAAGGTGAACCTTCTCAGGCTGGAGGGACGGCCGGAGCAGGCGGTCGCCGAAGGCGAGCGAAACATCGCCCTCAACCCGGGCTATGTGCCGACCTATTTCTGGCTCTGCCCGGCTTACACCGATGCAAAACAACCGGAGAAGGCCATCGACTGCGTGGACAAGGCGATCCGGTTGAGCCCGCACGATCCGGCGCTTTGGGGACTGCTGATGACGAAAGCCGGCGCGCTGGAAGCGCTCGGACGAGACGCGCAGGCGTTGGATTGGGTGCGCCGCAGTCTCGCTCTGTCGCCGGCGAACCCGATCGCGCTGCGTCACGAAATTACGCTCCTCGAGATCCTGGGGCGCGACGATGAAGCTAAAGAAGCCTATCGGCGCTATAGCGCTCTGCCAGGGCCAAAAGTCAGCACGATCGCCGAGTTGCGGGCCTGCGCCGCCGTTCCGTCCTGCGCGGCGTCGGAACGGAATATCGAAGCCTTGCGCAAGGCGGGAATGCCGGAACAGTAATTCCGCCTAAGTGTGAGGCCACGCAATCGGACCGGCGGCGCCGCGCGCCGCCCTTCAGGCGAGAGGATTCCGGTTCGGGCGGTGAAGCCTATTTCCGGCTCGCAATCGAATGACGGCTTTCGCCCGGACTCCGGTCCTTCTTGAGGCGACCCCTGTAGGCCCGCTTCCCGCCCTTTTGCGGCATCCCCGCAGGGGACCAAGCGTTGGATCGTGACCACTATGGCCGCTGTCACGGGGCTGTCACCTGCCTCCATTGACATGGGCCTCCGGCGCGGTTTCTCAATGGCGGCCGGAGATATGGGAGAGAGCCGGGATGAACGAAAGCAAGGCGGGTTTCGGTCACGACATGCGCGCCCGCATGAACGCCGACATGCAGGACAATCTCGACGAGGACCTGGAGCTCGAGCTGGAGGACGCGGAGCTCGCCGACCTTGTCGCGCCGGACCACGACACGAAGGACAGAAGCGGGTTTCCGCGCCACCTTTATTTCCAGGAGCTCCTGCGCCTGCAACGCGAGCTCATCAAGCTCCAGGATTGGGTGGTCGCAAAGAAGCTCAAGCTCGTGGTCATATTCGAGGGGCGCGACGCGGCCGGCAAGGGAGGCGTCATCAAGCGCGTGACGCAGCGGCTCAACCCGCGCGTCTGCCGGGCCGTTGCGCTGCCCGCGCCAACCGAGCGCGAGCGCAGCCAATGGTATTTCCAGCGTTACGTCCCGCATCTGCCGGCCGGCGGCGAGATCGTGCTCTTCGACCGCTCCTGGTACAACCGCGCCGGCGTCGAGCACGTGATGGGATTCTGCACGGAGCAGGAGTATGAGGACTTCTTCCACTCGGCCCCCGAGTTCGAGCGCCTTCTGGTCCGCTCCGGCATCGTCCTCGTCAAGTACTGGTTCTCGATCAGCGACGAGGAGCAACACCTG
>DATJXI010000243.1:0-13390 GCA_035500275.1 Roseiarcus sp. | reverse complement strand
ACGACGGAAAGAGCGTTTTCATTTCTGATGAGTATGGCCCGTATGTGCGCCAGTTCGATCGGGCGACGGGACAACTCATCAAAACGTTCACTCTGCCCGATCATCTTTACGTCGCGAACCAATCGCCCGTGGGAAACGCCGAAATCAGCGGCAACACCAGCGGTCGCACGGCCAACAAAGGCATGGGAGAGCTCACGATCACGCCTGATGGCAGGACACTGGTCGGAATCATGCGGGCCGCGACGATTCAGGACGCCGCCGGCAGCGCGAGACGGTTCGCATTGTTACGGTCGATATCGCGTCCGGCGCCACCCACGAATACGCCTATAATCTGACGACGGGTTCGGGCGTGAGCGATATCGTCGCCCTCAACGATCACCAGTTCCTTGTCGATGAACGCGACGGCGCCGTGCGCGGCGACGGCAGCGAGGCGGTCGTGAAGCAACTCTTCGTCATCGACACCAGCGGCGCCACGGATGTCACGGGCCTTTCCGGACAGGCCCTCAAGGACGCCGCCGTCAGCAAGACGGGCCCGTTCCTCGATATCTTCGCGGCTTTGGGCGCTTTTCCCGCTTTCACTCCGCCTTCATCCATAGCGCCTGGCGGCGGGTTCGGCCGCTGCAGTCTTTGAACGTATTTTCGTACTGGAGCGCATAACCTTGCGCGGTGAGTTCGGCGCTCCTGGCGTTGAAGGCCGGCTCCTCCCCTCCAAAGAAGACAAAATGTTGTCCCGCCGGCTGCGGCGACCAGTGGGCTCCCGCCTGCGGAATTCCGTTCTCGCACCGCCCCCACGCCTTGTCGGGGTAGTTGCCGTTCGCGAACTGCTGTTTGATCTCTGCGCTGAATTCGTCGCGCGACAGCCATTGCTGGGGCTCGGCCGCAGCGTTCGGCGCAGCCGGAGACGCGGAGGCGTCAAAGGCCTTGCCCGTCGCAGCGGCGTTCAAGCTCTTGTTCGGCGGAGTCGCGGCGGCGTTCAAGGATTTGCTCGCCTCGTTCGGGCTCGCGGCGGCGTTCGAGGGCGCGCTTGGCTCGAGCGGGATCGCAACGTCGAACGTCGTTCTCGCCGCCGTCTCCTTCGGCTGCGATCCGGGCCGTTCGTAGAGGAAAGCGGCCGCGCCCGCGACGGCGATCGCCGCGACCGCCAGAGGGACCAGCAAGCGCGCGCCGCCGCCTCGAGCGGCGGACGACGACGCGCCCGACGCTTGCGGCGCGGCCCCGACGCCCACGTCTGACGCCTTCCCGCTTGCCGCGCCCTCGATCTCGGCGAGCGCCTCGGTCAGGCGCTCGGCGTCAGAGTCGAAGCGATTGTGCGAAACTTCGATCGCCTGGCGACGGACGAGCTTCTTGAGGCTGTCGGGCAGGTCCTCCGCTCGCGGCATAGCCGCGCCATCGACAAGCACCGGAATGACCGGGACGTCGCGGCTGAGGGCCGCTTCGATTTCGATGCGCACGAAATCGTTGGGATCGTTGAGGCGGCGCCGGTTCTGATTGTCGGCGCTGGCGACCCAGTTCTTGCCGATCACCGCGACGAGCGCGTCGCATTTCCCGACGCGGTCGGACAACACATCGACGAAGTCGCGGCCGGGCGGGATCGCGTCCACGTCGAAGAAGACATTGTCGTGTCCGAGTCTCACGGCCAGGCGGTCGTAGATCCGCCCCGCAAATCCGTCGGAGTCCTCGCGCCGGTAACTGATGAAGACGCCGCCCGCCATGCCTACGCCTCGTCCGTTCGCCAAGCTAAGACGGAAGGCCCAATCGCTTAAGCTGAGCCAGTCCGGGGCCTTTCGCCGCAATCTCTGTGACACAACCGACATGCCGCAGGCATCGCATGCAACTGGCCTCCAAAGGCAGGGTAAATGGCAGAGGCGACCATTCTGGACAAGGCGTGGCGTCCGCGTACAGTGACGGGCTTTGTGGTCAAGCGCTCGCTTCGCGGCGCTCGGCGAACAGCGGGACAGCGGCGGGACAGCGCTTTGCGATTGACGAAAACCGGCCTGGCGCAATAAAGCAGAATGTTGGCTAGCGCCAACATACAGGCGGCTGGGCCTCGCTTGCCGAGATGGGGCAGCGCGGCAGAGCGCGTGAACGGATTTAGGGCGAGCCGAATCCGTTCAGGCAAGCTGGCGCCATGGGCCCCCCGGCAAGTCCTTCCCCAGCTTGTCGGGGGACTGTTTTTTGTGACCTGGGAATGCTCATTCTTTAGGCGGCAGCACGGACCGCACGGCATCGTCCAGCACATATTCCGTCTGATCGTCAGGCAAATCCGAATAGTCGCCGCTCGACTGGGCCCGACGGCCCGCGCCCTTGCCTGCCTGCTTTTTGAGCATCGCTGGACGGCCCTGCGACATCTCGTCCTGAGCCGCCCGCAACGTCTTCTTCATCTTTTCGTCGAGGCGGGTCTCATAAGAGCGCGGCGGACCCTCGCCGGAAAGGAGCCAGAGATCGACCAGATGCGTCTCGTCGTGCGGGAGAAACGCGAGCAGCTCCGCCTTGTCGGGCAGCGACGCGAATGAAGCCGACACCGGCAGGCCCATCATCGGGCTGACCATGAAGGGCGCCGCGCAGGCGGTGCCCATGAGCACGGTCGGCATAACGATCTTGTAGGCCAGGGGCGCTGTGGACGAGCGGAAGACCCAGCCCGCGATAACCGCCGTCAGGACGAGCATGAGGCCGAAGGTGAGGGCGAATGGCGCGAAGAAGGTCACGGATAGCCTGCCGATTTGTAAGCGCGCGCGGTCACAAGTTCGAGCGGCGTGTCGGTGAGCGTGATGCGCCCCTGCCGGTCGAGATCGAAGCTCGCCACGTTGATTGTCTGGCCGACGTGGTCGAGCATGACGTCCTTGCTGAACACGAGATGCACGGCCGGGTTGACGGCGACGATCTCGACGTGGACCTTGAGGCCAAGGCCGTGTTCCGCCGAGAGGAGGGGGACGCCGTTGCGACGGAAGGCGTAGAGGTTCACGCCAAGATCATAGCGCCCGGGCTCGATGCAGCGGAGCGAGATCGTCTCCTTGTCGCTGTTCACTTTGGTTTTCGTTCCGTCCGCCAGCGTCACCACCTCGTCCATGAAGCCGCGGTTGTCGGAGTCGAGGCGCGCGCAGCCGACGTCGCGCGAGGCGTAAAAGGCAGGCTTCTTAGTGGGCGGGACGAGCCAGATGTCCACGTCAGCGTCGATGTCCACCGACCATTCGGACGAGAGGAGATATTCGGCCTTCTCCTGCACGCCGGCGGCCATCGGCGCCTTCGGCGCCACCGCGACGATGACCACGGAGAGGACGCAGAGCAGGAGATCGGCAAGTCCAATCCAGATAGGTGAGCGGTCCCGCATGGAAGGCCTCGGATGGCTGGGCAGCGGCTATTCCGCCGGGGTCGCCCGCAGAATCGCTTCCGGCGCGGGGGTCGGCTTCGCCGCGCGGCGGATGCCCGCTTCGAGATTGAAGGTCATCACCGCGATGAGCGCCGCCGAGACGCCGCCGGTGGCGGTCGTGAAGAGCGAGGTGGCGAGCGCGACGAAGGACGTCGAACCGCCGGCTAACGCCTTCGCCTGCAGCGAAAGGCCGATAGCGGTGCCGACGAACCCCGCCATGACGCACAGGCGCTCGGCGAGATGGCCAAAGTCAGCCGAGGGCGCAGGGGTCGCCCCTCTTCCGCACAGGGCGTCGCGGTCTCCAACTCGCCAGGCCTGCCAGCCAAGATAGATCGCCGCCCCGACGAACAAGATCGCGATCAGGCTCGTCATCATCGACATGTCGTCGGCCCAAATCCTTTGGGGCACGCCGTTGATCGTCGCAAAGAAGGCCGCAGCCGCGACAGCAAGGCAGATCACGAAATGCGACAAAAACGTCAGACGCTGCATGACATCTGCTCCAATCAACCCCTTCGAATCCGCGTCGGATTGCTCCGCTCGCGAGACAACAGCCAGCGATGCCCCCAAGGGACCCGGATCGTTCCTCCTGTTGAAACTGAGACGACCGCTAGTTCCGCGGCGTTGAATCAAAAAATTCGCTGCGCAATGGGTTCCTGTCTTCTACAAGGCGGGGACGCAGGCGCCAGAACAGAAACGCACGCTGGGAAAAGGAAGCGCCGCCGGTACGCCGCCAGCCAGGGTCCGTCTGGTCGAATCCTTTACCCCATAGCCTGACCCTTTCCGCATTGTTAGCGCTGAAACCTTGCCGGGGGCTGCATGAGCGACCGCCTCGTTCGGTTCGTCATCCAATCCCAACTCGTTCCGCTTGTCATCCAATCCAGCAGGAGCAAAGCAAAGCTCGTGCCAGGAGCTCTCTTCGGATCGTGCATTGATGCTGAGTCCTAATGCTAGCGCTTTTGACGCCACGAAAACAGTAATCCATAGAATGTGTTATCCATACACTCGTATTAAACTGACAAAACGTTGGACTGTCGTCTTGCGACTTTCGTTTATCATCGCCCGGTCCGACGCCGCCAAAAATCTAGAAGCTTGGCTGGAGATGGAGCGAGCAACAAGTAGAGGGGTCGCCAGCCCCTTTCAAGGAAGAACAACTTTTTTGTGAAACCGCTGCGGCGATGAGGGTCGGTCCCATATGTTTGACCTAAGCTTTTTTTTGACTTAAGCTTTCTCGGCGCGAGCCGAAAACTCGGGTGGACGTCGGCGCGGCCGCGCCGACCCGCGCGTTTGGGCGAGGGCAAGGTTTCGCCATCATGGCGGGCGATGATCAATCAGGAGACCGCACACATGCGTAAAATCATCGCCGTCGTCGGATTCGGCGCGTTTCTGGCGCTGCCGTCCGCCGCCTTTGCCGTGAACGGCACGACATCGGGCTACGGCACCTACGGCCCGGGCCCGACGGTCCCGACTCAGTCCATGTCGAATTTCCAGCGCCACTGGAACGCGAGCCACGAGAGCAAGTACTACGCGCGCCGCAGCGCCGAGTGGCTTCGGCGACATCATGGCGGCTACGACAACGGCTACTGAGCTTTACCGCTGACCGACGGAGGCGTCGGAGAGCTTTCCGCGAAGCGGCCAGCCTCCGGCCCTTCCTCTATTTCGTGTCCGCTCTGCTGATACTCACGGCAGCCAGTATCGGGGTCCCGAGCCTTTCCGCCCGGCGCGATCGGCGGGGT
This sequence comes from Roseiarcus sp., assembly GCA_035500275.1. Lineage (GTDB taxonomy): Bacteria > Pseudomonadota > Alphaproteobacteria > Rhizobiales > Beijerinckiaceae > Roseiarcus. The sequence goes on along the minus strand of DATJXI010000243.1, from coordinate 8,290 downwards.
TCGCGAGTTCGCATTTGTCGATCGACAGGCAGCCACATCCGATGCACTGGACCAGCCCGTTCCTTAAACGCTGAAGTTCTTCGATTCTTCGATCGATCCGAGCCGTCCACCCGCCGGAAAGCCGTCCCCAATCGTCTCGGGTCGGGATGCGGTCCGACGGAAGCTGGCCGAGTTCGGCTGCAATTTCGTCGAGGGTGAAGCCGACCCGTTGCGCGAACACGATGAACGCGATCCGTCTCAAGATCGCCCGCGGAAATCGGCGTTGGCCGGAACCTGATCGAACGGACGAAATCAGTCCTCGCTCCTCATAAAACCTGAGGGCCGACGAGGCGACGCCACTGCGCCTCGCCACTTCTCCAATCGTGAACAAGTCTCCCATTTTGCAATGAGAGCACGATTCGAGCTTGACTTCAAGTTAACTTTAGCTTGTACAACGAGATCGCAACGTGAGCGCGTCCCACCCTGGGAGGAACCCAAAATGACAAAGTCAGACCTTATGTCGCTTCGTATCGCGGTGACCGGCGGGACCTCGGGACTCGGCCACGCGCTCGTCCGGCGTCTTGCCGCCGGAGGCGCCGCCGTCGCTTTCGTCGCCCGCAAGGAAAATGCGGTCGCATCTGTCGCCAAAGCCACGGGCGCGTTTGGAATTGTCGGAGACGTCGGCATCAAAGACGACATTCACCCTCTTGCCCTGCAGATTCTCGGCAACCTCGGCGGATTGGACGCGCTTATAAACAACGCATCCAGCCTCGGCCCCACCCCGCTCGCGCCGCTCGCCGACACGCGACTTGAAGAGATGGAGCAGGCGCTCGCGGCCAATCTCGTCGGTCCGTTCGGACTGACGAAGGCGCTTTTCGGCGCTCTGGCCGCGTCCGCGAGGGAAGGACGCGGCGCGGTCGTGATCAACATATCGAGCGACGCCGCCGTCAACGCCTACTCGGGATGGGGCGCTTATGGCGCCAGCAAGGCTGCTCTTCGCCACATGACGGCGATCTGGGCGGAGGAAGCGAAAGCCGACGGAGTCGCGTTCCTATCCCTCGATCCGGGGGATATGGACACCCCGCTGCATGCGCTCGCGGTCCCCGACGCCGATCCCGCGACCCTCAGGCTCCCGGACGCGGCGGCGGCGGAGATTGTCGAGGCGATGCTCGCCGCCCTGCCTTCCCTTCAGGACCGCGTCGCTGAGGCGCAGCGATGATCGCTGCAAGCCTTCCCGGCGAGAGGAATGCGAAACTCCTCGCCGTTGGCGCCGACGGCGCCATGCGCGTGCTGGCGCGCAGCGCGCTCGCGTCCTCGTTCGCTCCCGGAGATCTCGTTGTCGCGAACGACGCGGCGACGCTGCCCGCGTCGCTCTTTGGGATCCACTGCGCGAGCGGGCGGCCGATCGAGGCGCGCCTCGCGGCGTGGGTAAGCCCACGGGACCCAACGCGCTTCGACGCCATTGCTTTTGGCGCGGGCGACCACCGCGTCCGCACAGAAGATCGCGCGCCGCCTCCGCCGCTTGCCGCTGGCGACCGCCTCGTCCTCGGCGCGCTCGAAGCGGTGATTGAAGGCCTGCCCCATCCTCCCAGGCTGTTCCGACTGCGCTTTCTGGGCGATCGGGCGACGATTTTGAGCGGCCTCGCGCGCAGCGGCCGGCCGGTCCAATATGCGCATGTCGCCGAGCACTTAAGTCTGAACGACGTTTGGACCGCCGTCGCCGCCGATCCCATCGCGTTCGAGCCGCCCTCCGCGGGCTTTGCGCTCGACTGGCGCACGCTTTCCATTTGGCGGCGACGATGCGTCCGCTTCGCCACAATCCGTCTGGCGGCGGGCCTTTCTTCGACCGGGAGCCCGGAATTGGACGCCAGGCTCCCGCTCGATGAGCCGTTCCGCGTGCCGGAGGACACCGCTCAAGCCATCGCGGATACGAAGCGCAAGGGCGGGCGCATCGTCGCCATCGGCACGACCGTGGTTCGCGCGTTGGAAGCCGCGGCGGACGCCGATGATCTTCCGCGGGCCGGAGATGGCGTTGCGCGCGGGCGCATCGGCAGGGGCGCCAAGCTCGTCGTCGTCGACTCCGTTCTGACCGGCGTTCATGAGCCTCATGAAAGCCACTTCGAGCTCCTCCGGGCCTTCGCCGACGATTCTACGCTCAAGCGGATGTCGGAGACGCTGAAGAACTGTCGCTTCCGCGGGCATGAGTTCGGCGACTCTGTGCTAGTTGAACGCTTGTCTCTCGCCGGACGACGAGCGCCGATTCGACTTGGCGGGACGCAAACCAGCGTGCCGCAATTGGTCGTGCGGCCGCATTAACCTTTGGCTCGTCGCGCTCCGGGCGGTTAACCGGCGGTTAACCGCCAGCGCCGCATGGAAGGGTAGCGACGGCGCGCGCGGCGGCCGATCGGGACGTCCCAAAAAACGGCTTGCCCATGGCGACGCTCTACCATCACCCATTCTGCCCGCATTCCCGCTTCATTCGCCTGGCGCTGGCCGAGATGGGACTCGAGCCCAAGCTCGTCGAGGAGAAGGCCTGGGAGCGGCGGCGCGAGTTCCTGATGATGGCCGCCGAGGGGGCTACGCCCGTGCTGGTCGAGCCGCAAGGGGCCGTGCTCTCGGGCGCCGACCTCATCGCCGAGTACCTCGACGAGACCCGCGGGCCCGACCTCGGCGACCGCAGGCTTTACCCCGAGGAGGCGTCCGGCCGCGCCGAGGCGCGCCGGCTCATGTTCTGGTTCAACGTCAAGTTCTTCAACGAGTCGAGCCAGTGGCTCGTGCGGGAGAAGATCCAGAAGCGGTTCATGCGGCCGGAGGAGGGAGGAGGCGCGCCTGACATGCACGCCGTGCGCGCCGCTCGGTCGAATCTGCGCTATCATCTGCGCTACATAGGCCACCTGATCGGGGCGCGGAAATGGCTGGCCGGCGACCGGCTGAGCTACGCCGACCTGGCCGCCGCGGCGCATCTTTCCTGCCTCGACTATCTCGGCGACGTACAGTGGGACGAGAGCGAAACAGCGAGAGTTTGGTACGCGAGGGTGAAGTCGCGCCCCTCGTTTCGCCAGCTCTTGTCCGAGCGCCTGCCCGGCACGGCGCCGAGCGCGACCTACGCCAATCTCGACTTCTAGCAGCCTTGCGCGGCAAGGCCCGCGCGCTCGGCTTCGATGCTTGCGGGGTCGCCCCCGCCGAACCTTCGGCGAACGCCGGCGAGCGGCTCTCCGCGTGGCTCTTGGAAGGCGCGCATGGCGACATGCACTGGATGGCGGACACTTTTTCGCGTCGCATCGATCCGCGCGCGCTGATGCCGGGGGCGAAGAGCCTCGTCATGCTGGGCCTGAATTACGGACCGAAGGGCGACCCGCTGGCTGTCCTCGGGCGGCCGCAGGTCGGCGCGATCTCCGCCTACGCGGGCGGGCGGGATTACCACGACGTGATCAAGGGCAAGCTCAAGGAGCTTGCCGCCTTTCTCGTCAAGGCGGCGGCGCCCGAGCGGCCGGACGTCAAGGTCTTCGTCGACACTGCGCCGCTCATGGAGAAGCCGCTCGCGGCGCGCGCGGGGCTTGGGTGGCAGGGTAAGCACACGAACCTCGTCTCGCGCGAGTTCGGGTCCTGGCTCTTCCTCGGGGCCATCCTCACAACCCTCGAACTGCCTCGGGACGCGCCGGAAGCGGATCTTTGCGGGAGTTGCCGCGCCTGCCTGGATGTCTGTCCCACCAGAGCGTTTCCCGCTCCTTACCGGCTCGATGCGCGGCGCTGCATCTCCTACCTCACGATCGAACATAAAGGGCCGATCCCGCGCGACTTGAGGCCTCTCATCGGCAACCGCATCTATGGCTGCGACGATTGCCTCGCCGTCTGCCCGTGGAACAAGTTTTCGACCGCCGGACGCGAGACGAAGCTCGCCGCTCGCGGGGACCCGAATGGGCCCAGGCTGGCTGAGCTCGCGCAACTGAATGACCCGGCGTTCCGGCGGAACTTCGCAGGCAGCCCGATCAAGCGGCTCGGGCGCGACCGTTTTCTGCGCAATGTGATGGTCGCGATCGGCAACTCCGGCGAGCCGGCCCTCGCGGAGACGGCGATGGAACGGCTTACTGACGCGTCGCCCCTGGTGCGCGGCGCGGCGGTCTGGGCGCTATCGCGCCTCGTTCCCGTCGAGGCCTTCAAAGGCCTCGCGGACGCTCGGAGTGAGAATGAACACGACCCTCACGTCGCCGAGGAGTGGCGCCTCGCGTCGGCGAATCTGGACGTGTGACTTTAAGGACGCTGCCTGCGCTGGCGGCGTCAGTGCACCGCGGTTGACTCGGCCTGGTGCTTCAGCCGCTCGATTTCGTCCTTGAGGTGGAGTTTCTTTCGCTTCAGTTCACGAACCTTGATGTCGTCCGACGCCGGATGGTTTTCTTCGTCAAGTATCGCTTCCTCGAGCGCCTGATGGCGACGCACCAGTTCGCTGAGATGCGCATCGATCGACATGGAACCGCTCCTATGCTCCCAACGACGAAATTGTGACACAATGTTTATGGCGCGCAAGCGGCAAACGCGGCATCCCCGTTCAAATCTCGCTGCTATCGGTAACATTTACGGGCGCGGGGGCGCCGAGAACTTTTCAAAAACCGGAAACCTGGAAAGGTGGGCGAGATGGCTGTGAATCGCGGGAATTCAGCGCCGCCCGCCTTGCGCCTGCCGAACGGCGCGCCCATAGTCCGGAGAGCCTTCCGGCGCCGGAAGCGGGCCGGTCGGAAGCGTGGTCGACAATGATGGACAAGGAGCTCACGGACGAGGAACGCGACGCCCTCGTCGCCCAGATCGAGCGGCTGAGAGAAGAGCACCGCGACCTCGACGCCGCCATCGCTGCCCTCAGCTCAACCGGACAGGCGGCGGATCAGCTCCAGTTGCAGCGGCTGAAGAAGCGGAAGCTGCTGTTGCGCGACAAACTGTTCCTGCTCGAGGATCAGCTGAATCCGGACATCATCGCCTGAGGTTCCCTCATGCCGTACGACGTCAACGCCGATCTGCCGCCGTCCGTGCGCAACCACCTGCCGGAACACGCCCAAAGCATCTTTCGCGAGGCGTTCAACCACGCCTATACGGAGCACGAGGGCGACCCGCGACAGGAGGAGGCGGCCTTCCGGATCGCCTGGGCGGCGGTGAAGCGGTCTTACGAGAAGGTCGGCGACGAATGGGTGGACAAGGGGTAGGGAAGGGCGTTTCTCCGCGGGCGGGAAGGGCGCGCCATGGGCGGCATCCCGGCAATCCTTATCCCGAAGACGTGAATGGCGCTTCGCGCCTCCGCACCCGTTCCGCCACTTCCTCGTCGGTGAGCCGCGCCTCGATCGTGCGCGCCGTCGCGGTCGCGACGACGATCGCGACGAGCGTGGGCAAGGCGAAGAGGCGCGCCTGCCCGGTCAGCTCCATCATGATCACCAGCGCTGAGATCGGTCCCTGCGTTGTGGCCGCGATCATCGCGCCTGCGCCCACGACGGCGTAGATGCGCCCGTCGCCGCCGGGGACGAGCCGGAGCCAGACCGTGCCGAGCGCCGCGCCGAGGAGCGCGCCGGCGGCGCGTGACGGGGTGAACAGGCCGCCGGGGGCGCCTCGCAGAGGAACCGACGGTGCAGAGCGGACGGAGCGCGACGAGGACAAGGAGCGGCATGAGCCGCAGCGGCCGCTCGAACACGAGCTGCGCCACGCTCTGCCCGTTGCCGAGCGCCTCGGGAAACGGGATGGATGCGGCGCCGACCGCCAGAAAGACGAGCGGCGGCGCCAGAAGTCCGCGCCATCCCGCCGGACGGCGCCTGTCCGTCCAGGCGATGGCGCGGACAAAGGCGACCGACCAAAGGCCAATGAAAGGCCCGGCCAGGATCGCCCAGACGTAGACGTCGAGCCCCACGTCATAGGGGGCCGTTGCGCCGTTGCAGGGACCGCCGGCTATGAAACGGTGGTCGCCGCGAGCCTGTCGGCGGCTGGGCGGCCAGTCGTCGTCGTCAATCCCGCCCAGGTCCGCGCCTTCGCCAAAGCGTTGGGCAAGCGGGCCAAGACGGACCCAATCGACGCCGCCATCATCGCCCATTTCGTCGAGGCGACGAAGCCCGACGTTCGTCCGCTCCCGGACGAGGCGACGCGTCAGTTGAGCGGCCTCGTAACGCGGCGCAGCCAGATCCCGGCGATGATCGTGGCTGAGCAACAGCGCAAGAAACATCAGCCCAATAAGCGCATGCTGGCGAGCATTGAGCGCCTGCTCGCGGCTCTGCAGCGGGAGCTCTCCGACCTCGACGGGCAAATCCGCGAGGCGATCAAGGCATCGCCCGTCAGCCGCAGACACGCTCGAACCCCCGCAAATCGAGCTTGACAGCCAAGACAGTCGCTTGCCCCGCTGGCGGGGAGGTTGCACGGCTGTAGCCGCGCTCGCTGAGCGCGGTAGACGCGGCCAGCGGCCGCGTCTACAAATCGGCCCGTCAAGCCTTCTCCCGCGATCCCCGCGTCAAGCCCGGGAAGGGAGAAGGGACGTGTGCGCGGATCGACAAAAGCAATCCGCTTTATTCGGCAAGCCTCACGCGGTCGAATGCGCCTTCCGCCCGAGCGACGCCTGCGCCGCGGCGAGCCGCGCAATCGGGATGCGGAACGGCGAGCAGGAGACGTAGTCGAGATGCACCGTCTCGCAGAAGACGATCGAGGCTGGATCGCCGCCATGCTCGCCGCAGATGCCGAGCTTGAGGTTCGGCTGTACCGCCCGCCCACGCTCGCAGGCGATCTTGATGAGCTCTCCGACGCCGACCGTGTCGAGGGTCATGAACGGGTCGGCGGGCAAGAGGCCCTTCAACGTATAGATCCCGAGAAATGACGCCGCGTCGTCGCGCGACACGCCGAGCGTCGTCTGCGTCAGATCGTTGGTGCCGAAGGAGAAGAATTCGGCGCTCTCGGCGATTTCTCCGGCCCTCAGCGCGGCGCGCGGCAGTTCGATCATCGTGCCGACGTGATAGGGCACGGTCACGCCCGTCTCCTTGGCGACCGCCTCGGCCATCGCGACGATGATCGGCTTGACGAGATCGAACTCCGGGCGCCCAAAGATGACCGGCAGCATGATTTCCGCCGTGATCGGCGTTCCGGTTTTCCTGCCTGCCTCGACCGCGCCCTCGAAGATCGCGCGCGCCTGCATCTCGGCGATCTCGGGGTAGCGGACCGCGAGCCGGATGCCGCGGAAGCCCAGCATCGGGTTGAATTCATGCAATTCCGCAGCGCGCCGTCGCAACTTGTCGGCGGTGACCCCCATCGCCTTGGCGACCTCGTCGATCTCCTCGTCCGTCTTGGGCAGGAACTCGTGCAGCGGCGGGTCGAGGAGCCGGATCGTGACCGGCAGGCCGCTCATGATCTCGAACAGTTCGGCGAAGTCCTGCCGCTGCATCGGCAAGAGCTTGGCGAGCGCCGCGCGCCGCCCCTTCTCGTCATCCGCGAGAATCATCTCGCGCATGGCGACGATCCGATCGCCCTCGAAGAACATGTGCTCGGTGCGGCAGAGGCCGATGCCTTCGGCGCCGAAGGAACGGGCGACGCGCGCGTCGGTTGGCGTTTCGGCGTTGGCGCGCACCTTCATCCGCCTGACCTCGTCGGCCCAGCCCATGAGGGTGGCGAAATCGCCGGTCATTTCGGGCTTCACCATCGGCACGGCGCCGCGCATGACCTGGCCGGCGCCGCCGTCGATGGTGACAATGTCGCCCTTCTTCAGCGTGACGCCGCCCGCGGTCATCGTCTGCGCCTCATAGTCGATGCGGATCGCGCCGGCGCCGGAGACGCAGGGCTTGCCCATGCCGCGCGCGACGACAGCCGCGTGTGACGTCATGCCGCCGCGGGTCGTCACGATGCCCTCGGCCGCGTTCATGCCGTGAATGTCCTCCGGGCTCGTCTCGACCCGCACCAGGATCGTCTTGCGGCCCGCCTGCTTCGCCGCCGCGGCGTCGTCGGCCGAGAACACGATCTCGCCGCTCGCAGCGCCCGGAGACGCGGGCAGTCCCGTCGCGATCGGCTCCGGCCTCGCCTTGGGATCGAGCGTCGGATGGAGAAGCTGGTCGAGCGTCGCGGGCTCGACGCGGGTGATCGCGTCCTCGCGGGTGAGGAGCCCTTCGTTCGCCATCTCGACCGCGACCCGCAGCGCCGCCCGCGCCGTGCGCTTGCCGTTGCGCGTCTGCAGCATCCAGAGCTTGCCGCGCTCGACGGTGAACTCGAGGTCCTGCATGTCGCGGTAGTGCTTCTCGAGGAGCTTCGTCGTCGCGGCGAACTGCTGGTAGACCGCCGGCATCAGCGCTTCGAGCGAAGGCTTGTC
>DATJXI010000242.1:0-4037 GCA_035500275.1 Roseiarcus sp. | reverse complement strand
GACATCGAGATACGCCTCGTCGAGCGACAGCGGCTCGATCGTCGGCGTGTATTCGGCAAAGATTTCCCTGATCTGTAGCGAGATCGCCTTGTAGGTATCGAACCGCGGCTTGACGAAGATCAGCTCCGGGCATTTCCGCTTCGCGGTAATCGACGGCATTGCGGAATGCACGCCAAATTTGCGCGCTTCGTAGCTCGCCGCCGCAACGACACCGCGGGCCTGCGACCCGCCTACGGCGACCGGCTTCCCGCGCAGCTCCGGGTTGTCGCGCTGTTCGACCGATGCGTAGAACGCGTCCATGTCGATATGGATGATTTTGCGCGACCCGATCGTCCCGCTCGCGGGATCTTCTGCCTGCTCTTCTGTCCGATCGTGGGCAAGCATCGCGCTGATCCGTTCAGCTCTGCCTGTGTAACCCCGAAGCACCGATATCCACGGGCTGTCTTCGTCAATTGCCCAGGCTGACCGCCGCGACCGCAGCTGGGCGCGGCCCCACATCCTCTACCGCGAGAGGGCTCAACGCACCGCTGTTGCCGTCAATGCGGTAGGACGCCAGCCGGCCGGTCGCCGTGCCTGCGGCAAAGAGGAACCTGCCAGCGGCATCGAGGCAGAAGGCGCTCGGCACCGCCTCGGTCGCCGTATGGCCAGCAGGCGTCAACAGGCCGGTGTCGGGCGCGACGCGGAACCCCGCGATGCTGTTATGGCCGCGATTGCCGACATAAAGAAATCCGCCGGACGGGGTCAGGTGGATCTGCGAGCACGTGTTACGCGCGTCGAACACTGCCGGCAGCGTCGAAATCGTTTGCAACGCCGACAGCGTGCCGTTGTTCGGGTCGATACGGTACGAGGTGACGCTGCAGCCCTGCTCGTTCGAGAAATAGGCAAGATCGAGGCTTGGGTGAAAGCAGTAGTGGCGCGGCCCCGCCAGGTTCGCCTGCGCGACCTGCGGCGGCGCATTGGGACTGAGCCGCCCGCTTTCGGCATCGAACCGGAACTGCATGATCGTATTGGGGCCGGGAATGTTCTTTGGTGGCTCCAGAACATTGTCCTGGATACGCGCGATGTGCGGCACATAGGCAAAGCGGTTCGAGCGATCGGTTGCGATCGCGTGCGCGCCGGTGGCGGTCGCTAGCCAATCCTGAGATGACGCCCCAACCGTGCCGTCACCGGAGAGGTGGAACACTGCCGCGCCCCCGCCCTGGTAGTACGCGACCAGCATGAACCGACCGGTGCGGTCAGGCGCCAGAAAGGTCGGCGCATGCGGCTGGCCCGCGGTCCCGACAAGGGTAAGCCCACCGGTTTGCTGATCGATCCGGAAGGTGGTGATCGCCGGGCCCGCACGCTGCCCGACATAAAGCATCTGACGATCGGGACCGACCGCCATGACCGATGGGCCGCCGGCGGCCGGCGTCTCGCCTTGCCTGGTGAGCTTGCCGGCATCGTCGATCGCGAACATCGCAATCTTGTCCGCGTCCTGCAGCCCAACATAGAGCACATTCGGCATGGGGTCCTCCCTGCAAGCTTTCCCGGAGCCTCTCCGGGCTCGATCCGGCGGCTTTTGCCGGCGTAACGGTCGGGCGTTGAAATCCGCTGGTGTCCCGGTTATGCCGGCCACCACCAATCCTACGGGAGGCAGATATGGCGGCAAAGCCCTACATCATCGCGCTCGAAGAGCATTACCAGGACGCGGAGGTGAGGGGGCTGACCGGTTCCCCCGGCACCGGCGGATCACCGGGCGGCCTCGAAGAGCGGCTTAACGATCTTGGCGGCTTGCGCCTCAAGGAGATGGACGAGGCCGGCATTGACCTGCAGGTGCTGTCGCACTCGATCCCCGGCCTGCAAGGCGTCGACGCCGAGAGCGGCCCGGCGCTGGCACGCCGCGTCAACGACCGGCTGCACCAGGCGGTGCTGGCGCATCCCGACCGCTTCGCGGCCTTCGCGGCGCTGCCTACCGCCGATCCGCGCGCCGCGGCCGATGAGCTCGAACGCACCGTCACCAAGCTCGGCTTCAAGGGCGCGATGATCAACGGGTTGACGCACGGCGTCTTCCACGACGACAAGCGGTTCTGGCCGATTTACGAGCGCGCCGCCGTGCTCGACGTGCCGATCTACATCCACCCGGCGCTGCCGCAGCAGGCGGTCATCGACGCCTATTACAAGGATTATGCGCAGACGCACCCCGGCATCCTGCGCGCTGCCTGGGGCTTTACGGTCGAGACCGCGACGCAGGGTATCCGCTTTGTGCTGTCCGGCGTGTTCGACGCCCATCCCCGCCTCAAGGTCATCCTCGGCCATATGGGCGAGGGCCTACCGTTCCTGTTGTGGCGGATCAGCTACGGGCTGCGCGCGACGATGAAGGAAAAGACCTTTCGCGACATCTTCTGCGAGCATTTCTGGATCACGACGAGCGGCTTCTTCTCAGACCCGGCGCTGCTCTGCTGCTCAATGGAGATGGGCATCGACCGCATCCTCTTTTCGGTCGACTACCCGTTTGCCGAAAACCCACCCGGCACAAAGTGGCTCGAGACCTTGCCGCTGGGCAACGAGGACCGCGAGAAGCTCCTTAACGGCAATGCGCGGCGCCTGTTAAAGCTGTAAGCAGCCGGCCCGGGCGACAACATCTGCCTACCAGGCACCTACATGAGTTCGCGCGAAAGCGATTAGTCACGGCGTTTCTGCAGCGAACGACCCGCCTATTTCTATGCTATGGCTTCTTTCTCCACGCCTGAACTCGTCGGCCTCTTGTGCATCACGTCTGTCGTCGGCCACGTCTTCTCCTGAGGATGCTGCTCAGCGCGCGAGCACGGCTGGCCTCGTGATGGCCTGATCTGGCCGAAGACCGGCTGTGCCTCGATCGCCTGAGCCGCAACGTCGCCGGATCGACTTTCTTCCCCTGGGCTCAAGCCCATTCCTCGCGAAGCAAGAAAGTCTCACCGCCGGCATCCTCCGCTGCGCTCCGGCCCGCGAGCGGGTGCGTCGTCGATCGTCCTCGGCCTGTCGATTGCCATCGAGGCCGCGGTGGTCGCGGGCTCGAAACACCGAGGAGAAGTGACATGGCCAACATCGGTTCCTTCAAGAAGGTCGGCAGCGAGTACCAGGGCGAAATCGTCACCCTGAGCGTGCAGGCCAAGGGCGTCCGAATCGTCGCCGAGACCAGCCGCTCCAACGACAACGCTCCGAGCCATCGGGTCTTCGTCGGCCGAGCCGAGATCGGGGCCGCCTGGTCGAAGCGCTCCAACGAGGGCCGCGATTACCTGTCGCTCAAGCTTGACGATCCAAGCTTTAACGCGCCGATTTTCGCCAACCTGTTCGATGACGAGGACGGTGAAGGCTACACGCTGATCTGGTCGCGTCCCACCAAGCGCAACGGCGATTGAACCGCGCCTCCCGCAGCCCCGCCCGAATTCCCGGGCGGGGCTTTCGTGCACAGCCCCGATGCTCGGTGCAGTCGCTCTCAGACCACCACACGAGCTGGAACGGAACACTCGCCGGTAAGACCCAGCCCGGCGCTTGAGTCGGGTGATTAGGGTCGTTGCAGCACCCGAAGACGACTATTATAGTCGTTTTCCTGGTGCGTTCAGCTCGACTGTCGGAGGTGATCATGGATGATCACCGGCCGGCAAGTTCGGGCGGCGCGAGCCTTGCTGAACTGGAAGCAGGAAATGCTCGCGGAGAAAGCCCTCGTGGCGCTGACCGCGCTGAAACGCCTGGAGTCGGAGCGCGGCCTCCCGGTGCACGAGAGCACGCGCGATCAGGTGCGCCGGGTGCTGGAAGCCGCCGGCATCCTCTTCGTCGAGTCCGACCGAGGTCGCGGCGTCATGCTGCTCACCGAAGCATCGCGTACTTCTGAACCACAGGCGTCGCGCATTCGACCTTGAATGTCTCCATGTCCAGTAGGCAACAATGACAGCCTTTCGAATGGGATTTACCTTAAATGCAAAGTCCGCCGCTCGATCCACCTGTCGACGATCTGGCCCCAACGGACCGCTCACTCACTGGCTACGACGAGCGACATGCCGTGACTTATCTGCGGTTGC
>DATJXI010000241.1:0-15017 GCA_035500275.1 Roseiarcus sp. | reverse complement strand
CGGCGAGGTTGGGTTCGACGCGGTGTTGCTGCAGGAGGCCTCCGAGGACCAACCCAACAAGGTCGAGGACCTGCACGCCTACCAGGCCGTCTACAACGTCGCTGTCCATTACAAATGGGATGTCGGCTTGCAACTTCCGGGTCCAGCGTCGCTTACTGGCGCAGCGCCGGCCGATCTGGCGTTCGTGGTCGCTTCGGATGCGGTGCTCCACGGCCTGCCGCACGGGATCGTTCTCGGCCACGAGTTCTGGGCTGGAGCTGAGCACCCGGCAATTCGCGGCGTCGATTTCCTTTTCGCGGAGATTCCCGAAAATGCGATTCCTGAGCGGGTGCTCGAACGGCTGGCCAGCCTTTCCTGAAACGGTCGCGCCGCGAAATCGGCAAATGAAGGAGGGTTTCCGGCCCGCACGTTCCCGAATTGTAGTGCCGAGTCAATGCTGACGCGCCTAACGCGGCCGCGCGCGCAGAGCTCGATGATCAGAGCGGCAGGAGGGCTTTCATGAAGGCAGGATCGCACACCGTTCGAGAAGGCGAGCTGCTTTGGACGCCGAGGCCCGAATTCGCCGATCAGTCCAACATGGCAGCCTTTATGCGGTGGCTGGAAAGGGAGCGCGGTCGGTCATTTTCGGCTTACGAAGGACTTCGGCAGTGGTCGGTTCGAGATCTCGATGGGTTTTGGAGCTCGATCTGGGACTATTTCTCCATCCTTTCCGACGCGCCGTACCAGCGCGTCCTGAATAGTACGACGATGCCGGGGACGCGCTGGTTTGAGGGAAGCCTCGTAAATCATGCGGAACATATGCTCCGGCATGAGGCGGACGCCCGCGCTGATGAAGTCGCGCTTCACCATTGTTCGGAGCGTCGCCCCTTGGCGACGATGACCTGGCGAGACTTGGGCGGCCAGGTCCGAATTCTCGCCACAGAACTTCGCCGGATGGGGGTGAAGCCCGGCGATCGCGTGGTGTCGTACATGCCGAACATTCCAGAGACGGCAATTGCCATGATGGCGACGACGGCGATCGGCGCGGTTTGGTCATCAGCGGCGCCGGAATTCGGCGTGAAGACGGTGATCGACCGCTTTTTGCAGATCGCGCCCAGGGTGATGTTCGCCGCCGATGGTTACCGTTTCGCTGGCAGGGAATTCCGGCGCGAATCTGAAGTGAGGCAAATAGCGACCGAATTGCCGTCGCTCGAGCACGTCGTCTGGCTGCCCTTTGTTCAACCGCAAGCGCCGGCCCTGGACTTGCCGGGCGTCGTGCCCTGGTCGCGACTGCTCGATCATCCCGAGGTCCGCCGCGAAGATTTCCGTTACGAGCGCGTGCCCTTCGACCATCCCCTTTGGATTGTGTTCTCTTCGGGCACCACCGGCCTGCCCAAGCCGATCGTCCACAGTCACGTCGGCGTGCTGATCGAACATCTCAAGATCATGCATTTGCACATCAATCTCAAGCCTGGTGCAGTAATGTTTTTCTACAGCACGACGGGCTGGATGATGTGGAACATCCTCTTGTCGAGCCTTCTGACAGGGGCGGCCGCCGTCTTGTACGATGGCAGTCCCGTTCACCCAGATCCAGATCTGCTTTGGCGGCTGACCGCCGAGACGGGCGCTACCTGCTTCGGCGCCAGCCCCACCTTCGTGCAGATTATGGAAAGGTCTGGACTGCGGCCGGGTGATCAACACGACTTGTCACGGCTCGAATCGGCGGTTGTAAGCGGCGCCCCCAGCACCCCGGAAACCTTTGCGTGGTTCTATCGGTGCGTCAAACCCGACCTGTGGGTGACCTCACAATCGGGCGGTACCGAACTCTGCAGCGGTCTTGTCGGCGGCGCGCCGCTGCTTCCCGTCCATGCCGGCGAAATCCAGGCGCGACTACTCGGCATGGACGTGCACTCGTGGAGCGACAGCGGCGAAGACCTTGATGACTCTATCGGGGAACTGGTGGTGACGAAGCCGTTCCCCTCGATGCCGATCTACTTCTGGAATGACGAGGGCGGCCGGCGCTATTTCGAATCCTATTTCGAGGCATTCCCGGGCGCCTGGCGTCATGGCGACTTCATCCGCATCAACGCGCGCGGCGGTTGCTACATTTATGGACGCTCTGATTCGACCCTCAATCGCCACGGCGTGCGAATTGGCACGGCCGAGATCTATCGCGCGGTCGAAAAGATTCCAGAGGTCGCGGACAGTCTGATCGTCTGCTGCGAGCTGCCTGGTGGCAATTTCTTCATGCCGCTATTCTTGGTTCTGAAGGGCGGGGCGCAGCTTGATCATGTCCTTCAACGCAAAATAACAGCAAAGTTGCGTGAGGAATGCAGCCCGCGCCACGTTCCTGACCGAATGTATGTTGTGACGGATGTGCCGCGAACTTTGACGGGCAAGAAGATGGAAGTGCCCGTGCGCAAGATCCTGATGGGCTGGCCTTTGGAGAAGGCGGCCAGTCGCGACGCGATGTCGAACCCGGAGACGATCGACTACTTTGTGCGTTTCGCCGAGGAATCGATCGACTATCAATGGAGAAGCCTCGATTCGGAGCCTGTTTCGATCAAGAGGGCGACCTGATTTCCTCTGACGGGGAGCCAAGAGGAATGACGAAACTCGCGCTCCATGCCCGGGCGTTTTCCGCCTAAGCCGGCGACCGGCGTCGGCGCTTTTCCTGAAGAGCATGTACATGGGCGATGGCGCTGACACGGGGGGGAACGACGCTAGGGGGTTCCACTCCTACAAATTGTATGCGCCTCCTCTTCGGTCGGACTTGGTCGCGCGGAAGTTGATTTTGAGTCGCGTCTTCGGTGCGGAGCCGGCTAGGGTGATGTTGTTGCAGGCGCCAGCAGGCTACGGCAAGTCGACGACGCTTCGCCAGATTATGAGCGCGTGCGATCAACAGGGCTTTCGAACGGCTTGGCTGACCTTCGACGATGCCGACAACGACCCGCTTAGATTTCTTGTTCATTTCCAAGCTCTCCTTGCATCTATCCAAGGAGATGACGCGCAGCCGACGATCGATTCGACCGACCATGGCGTTCGGGGCTATCGCTCCGACTGGGCGATCGAGAGGCTTCTGCGGTTCGGCAAGCCAGCTGCGCTATTTCTCGACGATTTTCAGGTCTTGGAGAACCCGGCGATTCTGAAATTTTTTCGCGAGTTCCTCGACCGGATTCCCGATAGCGCGAGAGTCTTCATAAGTTCCAGATCAATCCCAGAAATTGACCTCACGCGTCTCATCGTCAACGGCCGCGGCGCTGTCCTGCGACCAGAGGAACTGCGGTTTTCTCCCTCTGAGGCGGGGCGGTTTTTTGCCAAGACCGAACAAATCACCGCCATCGATGTCGATCGCATTTATAGTCTTAGTGAGGGGTGGCCTGCTGCACTGCAGCTGTATCGATTGTCCATGGCCGATCCTACCGTCCGCCAATTGCTCGGCGACTTTTCCTCTGCACGCCCACGCGAACTCGTGGAATATCTCGCGGACAACGTTCTTTCGATGCAGCCCGTCGACATTCAGGAATTCCTGCTTCGAACTTCGCTGCTCACTCGGTTGAACGCGCGACTATGCAACGCCGTGACTGGTCGAATGGACTCCGAGTCAATCCTGTTTTGGCTGGAGCGTTCAGGCTTGTTTGTTCGCGGGCTCGACCTTCGCCAACAATGGTTCGAATATCACGCGCTTTTCGCCTCTATCCTCAGCGAGGAGCAGCACAGGCGGTCGGAAGGCGTCGTGCTGGAGGTGCACGGTGGGGCGGCGAAATGGCACAAGGAAAACGGCAACTATGACGAAGCGGTTCACCACGCCGTCGCCTGTCGCGATTTCGCTCTGGCGATCGACGCACTCGACCAATGGTCTTCACGACTGGTGGCGGACGCCCTTTTGGTGACGCTGGAACGTTGGTGCGACCAGATTCCTTTTGACATGATCGCTCAGCGTCCCAGCTTGCTGATCAAGAACGCATGGGCGCTCATTTTCTTGCAGCGGCGCGACAAGCTTTCGCCAATCCTCGCCTTGCTAGGTCAAATTCCTCCGCCGCACGATGTCTCGGCCACGACCGATCCCACGATTGTCCTATCGATGGCCGCGATTGCCCGAGACGACGCCAGCAACGCTTTTCGGATGGTCGACAAGGTTCCGATCCGCGAGCGGAAAGCGCAACCTTTCGCGGCGTTTGAACTCGCTGCGGCAGCCAACCTCGCCGCATACCGTCAACTCGCGTACGACGATTTTGAAGGCGTGCGCGATTGTGTGGCGGTCGCGCGCATGCAGGGCGAACGTGGCCGAGCTGAGTTCAGCCAAGGATATACGGTTGCGATTGCCGGCGTGAACCTGCTGGAGCAGGGGTGCCTCGGCGATGCCCTGAACCGCTTCGAGTCAGCAATGAGCAAGCAGCGTAAGCATGTGGATCGCTCTCACGCGGTAGCGGCTTTGGCGTCTTGCTATCTTTGGGCGCTCTACGAGGCCGACGCGCTCGTTGAAGCCGAATCGGTCTTCGGGCAGTATCAAGACATTATTTTGGAGTCCGCCGTGTTGGACTTTCAGGCGGTGGCTCATCTGTCTATGGCGCGCATCCACGACATCCGCGGCCGGTCGTCCGAGGCCCTGGCGGGAATCGAGCAAGCCGAGGCGATAGGCTATGCGAACGACTGGCCTCGCTTCTTGCGCACGCTGGGCTGGGAACGCGCGCGGCGCGCGCTTTTGTGCGGCGACCGTGAACGGGCTGAGGCGATCGCGGCGGCGATGGCGCATCAGATGGCGGCCGAACCGGAATGGCTGCAATTTTCTGAGGACCTCGAGGGGGAGACACTGGGACGGATTCGGCTGGCGATCCATTGCGGGACCTCGGACTTGGCCAAGAAACTGCTGAAAGCAGAGTTCGTTCGACGGCGACACCGTCCATTTCGCCAAGTCAAGCTAAATCTGCTGGATGCCCAATTGCACTATCGAATGGGTGAGCGCAACCACGCTCAGCGGAGCCTCGGCAAAGCGTTGAAACTCGCAGCGCCCGGCGGCTATGTGCGCTGCTTTCTCGATGAAGGCGGCGACGTGTTGGAAATGTTGGGCGAAGAATTCAAGAACCACGTGGATAGCGGCGGCCGCAAGGTGCCGCTGGAGACGGATAGGTCCTTTGTCGAGCGGTTGCTGCGCGCCTCCGGTGAACGTATCGACGCACCAAAATCAACGTTGCCACTCCTACTCAAGCCGCTGACGGACCAAGAGCAAAGAATTCTGATCTTTCTTGCCAACGGCGTCTCGAATAAGGAAATGGCCAGTCGGCTGTTCGTTTCGGAAAACACGATTAAGTTTCACCTGAAGCACATCTATTCAAAGCTCGGAGTGGCGAGTCGTGTTCAGGCCATTGCTAGCGCACGTGAACTCGGGTTGGTCAAGTGAGTTGGTTATCGCCGCTTTGGGGAGTGCAACGAACTCTCGCGGGCTTTTCGCGAGGGGCGACAAGTTGCGCTTTCTGCTCGACAAACCGGCCTTCAATCGCGCGCCCGGGTCGATCGGCGCAACCGACACTTCAAGCGCAGGCGACTCTTGAGTAAGGTCCCGCATATGAAGCCAGAGTGCCAAGCTTATGGCCTCAACTCTCTCCTCGACACCTACATCGCCTCGTAGTTCGGCCCCCCGCCGCCCTCGGGCGTCGTCCAGTCGATGTTCTGGGCGGGGTCCTTGATGTCGCAGGTTTTGCAATGGACGCAGTTTTGTGCGTGCATCACGAGTCGCGGATCCGATTTTGAGGCCTCGTCGGCATAGACAACCTCATACACCCCGGCGGGGCAGCAATGGGGCTGGCGCTCGACCCGATGACTTTGAAGCACAGTTGGGCGCGCATGCGGCAATTGTTTGCGCATCGATCTCAAATGGAAAATGCGCCTAACGTCGACGATCGATCGGCAAAATCGCCGTCTCCAATCATGTCGCGATGTCGACGGGGGATAGCGACGTCATGATTGAGATCGGATGGGAACAAAAGATCTACCCGGCGGCGAAAATTGCGATCGTCGTGGAGGCCCTTGCGGCCGAGGGCGTGCCGGTCGCCGACGCGCTCCGAAGGACCTCACTTTCGCCGAGCGATTTGCGATCGCCGACGACTCAGGTCTCTGTGAACCAGGTCATCGAATCCTATCGAAACGCCGTCCAGCTTTCGCGCACTCCCCACTTCGCCTTCGAGACGGGTTTGAAGACCCACGTCTCGGCATATGGAATGTACGGGTTCGCCATCCTCAGCAGCATGAATTTCCGTGAGACGATGCATTTCACTGTCAAGTATCACCAGCTCGCGACCCCCGTTGTCAAACTTCAATTCCATGAGGAAGCAGGCCGCGCGGATTGGACCATTGACCCGCTGCCGCATCCGGCGGTCGATGCTCGCCTCTATCGTTTCATCGTCGAAACGCAATTTGGCATCCTTGTCTCGCTCCACCGCAACATCATGGGATCGGGGTTCTACCCCTTGGCCCTTGAAGTGACGTTTGCGGCTCCCGAGCCCGAAGAGCAATACAGGACAGCGGTCGGATGCCAGGTCTGTTTTGGGCAGCCGCGAAACTGCTTCTTGTTTGACGCGGACTGGCTGAACGGCTCCCCGCAATTCGGCAACGAAATCACCTACGCGTCGGTCGTCGCTTTTTGCGATGACCTGCACGATCGATTGCAGAACCGGATTGGCGTCGCCGGAAAGGTGCGCTCCTTTCTACTCGCGACCTTGGGGCGAAACACCAGCCTGGACCATGTCGCCGCGCATCTCGGCGTCCCTGTGCGCACGCTGCGACGGAAATTGCGCGACGAAGACACATCGTTCCGCGACCTCCTCAACCAGCTGCGGGCCGAGGTGGCGATAAAATATCTGCGCGATACGGAGATGACGGTCGACGATATCGCGCACGCTCTGGGTTTCAGCGAGACAGCGAATTTTCGCCATGCTTTTCGACGCTGGAACAACGCTTCGCCGCAAGAGGTCAGGCGCTCACTGAACTCGGGGCAGACCAGCGAACCTTGACGTCGAACGCATCCACCGCTGACGACGTCGCCGCGCCCGCCCGATCGGCGCCGATCCCAAGCCGGAGCGGCGCCGGCGCCAAGCATATGGGGCGCCGACCCCAAATCCATGCCAACTCCTTGCAAGAGCTGCCCATTGCCGTTTTGCGCCTTTTCAATGACTTGCTCAGCCCAAGGAGACAAATTCGCCAATCCCCTATCGACAGGACGCAAATCAACAAAACGACTATGATATATAACCCTCCGCTTAAGACCCATGAATCACACCGAGTTGTCGATAACCCGCAAGAAATTTCCGCGGAAATTTCGGGCGGCGCGCGATTCGTCCGGCGATGAAGCAGATGAACCGTCCGGCGGGCGCCGCCGCTGCCGTGACAGAACGCAACCCTGTCATCATCCGGCCGAATAGCGATCATTCCGGCGAGCGGAAACATGGAGCTTACAGGAGAGAATGCGAGCTCGACGCGTAGGAACCGGGAAGCGGCGACCAGCGAACGGGAAGTTTGTCGAGGAAGCAGGGGTCGCCGCCGTCGCTTTGCACCCGGCTCCCCTGCGGCCTTCCCGTCGTCGCGGCGAGCGCCATGGAGAAGAGATCACGCCCTGCGGCTAACGACGACGGTTCGACCCGATCGCATCATGCTCCCTATATGGCCCATCCGGATCCGATTTGGCGATTGCCCCTGTCGCGCGCTATGGCCGAAAGAAACTCATGATTGGCCGAAGAGAACCTTACGCCGGCCTGCCGAAATCGGCATATGTTCTTGGGGGAGCCCGCACGCGCGACCCCCATGAAAGACGGCGGCGGCGGCGCTCACGCGTCACGTCGCGCCACACCATCAAGACGGCGAAGAGAGGGAAGAAACCGTGTCGGGCAGACTCATCGACGTTACCGCCTCCGCATATCAGTTTCCTCTGCTGATCAAGCACCTCCTCCATTCGTCCATGCTGCATGCAGCGGATCAGGAGATTGTCTACCGCGATCAGAAGCGTTTCACCTATCACATGCTGCGCGACCGCGTCGGCCGTCTGGCGGGCGGGTTGAAAGAACTGGGCGTCCGCCCCGGCGACACGGTCGGCGTGATGGATTGGGACACCCATCGGTTCCTGGAAGCGTTTTTCGCCGTCCCGATGATGGGCGCGATCCTGCAGACGGTAAACGTGCGTCTGTCGCATGAACAGATCATCTACACGATCGAGCATGCGGGCGCGACGACCCTTCTGGTCAACGACGAATTCCTCGGCCTTCTCGCAGAGATTCGGCCGCGCCTGACCAAGGTCAGGACCATTGTCGTCATGTCGGACAACGAGTCTTACGTCCTGCGTGAAGAGGGGGTCGCCGGTCACTATGAAGACATGCTGGCGGCGGCTTCGCCCGAATACGACTTCCCCGATATCGACGAGAACACGCAGGCCACGACGTTTTACACCAGCGGGACGACCGGGGCGCCGAAGGGCGTCTATTTCAGCCATCGGCAGATGGTGCTGCACACGATCAGCGAACTCGCGGCGTTCGGAATGGCGCCCAAGCAGGGGCGCTTTCACAGCGAAAGCGTCTACATGCCGATCACCCCGATGTTTCATGTCCATGCCTGGGGGTTTCCCTATGCCGCGACCGCCGCGGGCGCCAAGCAGGTCTATCCGGGGCGCTATCTTCCCGATCTGCTGCTGAAGCTGATCAAGAACGAGGGCGTGACCTTCACCCATTGCGTGCCGACGATCCTGCTAATGTTGCTGGACGCCCCGGCGAGCGCTGACACGGATCTCAGCGGCCTGACGATGGTGATCGGAGGGGCGGCGCTGCCCAAGATGCTTGCTTTGCGCGCGATGGCGCGCGGCATCGATATCTTTACCGGCTATGGAATGTCTGAAACGGGCCCGGTCCTCACCCTGGCGCATCTCAAGGCCTCGATGCTCAGCGGCGTCGCTGACGACGAAGTGAACTTCAGGACCAAGACCGGACGCCCCATTCCCCTGGTGGACATCCGGGTCGTCGATTCCGACATGAAGGATGTCGCGCACGACGGCAAAGCGTCCGGCGAAATCGTCGTGCGCGCGCCATGGCTGACCCAGGGATATTACCAGAACCCATCGGCCTCAGAGGACCTCTGGCATGGCGGATACCTGCACACCAACGACATCGCCAACATGTCGCCGCACGGCTATCTGCAGATAACCGACCGCATCAAGGACGTGATCAAGAGCGGCGGCGAATGGATCTCGTCGCTCGAGCTCGAAGACATCATCATGAAAGCCCCCGGCGTGAAAGAAGCCGCCGTCATCGGCGTCAAGGACGAGAAGTGGGGCGAACGCCCGGTGGCGCTCGTTGTTCGCGACTACCAGGCCGACGAGGCGCCGACCGAGAATGCGATCAAGGCCCATGTCGGCGGCTTTGTGGACGCGGGCGTCATTTCGAAGTTCGGCGTGCCGCAAACCATTTTGTTCGTCGATCAGCTCGACCGCACGAGCGTGGGCAAGATCGACAAGAAGCTCCTGCGAACGCGTTACACGCAGGACGAGTAGCCCACCGTCGTTTGTCGCGTGACGAGCGCGCAAGGCCCGCGATTCCGGAAGAGGATGACGATGACCGAGCTGACGATGTCAAACCTGAAGGACCGCGTGGGCAGCGAGCTCGGCGTGTCCGAGTGGATGGTCGTGGGGCAGGAGCGGATCAACGAGTTCGCCGACTGCACCGGCGATCGCCAGTGGATCCACGTCGATGTCGAACGCGCCAAACGGGAAAGTCCCTTCGGCGGTCCGGTCGCGCATGGCTATCTCACGCTGTCGCTGATCGGTCCGCTGTCGCTCGATGTCGGCGTCGTTCCCTCGGACGCGGCGGCCGGCTTCAACTATGGCCTGGACAAGGTGCGCTTTCTGGCCCCGGTGCCGGCGGGCGGACGTGTCCGATTGCGGGTCGTCCTGGATAACGTCGAGGAAAAGAAAGACGGCCAGCTTCTCGTCAAGACCAGGAACACCATTGAGATCGAGAACAGCGACAAGCCTGCCCTGATCGCGGAAGCCCTGGCGTTGCTGGTCCCGCGAATGACAGCCGGGTAGGGGGAGGATGCGATGGTAAAGGGTCCCGAAGATGGTCCGGCCGCGGCAGACGCGATCGCGGATGAGGCAGTGAAGCACACTCTGGCGCTCAATCCGATGGTCGGCCTGCGCGGCCGAGACTTTGTCGACGCCGCGCAAACCGTCTTCAAAGCGGCGATTGGCCAGCCGGAAATCGCGGTCAAGCAATGGTTCTCGTTCATGGGCGACCTCGGCAAGATTGTCGCCGGGGAAAGCGCGCGGGCCGCGCAGCCGGGGGACAAACGCTTCAACGATCCCGCCTGGAAAACCAGCGGCCTGCACCAAAAGCTTCTTCAGAGTTACCTGGCCTGGGGCGATGCGATCCATGCCTTCGTCGACAAGGTCGACCTCGACGACCAGGACCGCGCGCGCGCCAAGCTCATCTCGGACATCCTCGTCGATGCGCTGTCCCCGACGAACGGTTTGGCTTCGAATCCTGCCGCTCTGAAGAAGCTGGTCGATACGGGGGGAGAAAGCCTCTGGTCGGGACTGAAAAACTACTTTGAAGACCTCGTCAGGAACGGCGGCATGCCGTCGCAGGTCGACTCCAAGCCGTTTCAGGTGGGCAAGAACCTCGCGACCACCCCCGGGACGGTGGTGTGTCGCACCGAGGTCTTCGAGCTCATTCAGTATAAGCCGATGACGGCGGAGGTTTGGGCGCGCCCGGTCCTCATCGTTCCACCGCAAATCAACAAGTTCTATTCGCTGGATTTGTCTCCCGACAAGAGCATGATCCAGTTCCTGCTGCGCGAAGGCGTTCAGGTTTTCTGCATCAGCTGGCGAAACCCGACTGCCGAACAGCGCGACTGGGGGCTCGATACCTATGTGGAAGCCGTCGATGAAGCCGTCGACGCCGTGAGGGACATCGCGCGCAGCGCGGATGTCTCGGTGTTTGGGGCGTGTTCGGGCGGGATCACGTCGTCAGCCTATGCGGCATGGCAGGCCGGCCGCGGCGAGTCCAAGGTGAAAAATCTCATCCTTGCGGTCTGTACGCTCGATCCTTCAACAGTCGAAGATACGGCGCTCGGCGCGCTCATCACGCCGCAAACTGTCGAAGCCGCCCGGAAGACCTCCCAACTTCGCGGCGTGCTGGATGGCCGCGATCTCGCGAAAGTGTTCGCCTGGATGCGGCCGAACGATCTCATCTGGAATTATTGGGTCAATAACTATCTCCTCGGCAACGCGCCGCCCGCCTTCGACATCCTCTACTGGAACAGCGATACGACCTCGTTGCCGGCGCGCCTCCACTCGGACTATCTGGACCTGATCAATACCAATCCGTTCCGCAATCCAGGCGCCCTGACAATCTCGGGAACGCCGGTCGACATGGGGAAGGTCAAGGTCGACGCCTATGTCGCCGCGGGCTCGACCGATCACATCACGCCATGGAAGTCCGTTTATCAGACGGCCAGGATTCTGGGGGAAGGGACGACGTTCGTCCTGTCGAACGCGGGCCACTTGCAGAGCCTCCTCAATCCCCCGGGAAATCCCAAGGCGACATTCGTGACCGGGCCGGCGAGCTCGCCCGACCCGGAGGCGTTCGCGGCAAGCGCGGCCAAGCAGTCAGGAAGCTGGTGGACGCATTGGAGCCAATGGCTGTCAACCCGCTCGGGCGACAAGGTCGCGGCGCCGCGCGCCTTGGGCAACGCGGAGTTTCCGCCAGGCCAACCGGCGCCCGGAACCTATGTGTTCAATGCGTGAGCCAGAAGCAGCGCGCCTTGATGAACGGAATGAATTGGCCCGAAATGACGGCCGCCCGATGAACGCTCGCATGGTGCGCGTCGAGGCACAGGATCTTTGGGTCTCCGTCAAGCCCGGCGCGAAGGACCGTCCGCCGCTTCTCCTGTTCAACGGCATCGGCGCCAATGTCGAACTGGCCGAACCCTTCATGCGCGAGATGGGCGACGTCGAGACGGTTGCTTTCGACATCCCCGGCGTCGGCGGCTCGCCTCTGCCGAAACTACCTTATCGTCCGTCGACTGTCGCGCGCTGGGCCGCCGGACTGATGCGCCAGCTCGGCTATGACAGGATCGATGTCGCGGGCGTCTCCTGGGGCGGCGGCATCGCCCAGCAATTTGCGCATCAATATCCGCAAGTTTGCCGGAGGCTGATCCTGGCGGCGACGGCTCCTGGGGTGATCATGGTGCCGGGCAAATTGTCGGTGCTGTGGAAGATGGCGAGCCCGCGCCGGTACGTCGATACGGACTATCTACACTCGATCGCCGCGGAAATCTACGGAGGAAATCTTCGCGAGGATCCGAGCCGCATTCATGAGCACGCGGAAAACATGAAGGGGGCCTCGAACACCGGCTATCTCTACCAACTGCTGGCTCTGGCGGGTTGGACGAGCGTCTTGTGGCTGCACTCCCTGAAACAGCCGACGCTCGTGGTCATGGGTCATGACGATCCGATCGTGCCGATGGTGAATGGTCAGATCCTGGCGAGGCTCATTCCGAATTCCAGGCTCGAAGTGATGGCGTGCGGCCATCTCTTCATCGTCACGATGCCGCGCGAAACAGCAAAGCTCTTCCAGCAGTTCGTCGGCGAGGCGTGAAATGGATTCGTCCGCGCCGATCCTCGTTCCGCCATCGAGGCTTTCGCCCTCGTTCGCGCGCTCTTCAACCGACCTGGAGCGGGCGAGAGATTTGGCCCGTATAAAGGTCGTCGCGACTGCGCTGCTGGCTTTCAGCGTCGTCGTCGCCTTTGCCGCCAGGCTGCTGGCGAGCCGTCATTGGAGCCTCAGCTACGTGGCCGCCTGGGCGGAGGCGGCGGCAGTCGGCGGACTTGCCGACTGGTATGCGGTGGTCGCCTTGTTCCGCCATCCCTGCGCCATTCCTCTTCCCCACACCGCGATCATCTCGAGCAACCGGGAGCGCATCGCCGAAAGCTTCGGCGACTTCGTGGAAGAACAGTTTCTTGCCCCCGATCCGATCGAGCAAAAGCTGAAATCCGTCGACTTCGCTGCGGCGGGTGCAGACTGGCTGGCCGACGAGGAACGGAGCCTGTCGCTGTCGCGATTTGCGCTGCGGCTTCTGCCGCAGGCTTTGTCCGCCGTCGAGGAAACCGGGCTGCAGTCGTTCATGGCGCAACATGTCGTCGAGCAGATCGAGGCGCTGGAATTGGCCCCCCTTGCGGCCAAGCTGATTTCGGCCCTGGTCGACGACCAGCGCCACCAGCGCATTTTCGATGAAATTCTCATCGGACTTGATCGGCTTCTGCGCGACGAGCAGACACAGGAGGCGGCTCGAGAGAAAATACGCGGCGAACTGCCTTCGCTATTCAATCTGTTTCGCGCGGACGCCTACGTGCTGCGGCGATTGGTCACCTTGGTTTCAAATTTCATCCACGAAGCGCAGAGCGATCCCGACCATGCCCTGCGTCGCGACTTCGACCGGTTCGTCCAAGATTTTGTCGAGAAGCTGGACTCCTCGCCGGAATACGCCGACAGGGCAGAGATGCTGAAACGAGAATTGCTGGCTCGCCCTGAGATCAGGGATCTCGCCGAGGATCTCTGGCTGAGCGTCAGGCGCTTCCTCGATAAGGACGCGCAGAGCGAGAACTCAATTCTGGAATTCCACTTCGGCCGATTTCTCACCGACCTCGGCCGCAAGCTCGCGCAAGAGCCGCGCCTGCGGGCCGAAATCAACGCCGGGATGGTGAAGGTCCTGCAGACATTCGTTCAAAGTCAAAAGCGGGAAATCGCGCGATTCATCACCGATCAAATCCGATCGTGGGACATCGATCAGATGGTCAATATCATTGAGCTGAATATTGGCCGAGACCTGCAATACATCCGCCTCAACGGAACCTTCATCGGCGGCTTGGCTGGCCTCGGTCTCTATGTAGTCCAGCATGGTCTGGGGTTGCATTAGCGCAGCATGCCGAGCGTTCGACAGGACGTCGAACCGTCGGCTCAACACAGGAGTGAAGACATGACAAAGGAAACGCAATCGTTCGTCGATATCGTGAGGCAATTCGGATCCGACCTCGGACTTCCGAAGGTCGACGTCGACAAGCTCGTCGAGACGCACCGCAAGAATTTCGAAGCCCTCACGCAGACTGCCCTGGTCGCCTCGGACGGGCTGAAATCCGTGGCGACGAAACAGAAAGAGATGGTCGAATCCGCGTTTCGCGAAGCTCTCGACATGGCGCGAAACTTCAAGCCGAGCGGCGATCCGCAACAGATTCTCGCCAAGCAGAGCGAAATGGCGCGCAAGGCATTCGATGCGGCGGTCGATCATACGAAGCAGATCGCCGACCAGGTCAGTAAGTCGCAGGCCGAGGCGCTCAAGATCGCCAGCGACAGAATCGTGGCGAGCATCGCGGAGCTTCGCGCGAGTTTCGAGAAGGCCGGAGGGGCGGACCAACCGAAGTCCTGAACCCTGGTTCGACAATTCACGTGCGGCGAGACCACATGCGCGGTGAGCGGCGCGGAGACAGTCCGCGCCGCGCAGCGAAGCGGGCACGATGGGAGCCTTGGACAGATGAAAGTGACGGTTGAGGTCGACTGCACGCCGGCCGAGGCGAGAGAGTTCATGGGGTTGCCCGATCTGCGTCCGATGCAGACGGCGATGGCGACCAAGCTTGAAGCGCAAATGACCGCGAGCCTGGACAGGCTCTCTCCTGACGCCGTCTTGCAAGACTGGTTCGGGTTCAATCCGAAGACTTCAATTCGGGACGTGTTCGCCAATTTCATCACGGGCGCGACAGCCAAGGTCGAAGGCGACAGGGCGGAGGCGCCCCGCTCATGAAGATTCTCGTACCCGTGAAGCGGGTGGTCGATTACAACATCAAGATCCGCATCAAGGCGGACGGGTCGGGCGTCGAGCTCGCCAATGTCAAGATGTCGATGAATCCGTTCGACGAAATCGCCGTCGAGGAAGCGCTGCGCCAGAAGGAGGCGGGCAAGGCGACCGAGGTCGTCGTGGTTTCGATCGGCCCCGCCCAGGCGAGCGAG
>DATJXI010000240.1:0-2158 GCA_035500275.1 Roseiarcus sp. | reverse complement strand
GGCATTTTCTGCACGCGCTCTCAGCCGCCGGCGCGCCGCTCACGCGCCGCATCGAATGGGCTGGGATTCGCTACTTCGTCCGCGGGCCGCAGGACGTCGTCATCGAGGGGAGCGAGGACTGCGCATTGAACGGCTCAATTCCCAGGGGACGATCGCCGCAATGATCGCCCGCCCGCCGGTCGAGCGCGCCGATGATCGCAAGCTTAGGCATGGCCGCTCACCGCTTCGGGTAGGCGGTGAAAACGTAGTCCTTCGCCTCCACGATCCTGTGGCAGGCGAACCCGCATTTGGCGTCGTGCTCCTGCGGCGGCGAGTCATTTTCGTCGCCAGGCCTGAACGTATCGGACGCGGGGTCATACTCGAACTCGGCGTATCCCCACCCGCCGCTGTCGGCGAACCTCTTGCGGTCTTTCACCATGAAGTCGACGTCATGCAACGCGCCTGGCACTGTCGGCTCATTGGGCTGGTCCTCAGCCTTCTTCGCCGTCCAATGGATCTTCGCCATCCTGGCGCCGTCGGGAAACGGCTTGCCGTTGCCGGGAATGCCCGCCTTGTAGGCTTTGATCATCGCGGGGTTGCCGAGGATCGTTGCGATTTTATCTCCGTTGTGCGCTGCGCTTCCGGCGACAGCTCATGCCTGGGCGTCAGTGGCGACGATCTCGCTCCGCCGCACGCCGATGGCGGCGGCCAGCAGCTTGAGCCGATCGTTCACGACCTCGCTGTCCGGCGCGCGGGCGGCCGAGGCGACCTCGAGTCGCACGCAATCCGGCTCGATGTTGAGCCGCGCCGTCGCGAGCACCGAAGCCACGCTGCCGGAAAATCGGTAGGCCAGCAGGATGGCGCGCCCCAGAATCTGCGCGCGCCTTTGCGCCGTGGTCGAGAGTAGGTTGATCGCCGGCGCGAGCCAGGGCGCGTCGGAGCGCCCCACGTAGCGCGCGTGCACTGAGGCCGCCAGAAACACCCGTTCGGCGTGGTCGAGGCCGATGAAGGGGAATTGCAAGAGCCGCCGGAAACTCTCCTCGGCCCGGAGGTCCGGCGGGTCGCGCCAGGCGATGTCCGAGAGCGCGCAGACGGCGACCCTGAGACGCGTCTCGGCCGGCGTCTCGCCCGGGAAGAGGTTGGCTGTCCAAGCGACGAGTTCGGGCGCGAAATCCGGCACGCGTGCGAGCGGCAGGCCGATGAGCTGGGCGCCCTCGACCAGCGGGTCAAGATATTGCTCAGGCTTGCTCAGCTGCGAATAGAGGAGCCCCTCGCGCAACCCAAGCGCCGAGAAAACGACCCGCTCCGGCGCGAGACGCTTCAGGACGCGGTCGAGCACCAGCGCCGCCGCCGGCAGCGTCCGCGCTCGGCGTTCCGAGACGCCCGGCGTCTCGGCGAGCTTGGCGGGCGTCATGCGCGAAATCGACTTGGCGAAGGCGCGCGCGGTCTCGGCGTCGAGCGAATAGCCGTGGACGACTTTGACCGGCGCGTCCACCTGCTCCATGTGCGCCTTGGCGAGGCAGCGCCAGCCGCCGCCGACGGGAAAGAACACGGGCCGACCCAGCGCTGGCGACAAATGCCCGCGCAGAATCTCGTCCACGCCCTTTTTCGCCGACGCATTGCCTTCCGCCATCATCGCCTCGACCGGCAGCGCGCCGAGCGGCATGCTCACCCAGCGGTCCCCGACCTTATCGTCGATCGCCTCCGAGACTTCGAGGCTGCCTCCGCCCATGTCGCCGACCGTGCCGATCGGCCGAAAGAAGCCGGAGACGACGCCAAGCGCCGCGTAGCGCGCCTCCTCGGCGCCCGAGAGGATGCGGACCTTGAGCCCGCTCTCCGCGGCGATGCCGGCGACCAGGTCGGCCCCGTTGGACGCGCGCCGGATCGCCTCGGTCGCGGTCGCGTCGATGCGGGCGACGCCCATCGCGTCGGCGATGGCGCGGAACCGCCGCGTCGCCTCGATGGTCCGGCGGAAGTTCTCCTGCGCGATGGCGCCCGTTTCCGCCAGGCCCTCGCCGAGCCGGCAGAGCGATTTCTCGTTGAAGCGCGGCATCGGCGCGCGGCCGAGCTGGTCGTAGACGACGAGCCGGACCGAGTTCGAGCCGATGTCCACGATCGCGTAGTGCGACCGGTCGACCCGCTCGGCCCGCTCTGGATCGAGGTCGAGCGGACGCGTCAC
>DATJXI010000239.1:0-2735 GCA_035500275.1 Roseiarcus sp. | reverse complement strand
GAATGGCATGTCAAGGTCGGCGACCGCGTCCGGTCGGGCGACATCGTCGCGGTAGTGGAGACCCAAAAGGGCGCCATCGACGTCGAAATCTTCCTCGACGGCGTGGTCTCGAAACTGCTCGTCGGCGAGGGCCAGCGCGTGCCGGTCGGAACCGTTCTGGCCGAGGTCAACGGCACAGGAGCCGCTCAGCCAGCACCGACGCCGCCTATTGCCGTGGCTGAGACGGTCGCCGGAGCGCCGCCTTCGCCCCCAGCGCTTCAACCGTCGCAGCAGGCCGCAGAGCCGGTCCTGAGCCGCCCCCTTGCTACACCTTCAGGGCCACCCGCGCCGGCGGGAGCGCGCCGGCGGGAGCGCGCCTGCGCGTCACGCCAGCCGCGCGCCGGCGAGCGGCCGCGATCCATGTCGAACTATCAAATCTGAAAGGGACCGGCGTTGACGGCGCGATCCGCCTCGCCGACGTCGAGGCCGCGGCCAGTCGTCCGGCCCCCGCGCCGCCGGCGAAAAAAGGCCTCGACCTCGCCGAGATGCGCAAGGCGATCGCCGCCGCAATGGCCCGTTCGAAGCGCGAAATCCCGCACTACTACCTCACCGAGACCGTCGACCTCTCTCCCGCCATGGAGTGGCTGGAGCGGTTCAACTTGGAGCGTCCGCCCCCGGAGCGCATCCTGCCCGCTGTGTTGTTCTTAAAAGCGTCGGCGCTCGCCTTGCGAGAGTGGCCGCAATTCAATGGCGCGTACGAGAACGGCGCCTTCACGGCGGCGCCGGCCGTGCACGTCGGCTGGGCAATCGCGTTGCGCGGCGGCGGGCTGATCGCGCCCGCGATCCGCGACGCCGATCAGCGCCCGCTCTCCGATCTGATGGCTGCGATGCGCGACCTAGTCGAACGGGCGCGCCGCGGCGGCCTGCGCAGCTCGGAGCTGACCTCGCCGACCGTAACCGTCACGAACGTCGGGGACCGCGGCGCGGAAACGGTGACCGGAATCATCTATCCGCCGCAGGTCGCCCTCGTCGGCTTTGGCCGGGCGGCCCTGCGTCCGTGGGTGGTCGACGGGCGGGTCGAGCCCCGCATGCTCGTCAGTCTGTCTCTTGCCGCCGATCACCGGGTCACCGATGGTCATATCGGAGGCCTGTTCCTCGTTTCGATCGCGCGGCGACTGCAGGAGCCCAAAAACCTATGACCGACGCCGAAATCAGAGCGCTCATCTTGCAGCTCATCTGCGACATCGCCCCCGAGGCGGATCCCGCCACGGCCCGCGATGAAGACGATATCCGCGAGGCCTTCGACCTCGATTCTATGGATTTCGTCAACCTCGTCACGGCCATTCACACGCGGACGAAAATCAATATCCCCGAGAGCGACTACAACAAGATTTTCGTCCTCAAGAACGCGGTCGCGTACCTCCGGGACGCGCTTACGAGGGTCTAGCCAAGGCCTCCGCAAACGTCTCAGCGAGAGACGATGCGCAAATTGTCGATGACGTCATTGACACCGGGCGCGGCCCACGCGATGCGGCGCGCCGCGGCTCGCTCGGCCCACGAATGGACGTTGCCGCTCAGGATGACCGTGCCGTCTTGCATGGAAACCTGGATGATGGCGCCCTCCAGCAAGGCCTGGCGATTGAGCGCATCCTCGATTTGGCCCCTGACGTCGTCCGGCGTGGCCGCCCGCCGCAGCGTGATCTCGTTGGTAATGCCGACAACGCCGGAAAGCCTCTTGACGTCGGACAGCGCACAGTCCCGCTCACCCGACGAGCGCACCTGTCCGGCGAGGGTGACCCAGCCATGTTCCACCTTGACCTTGATCGTGTCGCCATGGAGGCGCGCATCCCAGGATAAGAGACGCACGGCGCGGTCCGCGAGTTCGCTGTCGCTCGTTTTCTTTTCGCTCGGAAGCCTGACCCCGATCTCCTCCGCCACGCCTTTGACCCCCTTTACGGAGAGTGCGACATGCTCGGCTTCCAACTTCTCTGCGAACGTCTCGACATGGCCCGTCAGCTCGACGACACCATTGCGAACCGCGACGCCGATGTGCGTCGCATTGACGCGCGGCGACCATCTCAAGTCTTCGAGAACGTTCTGCCGGATAACCTCATCGTCGGACATGCCCCGCCTCCGGTGTGCGAAAAGACGATTGCATCATTAGTCCGCCAGCGATGCGACGATGTGTCGCTCGATTTCCCACACGGGGTGTTTGGTGAAATCCTTGTTGATTTCGAGAACGATTCTCGCCCTCACCCCGGGGGGAAGCGCGTTGCGCAAGTCGGCCAGCGTGCGCGGCGGGGCGGCGATGATGAGCGCCGGGGCAGCGCGCTCGCTCACGAGACGCTCCAGCGCCTCGGACGCGCGCTGGACGAAGCGATGCTCCTCGATTTCGTGCCAGTCTGTGGTCTCCATGGCGCTGCGTCGGGTCGTACCGGCGCTCGCGAACCCGCGGCCGGGGCGATCCGTTCCTTGCTCGTGGGTGGGCGGGTTCTCTTCGTCGACGAAGACACGCTCGGTCACGAAATTGGCGAACTTCTCATCGCCGGCGTTGCGCAGAAACAACGCCTTGCGGCCGTTGCCGACGAAAACGAAGGCATCATGGGGAATAACGGGTTTGGGCATCTTGGACTCTTGAGCCGCGAAGCGCGCTTCGTGCGGACGGAACCGCGTGAATCGGCTTCAGGATTGAACGAATGAGATCGCTTTGGCGCCCTTCTATCACGCGGCGGCGGGCGCGCGACAGAAAGCTCTCG
>DATJXI010000238.1:0-15098 GCA_035500275.1 Roseiarcus sp. | reverse complement strand
TCGCGCGCGGGTCGATCGCCAGCGCCGCCGAGCAATTGTGGTTCATGAAGTTGCGCCCGACCAAGCCCGAGGCGTTGGCGAGGCCGCCGTCGGCCGACCGCAGGAGGAGCGCCGCCGAATTGACCGCGCCTGCGCAGATTGCGACGAGCTTGGCGGTGAGCGTTCGCGTCTGGCCTTGCTGCGCATATTCCAGCCCGCTGACGCGCTTCGCCCCCGGCTCGATGAGGATGCGCTCCGCCTTCGCGCCGGTCCGGATCGTGACGTTGGAATGCGCGAGCGCGGACTTGAGGCCGCAGGTCTCGGCGTCCATTTTGCCGCTGCGGGTGTCGGGGAACGCGTCCCAAGGCGTGGGCGCACGCTCGAGCCACGCCTCAATGTCGATCCCAAGCGGCAGCGAGAACGGGTGAAGGCCGACGCGCTTCAGCCGCTCGCGCACCCTCACAATCGCCGGCTCGTCCGGGACCGGCGGGTGCAGATAGGGCGACGAATGCATTGGCTCGGTCGGGTCCTCGCCAATGGCGCCGCGGACCTGATAGAGGCGCTCGGCCAAGCCATACCATGGCTCGAGCTCCGCGTATGGAAACGGCCAGCCGGGCGTCGCGCCCTCGGCGTGCTCGATCGGCGCGAAGTCTTGCGCCCGATAGCGGATGAGGACCGCGCCGTAGAGCTTCGAGGCGCCCCCGACGTAATAGTAGGCGCCCGGATTGAACTCGGCGCCCGCGCCGTCGATCCAGGCCTCCTGCGGGCGAAAGACGCCGCGCTGAAAGATGGCGCGCGCGTCGCGGGCGTCGGCGCTATCCGTTAGCCTCTCCCCGCGTTCGAGAATGACGATGCGCGCGCCGGTCGGCGCGAGCCCAGCCGCGAGCGTGGCGCCTCCCATGCCCGAGCCGATGATGGCGATGTCGACGCTCTCGCTATCCGCCATGGCGCCAGTCAGATTCGGCGCGTCGTCTGCGGATCGAACAGCACCGCCTTGTCGAGGTTGAGCGCGAAGGCGTGGTTTTCGCCCACCCGCACGTCCGCGTCGGCGCGCATGCGGGCGGTCATTTCCTTGCCGGCCACATGGGTGACGACATAGGTGTCCGAGCCCGCCGGCTCGACGATCTCGACCTTGGCGTCGAAAGTGGCGACCGACATGGCGTTGCGGTCGATGCTCTCGCGGTCGTTCACCGCCTCCGGCCGGATGCCGAAGATGACCTTCGCTCCTTCAATGAGCTTCTGCGAGTCGGCGCTCGCCGGGGCCGGAACCACGATCGGCGGGTGATCCTTGCGCTCGAGCACGACGCTGGCCGCGCCGTTGGCGCGCATGACTCTGCCATCGAGCAAATTCATTGCCGGCGAACCCATGAAGTCGGCGACGAAGAGATTGGCGGGCGAATTGTAGACTTCGTTCGGCGTGCCGACCTGCTGCAACTCGCCGTCCTTGAGGACGGCGATCTTGGTCGCGAGCGTCATCGCCTCGATCTGGTCGTGCGTGACATAGACGATTGTCGTTCCCGTCTCCTGATGCAGGCGCTTGATCTCGATCCGCATGTCCACCCGCAGCTTGGCGTCGAGATTGGAGAGCGGCTCGTCGAACAGGAAGACGCGCGGCTGGCGCACGAGCGCCCGGCCCATCGCCACGCGCTGGCGCTGGCCGCCAGAAAGCTGGCTCGGCCGCCGTTTCAGAAGATGCTCGATCTGCAAGGTCTTGGCGACGCCCGCAACGGCCTTCTCGCGCTCGGCCTTCGGCACGCCGCGCATCTCCATGCCGAAGGCCATGTTCTCCGCCACCGACATGTTCGGATAGAGCGCGTAGGACTGGAACACCATCGCGATGTCGCGCTTCGACGGATGCAGGTCGTTCACGACATGCCCGCCGATGCGGATCTCGCCCGAGGTGATGGATTCGAGCCCCGCGATCGTGTTGAGGAGGGTGGATTTGCCGCAGCCGGACGGTCCGACCAGCACGAGAAAGCCGCCCTTCTCAAGCGAGATGTCGATGCCCTTGAGGATCTCGAGGGCGCCGAACCGCTTGCGAAGCGCTGAAATTTCCAGAGTAGCCATTTCTAACCCTTGACCGCGCCCGCCATCAGGCCGCGCACGAAGTAGCGTCCGGCGAGGATATAGACGAGCAGCGTCGGCGCAGCGGCGATGATCGCGGTCGCCATGTTGACGTTGTACTCGATCACACCCGTGGACGTGTTGACGATATTGTAGAGCGCAACCGTCATCGGGCTCGATTCGCCGGCCGCGAAGGTCGCCCCGAACAGGAAGTCGTTCCAGATGTTTGTAAACTGGTAGATGACGGTGACGATGAAGATCGGCGCCGAGTTCGGCAGGAGGATGCGCCGAAAGATCTGGAAGAAGCCGGCGCCGTCGATCATCGCCGCCTTGACGAGTTCGGTCGGGAACGTCTCATAATAGTTGCGGAAGAAGAGGGTGGTGAAGCCGAGACCGTAGACGACGTGCACAAGCACGAGGTTGACCGTCGGGTTGCCGAAGCCGAACGAAACCCCGATCGAATCGGTCAGCGTCCGCCCGAACTCGCCGAGCTTGCCGAGAATGGTCGCCATCGGGATGAGGACCGACTGGAACGGGATGAAGCAGGCGAACAGCATCATGCCGAACACGAGTTTGTGGCCTGGGAAGCGCCACTTGGTCAGCACGTAGCCGTTGAGCGCGCCGAGCAGGCTCGAAATGATGACCGCCGGCACGACCATCTTGACCGAGTTCCATACATAACCCTTGATCCCGGCGCAGGTCAGCCCGACGCAGGCCGTGCCCCAGGCTTTGGTCCACGGCTCGAAGGTGAGGTC
The DNA here is from genome assembly GCA_035500275.1 of Roseiarcus sp. Lineage (GTDB taxonomy): Bacteria > Pseudomonadota > Alphaproteobacteria > Rhizobiales > Beijerinckiaceae > Roseiarcus. The sequence goes on along the minus strand of DATJXI010000238.1, from coordinate 12,300 downwards.
GTGCGGCAGGTAGAACATGTTGCCGCCGGTGACCTCATCGAGCGGCTTCAGCGACGTCATCACCATGACCACGAGCGGAAGTAGGTAGATGACCGCGAACAGGACGAGCAGCCCGTAAATGACGACGCGGGTCGCCGTCGAATGGCGCGTCGGCTCGCGCGCCGGCGCCGCGCTCAGGACGTCGGCAGCGCTCATCGACGCTTCTCCCTTAGTTCGGAATAGAGATAGGGGACCATGATCGCGGCGATGGTCATCAGCATGATCACTGCGCTGGTCGAGCCGACCGCCATCTGGTTGCGGGTGAACGTGTAGTCATACATGAAGGTCGAAGGCAGCTCCGCCGCCCCGCCCGGATTCTTGCCGGTGACGGAGAGGACGAGATCATACGACTTGATCGCCATGTGCGTGAGAATGATCAAGGCAGACATGAAGACAGGGCGCATGATCGGGATCACAATGCGTCGATACGTCGCGTAAGCCGATGCGCCGTCGATCTGCGCCGCCTTCAGAATCTCGCCGTCGATGCCGCGCAGCGCCGCAAGAAACATCGCCATGACGAAGCCGGAGGTCTGCCAGATGCCGGCGATGGCGACGCAATAGATCATCATCCGTGGGTTGACGACCCAGTCGAAATGAAAGCTCGTCCAACCGAGTTCGTGGACTGCCTTTTCGAGCCCGATGCGCGGATCGAGGAACAACTTCCAGGCGGTGCCGGTGACGATGAACGAGAGCGCGAGCGGATAGAGGTAGATGGGCCTCAGGATCCCTTCGCCGCGGATCTTCTGATCGAGCAGGATCGCCAGCGTCAGGCCGAGGAGGAGGCAGAAGAAGACGTAGAGACCGCCGAACAGGCCCATATTGACGATCGCCGTATACCAATTCGACGGCGGGTCTCTTTCGAAAGTCCAGGTCCAGAGTTTTTGGTAATTTGCCAAGCCAATGAAATTGAAATTGCTGAACGCTTTGGAATTGGTGAACGACAGCAGCAGGGTCCAAAGGTTGAAGCCGTAGACGAAGAAAAGGACGAGCGCGAAGGACGGCGCGAGCACGAGCTTCGGCAGGATCTCCTGCATGCCCCCCCGCAGAGGACTACGCGATCGCGGCTCCGCGACTTCGACAAGCGGGGCGACAGTGAGTTCGTCGGTCATGGGCGCATTCGTTCCAACGAGAGGGCGCCCGCCCCCGAGTCAACGGAGGCGGGTTGGCGTCGTCACTTCGCGGCGTTGATCCCCCTGACGAGCGCCGCCACCGCGTCGTCGGAGGTCTTGATCTCGCCGTGGAAGAACTTGGTCACCACGTCGTGGTAGACGCCCGTCCCGATAGCGGGGGGCTGGGCGTAGTTCTGCGCCATTGAGCCCAGGAACGTACCCTTCGCGTTGGCGGCCTTCACGTCGGCGATGCCCTTCTTACCGCACATGTCGAATCCGGTGTCCGGCACGTCGATGCGCGCCGGCACCGATCCCTTGATGATGTTGAAGGCCGACTGCACTTTCGGATTCATCGTCGCCTCGGCGAGCGCGTCTTGCGCGGCTTTGCGGTCTGCGGACACGTTGAAGAACGCGAACATGTCGGTGTTGTAGATCACCGTCCCGTCCGTGCCGGGGAAGCGGTAGCAGAGGTAGTCCTTGCCGGGCTCCTTGTCGGCGACCTTGAATTCGCCTTTCGCCCAGTCGCCCATCACCTGAAGCAGCGCGTCGCCCTTGATGACCATCGCGGTGGCGAGGTTCCAGTCGCGTCCTGCGAAGTTCGGATCGACATAGCCGCGCAGCTTCGCGAGATTGTCGAATGATTTCTTCATCGTGTCCGACTTCAGAGCAGTCTCGTCGAGGTCGATGAAAGCCTTCTTGTAGAACTCCGGCCCGCCGGTCGACATGACGACCGAGTCGAACATCGTCGCCTCCTGCCAGGGCTGGCCGCCGAGCGCGAGCGGAATGACGCCGGCCTTCTTCGCTTTGTCAAGAAGCGCGATGAACTCGTCGAAATTCTTCGGTTCGGTCCCGCCGATCTTGTCCATGATCGCCTTGTTGACCCAGATCCAGTTGACGGAATGGATGTTGATCGGAACCGCGTCCCACTTGCCATTGGTGGTGGTGAATTTTTGCAGCGCGGTCGGAATGACCTTCGCCCACCCTCCCTTTTCGGCGAGCGGGGTGATGTCAGCGAGCTTGCCGGCCTCCGCGTAGTCGAGCGCGAAATAACCGAGGATCTGCGACGCGGTCGGCGGATTGCCGGCGGCGACCATCGCCTTCAGCGTGGTCATCGCGGCCTCGCCGCCGCCGCCGGCCACCGGCACGTCCTTCCAGGCGTAGCCCTCCTTTTTCATATACTGCCGGATGACGTCGAGCGCGGCCGCTTCGCCACCCGACGTCCACCAGTGCAGCATTTGGACTTCCTTGACGTCGGCCGCTTGCGCCGAAACCGACGCAGTCAAGAGAGCGGCCGCGCCGGCGGCCGACACTATGAGACGTTTCAACATCCTATCCTCCAAGTCGTCACTCTCCCGCCGGATGCGGTCCGGCGCCGTCGACAGGGCCGAAAGCGGCTCCCGATTCCTTATCTCTTCAGTGTAGTCCTTGACCGCGTTGCGCCCGAACTCTTGATGACAATAATGGCTTGCGCGGTCATGGGGACGCCTCCTAGCAACCAGTGAATTGCGGCGCCCGCTTGGCGCGGAACGCGGCGACGCCCTCGGCCAGATCTTTTGTCGTCGCCGTGAGCGCGCCCGCCAGCCCCTCGATCGGCGCGTCCTTATCCTCGCCTTCCGCGGCGTTGATCATCGCCTTCACGATCTGCACCGCCACCGACCCACGCTCTGCGACGTCCTTGGCGATCGCCTCGGCGCACGCCAGACCCTCGCCGGCGGGGACGACCTCGTCCACGAGCCCGAGCGGAAGCGCCTCCTCGGCCGTGAACATCTGCCCGGCGAGCGCCATGCGGCGGACGGTCGAGGCGCCGAACCGGCGCACGAGGCGCTGCGTGCCCGACCAGCCCGGCGCCATGCCGAGCCCCGACTCCGGCAGGCCGAGCCTTACGCCCTTCTCGGCGACGCGAAGGTCGGCGGTCGCCGCGAGCTCGAGTCCGCCGCCGAAGGCGTGGCCCGTCAGCGCGGCGATGAGGGGAACGCGCAGGCGCGCCAGCGCCTCGAAGGCGCGGTGTCCGGCGCGCGTCCAGTCGCGCCACATGTCGAGCGCCGGCAGCCCGCCCCAGGCCGCGATGTCGCCGCCGGCCGAGAACGCCTTGCCCTCGCCGGAGAGGATCGCGACGCGCGCCTCACGCGAGGTCTCGATCGCGCGCGAAGCGTCGAACAGGGCCTCGATCATCTCGCGATCGAGCGCGTTGAGCTTCTCGGGCCGCTTCAAAGTGAGCCGCGCTAGCGGCCCCTCGAACTTCAGTTCGACGAAGGCGCTCATGCCGCGACCGCCTTTGCCGGGCGCAATTGCAAGCCGAACGGCTCGGGGCGGAAGAGGGCCGCGTCCATTGCCTTGCGTTCGCGGGCGACCCGCAGCGGAAACTCCGCCTGCGCCAGCACCTGGGTCTTGAGGTCGACGCCGGGCGCAACCTCGGTCACCGTCACGCCTTCCGACTCGAGTCGCAGCACGCAGCGCTCCGTGACATAGACGATGTCCTGCCCTTGGCTGACGGCGCGCGGGCCGGAGAAGGACACCTGCTCGACTGCGTTGACGAGCTTCCTGACCTTGCCTTCCTTCGTAATCGCAAGCGCGCCGTCGCGGATCTCGAGGCCGGCGCCGGCGCTGAAATAGCCGGAGAAGACGATCTTCTTCGCCCGCGCCGTGATGTCGACGAAGCCGCCGGCGCCGGCGGTGACGTGCGGCCTGACGCCGAGCTTGGACACGTTCACCGATCCGGCGCGGTCGATCTCAAGGAACGAGAGCAGCGACAGGTCGAAGCCGCCGCCCTGAAAGTAAGTGAACTGGTGCGGCGACTGAACGATCGCCTCGGCGTTCGAGGCGCAGCCGAACTGGAAGTCGAGCAGCGGCACGCCGCCGACCGCACCCTGCTCGATGACCCAGGTCACCGCGCCGTGCCTGCCTTCCTCGATGAGAATGCGCGGCACGTTGGCCGAAATGCCGAAGCCGATATTGACAGCGTCGCCGTCGCGCAGCTCCTGCGCCACCCGCCGCGCAATGACCTTGGCGACGTCGAACTTCGGCGTCTCGAACGAGGACAGCGGCCGGAAGATTTCGCCCGAGATGGCCGGCTCGTAAGGGGTGTGGGTCGTCTGAAACTGGTCGGGCGCGACGACGATCACGTCCACGAGCACGCCCGGCACGACGACGTCGTGCGGCCGCAAAGTGCCGGCGGCGGCGAGCCGCTTCACCTGGGCGATGACGAGGCCGCCGTTGTTGCGCACGGCGAGCGCCTGGTCGAGCGGCCCGAGAATGCCGCCCTCATGCTCGTATGAAAGATTGCCGCGCTCGTCGGCCGTGGTCGCGCGGATGATGGCGACGTCCGGCACGATCGAGGGGAAGAAGAGCCACTCGTCGCCCGCGAAGCGCTCGCGCTTGACGATCGGCGCCGCGGCGGCCTTGGCGTTCATGGCGCAGCCCTCGCGCTCGGGATCGACGAACGTGTCCATGCCGACCTTGGTCAGAACGCCTGGGCGCTTGCCCGCCGCCTCGCGGTGCATGTCGAAGAGAATGCCGCTCGGCACGTTGTAGGCGGGGATCTCGTCGCCCGTGATCATCTTCCAGATCGCCGGCGGCTCGGCCGAGGATGGGCCGGAGGGATAAGAACCGGCCAGGACGCGGGCGAGACAGCCGGGCTTCGCGATATGGTCAATGCCCTTGACGCCCCACATGTCGCCTGCGGCGATTGGATGCAGCGTCGTCAAGTTGCGCGGATGGCCCTCGGCGTCGAAGCGGGCGCCGAGGGCGGCGAGCGTCGCGTCCGGGCAGCCGAGCGCCGACGACGACGAGACGGTCACGATGGCGCCATCGGGAATGAGTTTCGCGGCGTCGGCGGCGCTGAGGATTCTTGGCCTGGCCATCGCGCCTCTCAAAGCTTGAGATCGACGGCGGTCTCCCGCCCCGAGCGCGCCGCTTCGAGCGCGGCGAGCGCGACGGCGAGCGACTTGATCCCGTCCTCGCCGGTCGCGGCCGGCGCGCCTTTGCCCGCGACCGCATCCTGAAAGAGGCGCACCGAGCGCGCGTAGAGGTTTTCGTGCTCGATCGGCAGCTTCTCCTCGCCCTTCTCGGCGCGCAGCACGACTTCGCCCTTCGGCGCCTGCGTCATGCAGTCCCGCCCGACGAGCGAGCCCTCCTCGCCGTGCACCTCGAAGCCGGTCGGCGCGTAGCGAGTGGTGAAGGCGTCGTGGAACTGGGCGAGGATCGCCCCGGAGAAACGGATGACGCCCATGACGCCGTCCTCCAGGCCTTCACGCGCCATGCCGGCGCCCGAGGTCATTGCGGTCACGGCCTCGGGCTCGGCGTCGAGCACGAAGCGCAGCGTGTCCGCGTCATGCACGGTTATGTCGAGAACGACGCCGCCTCCCGATCTCGGCTTCTCAATGCGCCAGCCCTGCAAATGCGGCGGCAGATAGACGGCGTGAAATACGCGCGCGAACAGCGGCAGTCCGATTCTGCCCGCCTTGATCGCCTCGCGCATGGCGCGGTGCGTAGCCGCGTTGCGCAGGTGATGGTTCGTGCCCATCACGACGCCCTGCTTGCGGCATTCCGCGACCATCTCGCGGGCGTCGGTCAGGTTCAGCGCGAGCGGCTTTTCGCACAGCACATGCCTGCGCGCGCGCGCCGCGGCCAGCGCCTGATCGTGGTGAAGCTCGTTGGTCGTGGAGATATAGACGGCGTCGATATCGGCGCCGAGCAGGCCGCCAAGGTCGTGGCTAGCCCGGCGAATCCCGTGATCCTGAGCGAAAGTCTTGGCGCGCTCCGGGTGGGCGCTCATGACGGCGACAACCTCGCCGCCGTTGGCGCGCATCGCCCCGATCATGTGCTGGGCCGCGATGGTGCTCGCGCCGATGAGGCCCCAGCGAAGTCCAGCGCTCATGAGGCCATCCTTTGCTTGAGATTCGCCCCGCAGCTCTCCCGCACGATGAGGCGTGGCTCGCCGGCGTACGAGAGTCCGGCCGAGTCCTCCCGTCGGATGAGGCCGAGCAAACTTTCGGCACAGCGCCGCCCCATCTCGCGCGTGCCGGCGCTGATCGTCGTCAGGGGCGGGGCGTTATATTCGGCCTCGGCGATGTCGTCGAAGCCGATTACGGCGAAGTCCCGGCCGGGCGCAATCCCGCGCACGGCGAGCTCGCGCGTCGCGCCGATCGCCACCATGTCATTGTAGCAGAGCGCCGCCGTCGGCGGCCGGGGCAGACTAAGCGCCTTGGCGACAGCGATCCGCCCGCCTGCGCGCGTCGGCGGCGCCTCAACGACAAGCGCCGCGTCGGCGGCGAGCCCGGCGGCGTTGAACGCGTCGCGCCAGCCGGAAGATCGCTCCTGTTGTGTGATCGTGGAGCGGTCGCCGCCGAGAAACGCGATGCTTCGGTGGCCAAGCCGCAGCAGGTGCTCGACAGCCAACCGCGTCCCCTTGGCGTTGTCCGGACCCACGAAGGGCAAGGGACTGCCGACGAGCCGGCGCGTGGTCATGACCGCCGGCATCGACTCCGGCCATTGCTGCGCGAAGGTCCAGGCGTCCGTGCCGCGCGCCGGGCTCATGATGATCCCAGCCACATGATGCTCGCGCAGCGAGCGCAACACCTGCGCCTGGCGCTCCGGATCCTCATTGGTGTTGGCGAGGATCGGCGTGAAGCCGAGACGATAGAGCGCGTCCTCGATGCCCGCCGCGAGCTCGGCGAAGAACGGGTTCGTGAGATCGCTGATGACGAGCCCGACGAGGTCGGACGAGGCGGCCCGCAGGCTGGCGGCGCCGCGATGATAGACATAGCCGAGCGCCTCCATGGCGGACTGGACGCGCTCGCGCGTCTTCGGCGCGACGAGGCCGCTGCCGGCGAGAACCAGCGAGACGGTCGATTTCGACACGCCCGCCTGGCGCGCGACATCGACGATCGTCACCCGGCCGGGCAGCCTCTCCTCGTGTCCTCGCGGGGCGGGCATTTCCTCCACCGAATTGGTACGTTCCAGATTCTCTTGCCGGGAGCTCGATTGCAAGAGAATGCGCCCGACCTGTTGGACAACAGGGTAAAACGCAGCTTGCAAATTGGAACGTGACAAAGTACCCCTAACCGATCGAGACAGGTCCGTCAACAGCGAAATTCGGGAAGGAGACAGTCAAGGTGGACGCGCAGCTGAGCCAGGCCATCCTCGATTCGCTCACCGACGTGGCTCTGCCGAAGCGCGTGCCGGCGCGCGCGCCGGACGACAGCCTGCGCCTCGGCGGGATCGACCTTCCCGTGCACCGATGCGAGGCCGTCGTGCTCGGCAGCGGCGCGGCGGGCTTGCGCGCCGCCGTCGAACTCAAGCGCCGCGGCGTCGATGTCGTCGTCGTCACACAAAATCTGTTCGGCGGGACGTCCGCCTGCTCCGGATCGGACAAGCAGACGCTGCACGCCGCATCGGGAAGCGGCCGTGGCGACGATTTCAATGCGCTCGCCGAGGCGCTCGGCGCCGGCGGCGCCACGGACGAGGACGTGGCCTATGTCGAGGCGGTCGGCTCGCCGCGCGCGCTCGCGTCGCTCCAGTTCATGGGCCTGCCGCTTCCCGAGGACCGCCTGGGCGCGGTGCTGCGCTACCAGACCGACCACGACGAGGCCGGACGCGCGACGAGCTGCGGGCCGCGCACGTCGCGGCTGATGGTCAAAGTTCTGGCGGAGGAAGCGATCCGGCTCGGGACGCCGGTCGTCACCGGGGCGATCGGCGTGCGGCTCCTTGTCGAGCCGGGGCCGCCGCAGCGCGTTTCCGGCCTTATCGCCATGCGGCCCGCCGGCCGCGGCGAGCGCAATCCGCTCGGCCTCGCGCTCTTCGTCTGCGGCAAGATCGTTGTCGCCGCCGGGGGGCCGGGCGAACTCTACCGCGACAGCGTCTATCCCAACCAATGTTTCGGCGCGCTCGGCCTTGCGCTCGAGGCGGGGATCGAGGCGGTCAATCTGACCGAAAGCCAGTTCGGCATCGGCACGCGGCGAGAAGGGTTTCCCTGGAACCTCTCGGGGACCTACGTCCAGGCGATGCCGCACATCTTCTCGCTCGACGCGGAGGGGCGCGAGCGCAACTTCCTCGCCGAATATTACCGCACGACGCAGGAGGTCGCCTCGAACGTCTTCCGCAAGGGCTATCAGTGGCCGTTCCATTCGACGCGGATACTCGATTTCGGATCGAGCCTCGTCGATCTCGCGATCTACTGCGAGAACAAGGCGGGGCGGCGCGTCTTCATGGACTTCAACCGCAACCCGTTGCCCGCCGCGGACGACGCGCCCTTCTCGCTCGACCGGCTGGACAAGGACGTGCGCGCCTATATCGAGAAAGCCGGCGCGCTCTTCGAGACGCCGATCGAGCGCCTGCGCAAGATGAACCCGCTGTCGATCGAGCTCTATCGCCGCTACAAGAAGGACATTGCGCGCGAGCCGCTCGAATTCGCCGTCAACAACCAGCACATGAACGGCGGGATCGCCGTCGACGTCTGGGGCCGGTCGAGCCTGGAGGGCTGCTACGCCGCGGGCGAGGCGGCCGGAACGCACGGCGTCACGCGGCCGGGCGGCGCCGCGCTCGTTTCGGGCCAGGTGTTCGGGCTTCGATGCGCCGAGCATGCTGCGGCGACGCTTTCGCGGACGCCGAAAGCCAAGGTCCCCGCCGCACTCGTCGAGGAATGCGTCGAGGCGATCGAGGCCGGCTTGCGCAAAGCGGGCGCGCTCATCCCCGCGGCCATCGCAAGCCAAGTGCAGGCGCGCATGAGCGACGCCGCCGGCTTCATCTCAACGCCCGAAGGCGTCCGCAAGGCGCTCGCCGACGCCCGCGCGCTCAACGCCCGCATCGAGGCGGAGGGGATCTTTTGCTCCCGCGCGGTCGAAGCGGCGCGCGCGGTCCAATGGCGGCAGATGGCGCTCGTGTCGGAGGCGGTGCTGACGGCGCTCGACTTCTACATCCAAAGCGGCGGCGGCAGCCGCGGCGCGCGCGCCATTTGCGATGCGCAAGGCGAGCTTGCGCCGCTTTCGCGCGGCGGGCCGCTGACCGACTACCGGCTGCGCGCCGAGCGACGCCAAGACCGCGACGAGAAGATTTTCGTCCGCTACGACCAAGGTCGCTTCGTCTGCGAGGCGCGGCCGATCCGCCGGCGCGACCGAAGCAACCCGCCGTTCTTCGAGCGCGACTGGCCGTATTTCCTCAACGGGGCGATTTACCGCGCGAGCGGTTAAGTTTAGTAATCGTCACAAATCAAAACGCGTTTGTGCCGCCTATAGCTGTAAGCGTAATAACAGTTACTAGAGCCATAGGTATCGCTATAGACGTAGACTCCATAAAGGTAGCGCCACCCCCGGCTGCTGTAACGATAATGTCCATAGCCATAGCCTCCGTAGCCATAACGTCCGTTGTTATAATACCAATAGCTATTGTCGCTGTAGCTATTGTGGCCGTAATTATTATGGCCGTAACTATGGCCGTAATTGTTGTGGGCGTAGCCATTGGCGGCGGAGCGGCGTTGGAAACCTCGACCACCAGCGGGAGAACCGCCGCGGCCGAGGCCGGCCGGAGAACCGCCCGCGCTGAGGCCAGGGCGAGGACCGCCGGCGCCAAGACGAGGCGGAGGTCCGGCCGCGCCAGGTCCGGCGGGAGGACCGCCTGCGGCAAGGCCAGGCGGAGGACCGCCGGCAGGGGGACCTCCGGGCCGAGGACCGCCAGGAGGCGGGCCGGGTAGCTGCGCGGTTGCGACATTCGCCGCCATCATGGCCGCATCGCGCTCGCGGGAAGGGTGAAGAAGGTTTTCCGCGGCATCGCTTTTATCTCCAATCAGATTACGGGTCTGCCAACAGGAGAAGGCGGGACAAACGTGATCCCGCAACGAAGGCGCTCGGCGGCTGGACGGCGACCGGATATCCGCGCGCCTTCGGCGATGGCTCCGTCAGGAAAGGCGCCTTGAGCTTTGGCTATCATTGTGAGTCCACGCAGATTGGCGGGCGTGAAGTGAAGAATGTCGTGCGAGACCAACTTTAGCTCAGCCGCGCGCCCCCTGAATATTGACTATAAGGAAGGATTGGGCCTCAAAGAGGAGGAAGGCCCTATACTCAGGACTCATGATTTGCAGCCGAGGTGAGCAAATGAAGCGTGCGCGGCGCGCGCGCCATCTGCGATGCCCAAGGCGAGCTTGCGACGCTTTCGCGCGGCGGGCCGCTAGGCGACTATCGCCCGCGCGCGGAGCAACGCCAGGACCGCGAGGAGGCCGTAACTATTGGGCAGCCATTGGCGCCTGAGCGCCCTGAAAACCTCGATTGTCGGCAGCGGGACCGCTGCGGCCAAAGCGGGCAGGAGGACCGCCCGCTCTTAAGACCTGGTCGAGGAGCGCCGGGGCCACAGTCGTGAGGAGGGCCGCCGGCGACGCGATGCGGGCGCCGGAGATGGAGGTCGACTGAGGCGCAGCGCTCTGTCTCGCGGCGGCGACACGAGGAGTCGCCGCGCCCAGTCCTGGAACTCCATAAGCTCCGGGACGTCCTGCGCAACACCAGCGCGCGTCTCCTTTGGTCGAAGCTTTTCGGGATCGAAGAATACGGAATGAAGGATATCTAAGTTCTTTGGGTCGGCCAGATCACTGAGTCCGAACTCGTAAGTTTTTGGGACTGCGTTCGTCCGCGCTGTCCTGACCAGAAACCTGTCTGTGTCACAGGCGACTTGCAGTGGTGGGTTTTCCAGCGCCGCCGCGTAGCGAACGAGCTGGGCAAGAGCATCATCAAGGTTCCGCTTTTTCTTTTTGTATTCCCAAGCGAAGAAGCCTTTTTCCAGACATCAGCAAAGCTTGTTTGTGCGCTGGCACGTTCGGTTAACGCCGCCAGCTTCCATTTGTTAATGAATTCCTGCGGTGTCATCAGGAAGCGGGCGACATTTGCGAAATGCGGTTCCCCTCACCTCTTCGCCAGCGCGCGCAGGTCAAAGGCGAGGTTGGCGGCGTCCGCAGGCGTCAGCGGCTTCGCCGCGCCAATGATGCGCTTGGCGGCGGCGTGATCGCCGGTGCGGTTGACCGATTCGACGACTGCGAGCTTGCCCTCCCGAAATCCGAAGGCGGAGAAATTGCCGGCCGCCGGATCGCCACGGATGATCCACTGGTCGACGCCGTGCGACAGGCCCGCAATTTGCATCTTGAGGTCGCCCTGATCGCTCCAGAACCAGGCGAGCGCGTCATAAGGCGCGGGCTTGCCGGCGAGGCGCGCCGCGACGCACCGGCCCTGGTCCACCGCGTTCTGCACCGATTCGAGCCGCATGCGGACGCCGAGCGCCGCGTTGGGGAAGTCGGCGCAATCGCCGATGGCCGAAATCGTCGGGTCGGACGTCCGCATGAACGCGTCCACCACGACGCCGTTCGCGCATTCAAGGCCGGCCTCGCGCGCGAGGCCGTCCTCGGCGAGCGCGCCGATCCCAACGACGACGAGGTCGGCCGGCAAAACCTCGCCGCTCGTCAGTTCGACCGCCTCGGCCTTGCCCGCGCCTTTGATCGCCGACACCCCGACTCCGAGGCGGAAAGCGATTCCCTCAGCCGAGTGCGCCTTGAGGTAGAAATCGGACAGGATCGGCGACACCGCCCGCCCCATAAGCCGCGCGATCTCGACGACCGTGACGTCGGCGCCCAAAGCCTTAGCGGTCGCGGCGATCTCGAGCCCGATGAAACCGGCGCCGATGACGACGAGTCGCAATCCCGGCTTGAGCCGCTCGCGGATGGCGGCCGCGTCGGCGATCGTGCGCAGCGTATGAACGCCGGGCAGGCCCACGCCCGGAACGTCGAGCCGCCGATGCCGCGACCCGGTCGCCAGAATGAGATGGCCATATCGAATTGCGCCCTCGTTCGTCTCGAGGCGGCGCGCGGCGCGCTCGATGCGCTCGGCGCGAACGCCGAGTTTCAGGTCGATGGCGTTGTCGCGGAAGAACGCCTCGGCCCTAAGCGGCAGGCCGTGGATACCCATCTCGCACTTGAGGAACGCCTTCGAGAGCGGCGGGCGCTGATAAGGGAGTTCCTTCTCGTCCGAAACGAGGATAATCTGCTTTTGAAAGCCTTCCTCGCGCAGGCTGGCGGCGGCCTGGACGCCGGCATGGCCGGCGCCGACGATGACGACCGCGGACGAGGACATCGAATGCTTTCTCTCGCAGGCGTGGGCTCACTCGCTCGCGTAGAGGCGAA
>DATJXI010000237.1:0-4132 GCA_035500275.1 Roseiarcus sp. | reverse complement strand
ATCTCGAGCCGGAGCAGGCCAGGCTCTACGAGCTCATCTGGATGCGCACACTCGCCTGTCAGATGGAAAGCGCCGATCTTGAGCGCACCACGGTCGAAATTCTGGCCCAGGCGGGCAAGCGCCGGCTCGACTTCCGGGCGACTGGCCAGGTCATTCGCTTTCCGGGCTTCCTCGCCCTCTACCAGGAGGGGCGCGACGACGAGGAGGACGAGGATTCGGGCCGCCTGCCGCCGATGCGCGAGGGCGAGCGGCTCGCAAAAGAGCGCATCGAGGCGAGCCAGCATTTCACCGAGCCGCCGCCGCGCTACACCGAGGCGACGCTGGTCAAGCGCATGGAGGAGCTCGGCATCGGCCGGCCGTCGACCTACGCGTCGACCATCGCCACCTTGCGCGATCGCGACTATGTGCGGATCGAGAAGAAGCGGCTCTTTCCTGAGGACAAGGGGCGCCTCGTCACGGCGTTCCTCGAATCGTTCTTCGCCAAATATGTCGGCTACGACTTTACCGCCGATCTTGAGGAGAAGCTCGACCTCGTCTCGAACAGCGAGATCGACTGGAAGGAGCTTCTGCGCGACTTCTGGCGGGATTTCTCCGGCGCGGTCGGCGACATCAAGGATTTGCGCACCGGCCAAGTCCTCGACAGCCTGAACGAGCTGCTCGGCCCGCATATTTTTCCCGACAAAGGCGACGGCGCGGACTCGCGGCTCTGCCCCGTCTGCGGCAAGGGGCAGCTGTCGCTGAAGCTCGGCAAGTTCGGCGCCTTCATCGGCTGCTCGAACTATCCGGATTGCACGTACACCCGCGTCCTGTCGCCGACCGGAGCGGAGAGCGGCGAGGGCGACCGGCCGGGCGTGCGCATCCTTGGGGAAGACCCGGAGACAGGCGAGGAGATCACTCTTAGGACGGGCCGCTTCGGCGAATACGTTCAGCAAGGGGATCGGGAAAAGCCGAAGCGCTCGTCGCTGCCGCGCGGCCTCAAGCCGGAAGACGTGACGCTCGAGAAGGCGCTCGCGCTGCTCTCATTGCCGCGCGAGGTCGCCCGCCATCCGACGACCGGCGAGCCGATCCTCGCCGGCCTTGGCCGCTACGGCGCCTATGTCCAGCACGGCAAGACCTACGCCAATCTCGGCCGCGACGACGACGTGCTCGAAATCGGCGCCAACCGCTCCATCGACCTTATCGTGGCCAAGGAAAGCGCCGGCCCGCGCTTCGGCGGCGGCGCGGCGCGCCTGCTCGGCGAGCATCCTGCGGGCGGGCCGGTCAGCGTCAGGCGGGGGCGGTTCGGCGCCTATGTCAACCATGGCAAGATCAACGCCACCATCCCGCGCGAGAAGGACCCGGAGAGCCTTACGCTGGAGGACGCGCTCGCCCTCCTCAAGGCGAAGGCTGAGGGGGGAGGGGTGTCAGGCCGGCTGCTTGGCCAGCATCCCGAAGGGGGGCCGGTGACGGTCCGCGAGGGGCGATACGGGCCTTACGTGAATTGGGGGAGGGTGAACGCGACGGTCCCGAAGTCGACGTCCCCGGACAAAATCTCGCTCGACGAGGCGATGGCGCTTCTGGCTGAGCGCGAAGGGAAGCCAGCGCCGGGGAAGGCGTCGAAATCCGCGCCCGCAAAGGCCCCGGCCGAGAATACGGCCCAGGCGAAATCCGCGGCTCGCAAGGCGCCGGCGAAATCCGCCGCCGCGAACAAGGCGCCAGCGAAGAAAGCCGGCAAGCCTGAGGCCGCAGCGAAAAAGCCGGCGGCGAAGAAACGCTGAGGTTGGCGCCTAGTCGAGTAGCCGTCAACCGGGTCCGTCGGGGGCAGTCAATTACGGGTTTCGGACCCGAAGCGGACAGTCAATGCGATGCACAAATTCCAAGAAATTTGCACTGCGCTTTTGAAGCCGAAAATCGGGGACTTTTGAGAGACCGCCTGGCGCGCTCTTGCGCAGCCTCGCCTCGTCGATGACCTCGCACCGGCGAGGGTGGTGGTGGGCAGGACAGCCGAGAGAGAACCCGGTTCTTAAATTTCAGCTGTCCACCCTCGAACAGTCAGGATCGCATCGGCAAAATCACGGGGCGCTTCCCACGGCAGATTATGGCCGCACTCCACAACGCGATGCTCGTGACGACCTGTGAACATTTTTGCGTGGCTCGAAGTACCACCGGGCTTGAGTGGGTCCTGCGCACCATCCAAAGTGATTGTGGGAACGCCGATCTTTGGCTTTTCCGCCAATCGTTCTTCCAGCGATGCGAGAGCCGGCTCGCCTGTAGCTGTCCCGAAGAAGCAGCGATAGCAGTGGATCACCACATTGACGAAGTCCGGGTTGTCGAACGAAGAAGCCGTTCTTTCGAAAGTGACATCGTCGAATTTCCAGCTCGGCGACCACTGCTCCCAAAGGATGCGGCACAGCTCACGGCGATGCTGCGTCAGGCATTCGCGTCCTCGTTCCCTTTGAAACAGATGCTGATACCAGACCACATGCTCCAAAGCCGGCGCGAAGGCATGCGCATTCCGCGCTACGTCGGCGATATCGTAGCCTGCATAAGAGACGAGGCCGGTCACGCGTTCCGGCCACAGAGCGGATGCGACGCAGGACGCCAAACCACCCCAATCGTAGCCAGCCAGAATAGCGCTTTGGATACCGAGAGCATCAAGGAGATCGATTACGTCCTGGCCAAGCGCAGCCTGCTGCCCGTTGCGCATCGTATCTGCCGACAGAAAGCGCGTGGGTCCAAAGCCGCGCACATAGGGCACAATCACGCGTGCGCCCGCCTGTGTCAGACGCGGCACGACTTCATCGAAGGCATGGACGTCATAGGGGAAGCCATGCGTCAGGACGACCGGCCACCCCGTAGCGGCGCCTTCGTCGAGATGGGCAATTTCCAAGACCTTAGTCTGAGTTGTTTTCAGGGTCGACATTCTTCCTCCATATGCTAGAGCTGCGCCCTGATTGCGGCTTGGTCGATTACGGACCAGACGCTTTCGATCTTCCCGCTGCTCTCCGCCACTACGCGGGAAGTTCGAACTGAGACACTCTCTTAAAGGGGCGACGCGCTACTCCGGCTTGTGGCAGACGGCCTCGATGTTGTTGCCGTCGGGGTCGAAGACGAAGGCGGCGTAATAGTTCGGGTGGTAGTCCGGCCTCTGGCCGGGAGGGCCGTTATCCTTACCCCCGGCGGCCATCGCTGCGCGGTAGAAAGCGTCGACCTCGCCGCGGTTTTCAGCGGTGAAGGCGACATGCGTCCCGCCCTTGGGGCCGTCGCCCGTCCCGATCCAGAAATAGGGCTTGCGCTGCGAACCGAAGCCGGCGTGCCGGCCGCCGCCCGATTCCTCCAGCGTCACTTCCATCACGATGCCGATGCCGAGCGGCGTCAGCGCCGCGTCGTAGAAATCCTTCGATTTCGTGAAGTCCGAGACGGCAAGGCCGATGTGGTCGAGCATGGTTCTCTCCTACGTGCGCGCCAAACTTGCCGAACTGGGCAGGACACGCAATGAATGAATCTGCGGCGCTCGGAAGGAAGAGCGGAGGAGACGATGGGGACCAGACGTCCGTGGTACGCTCACCTCTACGTCCAGGTGCTCATCGCCGTCCTCCTCGGCGCGCTTGTCGGGTGGCTCTTCCCGGCCTTCGCCACCAAACCCTGGGTCGAGTTTTTCGGCCGCGCTTTCGTCAAGCTCGTCAAGATGGCGATCGCACCGATCATCTTCTGTACGGTCGTTTCCGGCATCGCCCACATCAATGAGGCCAAGAGCGTCGGTCGCGTGGGGTTGAAGGCGCTCGTCTATTTCGAAACCGTCTCGACGCTGGCGCTTGTGATCGGACTGCTCGTCGGGCTTGCGTGGCGGCCGGGCGCGAGCTTCCCCGTGAAGGAGCTGAGCCCCGAACAGATGGCGCAGGTCAAATGCTACGCCGAGACGGCCCGGCAGATGACGCCGGTCGACTACATCCTGCACATCATTCCCGACAGTGTCGTCGGCGCATTCGTGAGCAGCCCGGAAGGCGGAATATGCAAGGCGGGCGGGCCTGTGGTGTTTCAGATCGGCGACGTTCTCCAGGTGCTGTTCTTCGCGGTGCTGTTCGGTTTCGCGCTCATGAACCTTGGCGCGCGCGCCGACCGATTGAGAAGCCTCATCGACGACGCCGCCCAC
>DATJXI010000236.1:0-4386 GCA_035500275.1 Roseiarcus sp. | reverse complement strand
CCGGTCCGTCGCCGACCTCCAGGCCGCCATCAACCGCTTCCTCGACGACCACAACGCCCACCCAAAGCCCTTCCAGTGGGTCGCCGATCCCGACACGATCATCGCCGCCGTCAGGCGCGGGCGCCAAGCGTTGGAGTCGATCCATTAGATGCGACGCCGACCTTCGGGCTAATGGGGTTGCAAACTAGGCCGATTGCGCGAAGCGGTAGCCGCCGCGCGTTTTGTAGCGCTTACAGGGCGCCCACATTGGTCGTAATGGCGGCCGGCGTAAGCAATAACGGTCCCGCAGGACCGCTCTCAATTCTTTGATCTTTTTGTGAAAATTGGAGCGGGCGAAGGGATTCGAACCCTCGACCCCAACCTTGGCAACGTGCCCGAGCGGTCTACGCCGTTGTATCCGACTGCCCTCTAGCGCATCTATAATGCTGATATAGCGCCATTTTCCTCTTTGCGCTCGATGCCGAACGCCTCCGAATCTACGCCGCGACCCGATCGCAAGTGCTTCCATTCCGCTTCCAACCCACCTATGATGGGTGAATGGAAGCAGATATCCCGCAGGGCACTGGAATCGCATGGAAAAGGTCAGCAAGCGCACGGTCGACGCTCTGAAACCTTCGAAGGTTGGGGTCAAGGTTTCGGAGAACTTCCTCTGGGATTCGGAGCTCCGCGGCTTCGGTGTTCGGGTCAGCCCGGCGGGTCTCAAGAGCTTCATCGTGCAATACCGGACCCCCGAGGGCCGGCATCGCCGCACCGTGATCGGCCGCTACGGAATGATGACGCCGGAACAGGCTCGGGAGGCTGCCTGGGACATTCTGAGCGTCGTCGCTAAGGGGGGCGATCCCGCAGCCGCGCCCGAGCCGGACCGCAACGCTGTCACCGTATCCGCGCTGTGCGACTGGTTTCTGGCTGAGGCCGAGGCGGGACGGATCCTTGGCCGGCGGCGGCGACCGATCAAGGCCTCGACGCTCGCTATGGACCGCAGTCGGATCGAGGCGCACATCAAGCCGCTGCTTGGTGCGCATCAGGTCGGCGCGCTCACCCTCGGCGACATCGAGGGCGCCCAGGCCGATATCGCCGCAGGCAAGACCGCAAAGCCCCGCGCGGGCAGTCGCGGCGGCGCCACGACGGGCGGTGAGGGCGTCGCCGCCCGCACAATGTCGACACTCCACGCCATCTTCGAACACGCGGTCCGCCTCGGGAAGATCGAGAACAACCCGGGGAAGGGCGTGCGCCGCCTCGCCAGCACGCCGCGCGACCGGCGCTTGAGTCGCGCAGAGATCGCGAGGCTGGGGAAGGCAATGCGTGCCGCCAGGGCGGCGGGCGAGCATCCAACCGGACTTGACGCGATCCGCCTGCTCCTGCTGACAGGTTTTCGGCGGCTCGAGGGGCTGGGGCTCCGGCGCGAGTGGCTCGATGCCGAGGAAGCCGCGGTCCGCTTCCCGGACACCAAGAGCGGCGCTCAGCTCCGCGTCATCGGCCGTCCCGCCGTAGGGCTGCTACTCGCGCAACCGGAGACGACCAAGTCGCCCTTCTTCTTCCCGGCCGATTGGGGCGAAGGACATTTTATTGGCATCGTGCGCGTGCTCGATCGGGTCTGTGCATTGGCGAGTCTTGTCGATGTGACGCCGCACACCTTGCGCCATACCTTCGCCAGCGTCGCCGGCGACCTCGGCTTCTCCGAACTCACTATTGCTGCTTTGCTAGGCCACGCCTCGCGCGGGGTGACACAGCGGTATGTCCATATTGACGAAGCGCTCCGCCTGGCCGCCGACAAGGTCGCCGGGGAGATCGCGGCGATCCTCGACGGTGGTGCGGGCCGATCCCGCGCCGCCGACCGCCAGCCCGTCGCGTCCGAGCCGGATCTCGAGCACGCGCCGGCATGACGATGCCGAAGCGTTGTCTAGTCGGAGCATCCTTGACGCGACATAGCTTACAGGCTATATAAATGCCGTGGACGGTCGCCTTCCATGACGACTTCGAGCCGGAGTTCCTGGCCTTGGAGTCGGCCGTCCAGGACGCGCTGCTGGCGATTGCGAAGCTTCTCGCCGACTACGGCCCGCAACTCGGCCGACCCTATGCCGACACGCTCAAGGGCTCGAAGCATGCGAACATGAAGGAGCTACGCTTCGAGGCGTCGGATGGAGAGTGGCGTGTGGCTTTTGCATTCGATCCGCGGCGGCAGGCCATCCTGCTCGTTGCGGGGGACAAGTCCGGCGGCAGTCAGCAGCGCTTTTATCGGCAGCTGATCGCAAAGGCGGACAAGCGGTTTTCGGCACACCTGGATTGGCTGAAAGCTGGAAATAAGGAGAGGTGAGGTGGGCCGGACTCTTGATCAGGTGATTGCCGAGCTTCCGCTCGAGCGGCGGGAGCGCGTCGAAGCGCGCTATCGCGAATTAAAGCAGGAGGTCGAAGGATTGCGCGAATTGCGGGAGATCGCAGGAAAGGCGCAGGCTGACGTGGCTTCAGCGCTGAAAATCAAGCAGCCATCCGTCTCTAAGATCGAGAAGCAGACGGACATGTACCTGTCGACGCTGCGTAGCTATGTAGAAGCTATTGGCGGCAAGCTAGAGCTGGTCGTGAAACTGCCAAGCCGGCCTGCGTTTCGCCTTGACCATCTCGGGGATGTAACTGCCGATCGCCAGCCAGCAAGGACGGCAATCCGACGACACGGCACTCGCTCATAGCGCAGAACCGCGAGATACCATGGCCGACTTACACTACGAATATCTCGGGCAGCGCTTTCGCCCCCGTGAAGAATCAGAGCAGCAATTGCTGTTGTTCGTCGCACCCGCGAGGGATATCCGGAGTTGGGCAGGCGTCCCCCGGAAGGCCTTCGACTACCAGCACGGCTTCCAGCGGACGCTCAATCAGAGTCGGGTGTCGGAGATTTCGCAATATTTCCGGGAAGACACCAAAAACATATCGCCCACATCGATCGTAGTAGGTTTCACCGGCGCTGTGACGGTCGAGGCCGCTGGTCCAGAGGTACAAGATGGCGTCGAGCCGATAAAGGTTCGCATCATGTTGCCCAACCTCACACAACTCCCACTAAACGAATTGGGCGCTTGCCGAGCTGCGTAGTAGGATACCCGAAGCTATCATCGCCCAAATCGAGACGAATGACGCGGCCGCTGCGGCGGAGGCGGTCAAGCTCGTGGACGAGGAGGTTGTCGACAAGACGTTCGGCATTCAGTCGGAAACGGCGTTGGATATCGACGCGGTGGGACCAGAGGTACAAGACCGCTCTTACCTTGCCGACTTCTACGCCCAATTGCTTGGATACAGTCGCGATCTCCTTCCGTGGCCAGAAGAGGGGCCACTCCGCGAAATCCTCTATTCGATCTTGCGGCCGGCCATTATCGTGGATGGCCAGCACCGGGTCTTTGGCGGTGCGGGTGCCGATGAGAACATGCACTTTGCCGTCTGCGCAATGCCTGAGTCCAACTGGTCCGAAAGCGTGTACCAGTTCGTGGTGATCAATGAAACGGCTAAGCCGATCAAACCCGCCTTCTTGAGTTCGATCATCGCGACCTCATTGAGTGCTGAAGAGATCGCCTCGGTATACGACCGCCTGCGTACTTCAAGAATCGATGTCGAGCGCGCGGAAGTGATGGAGCAGATAAACACCGATCCCTCATCACCCTTCAAGAACATGATCGACTTTGAAGTCGAAGGATCACCAGGGTTCTTGCAGTTCCCCGGCATGGCACGGCTCGCTAGAGAGTTTCAAAACATTCCCAGCTCACATTCAATCTTACTGCCTGACGGATCTTGGGACGGAGTAAACGAAGACCTGGTAAGCCACTTCTTTGCATTTTGGACCGGAATCCGTCGCTATTTTGATAGCAAAGACGAACGACTTTGGCGAATGCCTTCCGCCGACAATCCTAACAACCTCCTCAAGATCGTGACGCTCCAGGAAATACAGGGATTGATGTTGGACAACTGGGCCGATAGTCGCATGATCCGGCTTAAAAGCCCTGCGGATACAGAGGAGGCAGCCTTTCGTTTTTGGACTGACTTTCCAGCAGCCTGCTTCACAGACGAGTGGCGACAGAAGGGGTTGCAGACGTCAGTCGGTCGTCGGATCCTACGCGACGCGATAACTGAGACCAGACGGAACATTGGTCGCAAGAATTGGGGACACCGACGACTTGGGCTCTTCTCAGGTTGAGGCCTAGCCGTGGAGTGGATCGACTTCGTGTTGCGCGATGATGAAGCTGGGGTCTCTGGCGCAATTAAAGCGTATCCGTCCGGCGGCGGCCGCCTTGCTGTGAGGGCGCGCGTCGCGAAGGGTGTGACTTTAGAGCTAGCTTTAAGGTCACGGAGAGATGGACGGGAAGGTCCTCGGGGTCGAGCGCCGACGGCGTTGGAGCAAGGACGAGA
>DATJXI010000235.1:0-2020 GCA_035500275.1 Roseiarcus sp. | reverse complement strand
CCCGGCAGGCCGCCGAGGTCGATGACCTGGCCCCCGCTCCACTCGACCGCATGGAAGGCGGGCTTGTCGGTGCTGTATCCTACAGCCTGGCCGGCGTCGTTGATGCCGTAGGCAGTGCCGTCACCCAGGTAGATAATCTGGCTTCCGCTCCACTCGGTGGCGGTTTGGGAATGCGCTAGCCCGCATTTCTCAAAGTGGGCGTTCATTTCCGGTAGCATGACGGTTGACGCGTCACTGTTGATGCGATTCGCGAGCGCTTCCATGGCGCCGTTTGCGCAGATTCGGTGGGATTGTTTTGATTCTCCAGAGGGCCGTTGGTGAGTTGCCGCGTTTTGTCGGCGTCGCGGCGACGCCTCAGGCAGGGCTTCCGAGACGGGTGGCGGCCAGTCGCCATTCGTCGGCGTAGGGACAGGCCGAGGCGAGCGCGAATTTGATGCGCCGGGCGCTGATGCGTACGAGCCCGGCGAGCTTGAGGAGTTTCAGCCGGATCGTGCCGCACGTGGCCTCGGCGAACTGCGTGTGCGCAAGGCCGACGCGGCGGACCGCGCACAGGAGACCATAGGCGAAAGAGGCGAACCAGAGCCTGAGTTGGTTGGCGCGCATGGTCGCCGTCGAGGTGCGATCGGCGAAGAGATCACCCTGGCATTCCTTGAGTCGGTTCTCCATCTCGCCGCGGGCGCAGTAGACCTTTTCATAGAGAAAGCGGCCGTTCGTCTCGGCCTTTCTCAGCGAGGTCACGATGAAGCGCGGATTGGCCTCGCCCTCGGTCCACTCCGCCTTGGCGACCACCCGCCGCCGGCGCGACCAGCTGTCGAGCGTCGCATAGCGGAAGTCCTTGAATCGGCGGGCCGGCTTGCCGGTGATCGAAGCCTCTTCCTCGGCCTGCAGCAGTTCGACGGTGATCTCGTCGATGAGCCGCGGATTGCGGGCGAGGCCAAACACGAAGTCCACCCCGTTCTTCTCGCACCAGGCCATCAGCGCCTCGCGGGCGAAGCCGGAATCGGCGCGCAACAGAATGCGCACCCCTGGCCAGCGCGCCCGAATCCGGGCGACGATGCGTGCGATCTCCTCAACCGCGCCGGCGCTGGCGTCGATGTTCGACGGCCTCAGCTTCGACGCCAGGAGATGCCGGCCGCAGAACACATAGAGCGGCAGGTAGCAGTAGCAGTCGTAGTAGCCATGAAAGAACCGGCCCTCCTGATCGCCATGCAGCGGGTCATCGGTGGCGTCGAGGTCGAGGATGATCTGTTTGGGCGCCCGAGCATGCGCTTCGAGGAAGAGGTCGACCATCAGCGCCTCGATCGCCGCGGGATCATGGGCGATCTTGCAGTATTTCGTCGGCGCCTCCCGCGACAGCTCGAGACGGTTCAGCGTCGACTTGCCCGCCACCGGAGCGCAATCCTCGCGCCAGGCTTCCAGCTTGCCCGCCAGCACCGCCATCAGCGGGTCATGGCGCAACTCGTCATGATCGTTGAGGTCCTCGTAGCCCAGCGCGAGGCCGAACACGCGCTGCCCGATCATCGTGGCGACCGAGTGCTCGACGAACCGCTGGTCTCGCGCGTCGCGAAAACATTCCGAGAGCCGTCGAACCAGGTCGAGGCTGCGATCCGCCGCCCCCAACAGCAGGCCGCCCGCGTCGGACGTCAGCGCGCCGCCGTCGAACTCGGCGATCACAGGCCGCCCTTCGACCAGTCCAAACAGGCTTGGTTCTGCGTTACACTCCGTCTGCACTGGGCACCCCTCCGAATCAGCTCAAGCCGTTCTCTCAAAACAGCTTTTGCCTGATTCGGGGCTCCGATGCGCTACCTAATTGTAGAGTCGAGGAAGGGCGCGGTTGCGTTGAAAGACACGCTCCGTCTCCCCTCCCCGCTCATCAAACCGGACGTGCGGGTTGCCCGCATCCGGCTTTCCGACTGGCTTCATCGTCGGGCTCACGGCGGCGACCCAATGTGCATGCGCTTGAGGAGCAACACGCCCAGGTCGCCGTAGACTTCCTCGCGGGCGAACCGGACCGTGCCGC
>DATJXI010000234.1:0-6017 GCA_035500275.1 Roseiarcus sp. | reverse complement strand
AAAGGCGAGACCGCAGACAGGACAAGTGATGCGCCACGCCTTGCTCCAATGCTTTGAAACGGCGCCATCTGCGTCTTCTTGAGCGTAGCGATCCGCACAGGGATAGCAGATTTGCGCGGCCCTGCCCCGGCTGATGAGATTGCAAACCTGACCGTCACACGTGTCAATGTGCGTCATGTTGATCAGCGCCACCGGATCGCAACGGAATTTGTCCGCCAGTCGAGCGACCTGTCCTAAGCTGAGGCGATGATCGAGCGTCGAGAGCCTGATGTCGCCAAGACCAAGCCACTTCGCGAAAAACGGACCCGTGACGCCGTAGAACCGGGCGTGCCGCGCAAGCCAAGACGAGAGCAACTCGTCGCGCGCCACTCTGAGGACGACCGGCAACGGCTTGGAATCTGCGTCGATCACGGCGCTCATTAGAAAGCCACCTCGTTTTCTGAGATCGGCCTATACTTCTCGACCGCGTTGTCGGTGATGCATTCCGCTCCTGTTTCGATCGCCTCGATCGCCAGATCGTTGAGCATTCGGAAAATGCGAGAACTGACGCCGCCGCTAAGATGGAGAACGCGCCGGAGGCCCTTCACCGTCAGCACGCTGGGTTCCCGCAACGGAAGATTACGAACGATGGCGAGGACAAGTTGTTCGAACTCTTTGCCGGCGGTCCATCGCGGCAACGTGACGGTGTCGAAGCGGCGCGCCAATTGAACGTCGCCGTTGATGGCGTCTCTTGCCTCCATGATCCCGAAGCAGACGAGCGAAAGTTTCAACTCGTTGCTGAGAAAGCGCAGGGTGTTCAGGACAATGCGCTGTTCTCTCCACGACCCGGCGAGAAGATTGTGAATCTCGTCGAGAACAAGAATTTGAACGCCAACGTCTCGAAGCGTGTTGATGGCCTCCCTCTCCATATCGACGATGCTGGCTCGAGGGCTCTGCGGCGCTTCGACGGCGGAGAGGATTTGAGAAAAGAGTCTTCGCTCGGTGGGACGCCCGCTCAGTTCCACGACGAGTAGCTTATTCGAGTTTGGCGTCGAGCCAGCGGCGCAGCCCATCGCGCACTCCGCCTTGAACTTGTCGACCAGCATGGACTTGCCCATCCCGCTGTCGCCATAAACGATCAGCGACGGCATTCGCGTCGTGCGCGGATGCTTGAGCAATTTGTTCAAGTGATCGAGGATCAGGACGGCCTTTGGATAGGCGATCCTTGCGACAGGAAAAGCTAAGCAGAGGAGGATGAACATGAAGTTCTGAAACCTCTTGACGCGATCCAGAGGGTTCAACTCCCTCCCGGTAAAGGTCAGCCAACCAGCCGGAAGCGAGCCTTGCATGGCGTGCGGCGACGCCCGTCGTGAAGCGTAGGCAGCGGGTGCTGAAGCCGCGTGAGTAGCCTCGAAATTATCATCGCTGGAGCCTTCGCTGTGGGTTGAGCGGGGGCAGCATCGACGACACCGACAGGGTGAGGAATCGTCGGTCCGGCCGGGGTCTTGGACCGGGGCAAAGGCATGGGATGGATCGCCGGGGAACCTGTGAGATCCCGCTTGCGTCCGCGTGAAAGTGCGCCGGCAACTGGGCGGCCGGCTGACCAAATGCCCTGGCCCGGATGGGTCCTCCAACCATCCGGGAGTGTCAGCAGACGGCTTGAGATGAGAAACCGTCGGCGGGCTTCGAGAAAAGCCGCTTAACTTGATAATGCGCGGCGTAGATTCTCAGGTTAGATGGCTTTGCAGGAGCGTGTTCTGGGTGAGGATCGGATCTTGCGCCAACACCCTGTCAAACTGCGGGCCAAATGCTCGGAATTGACGCAGCAGTGAAAGCTGCTCGAGTGGATTTTTCATAACGGCGGCCAGGCCGGCGAGCAGCCGTAACCGTATAATCATTGGCAGAACCGCGGATCTGCCAATCGCCGTGTTCAACCCGTGATCGTCGGCCGTAACGTCGAAGTCGGGGATCATTGTGCCGATCAAGCGCCGCGGCAACTCCGACTGGTCTCGTATCTCCTGAGGCGTGGGACGTCGACGCAGCAGCAGTAGCCGCAACACGGTGGCGGGAGAGACCTGGAAAGTTTGGCGCCCTCCTGCATACGCTTCGACTAGCTCCTCCCCTGCCCTGGCTTCGTCTTCGAATTGGTCAAGAGCCTCGGGCCCTATCCCGTCTAGGTCGCTCCAGACATCCACGATGGCGCCGCCGCAGGCGCGGCATGTAACGCGCCAGCCCTGCATCCAACTTTTCAGAATGGCGCCGGCGGCGCCGTCGCGCTTGAGCTGCGACGCACATGAGCGGCAGGATTGTTGTGGGTATCTGACCCGGACAAGCGTCTGGCAGTCCGTCGGGAGTTTCGTGTGCGTCATCGCGATGATGGCGTCCGGGGGCTGCCGCACGAAGCCGCTCATGGCTATCGCTTGGGCGAAGGTCAGCGTCAGGTCCAGACGCTCCACGGATGGCGAGGAAAGGCCCATATGGGTCAGCAAGCCGCGCGGCGGGATATAGTAGTCCTGCGCGATCCTAGTGAGCCATGACGACAGGAGCTCATCGGCGCGCGGCGGGGCGATCAAGGGCAGCGCGCGGGGCAGTTCGTTGGCTTTGCCGATCATACGAAGGCCGCCTCACCGTTGACCAAGGGGGTCCAAGCCAAGACGGCTTCGTCGGTGATTCTCTCGAGCCCGCTCTCGATAGCGGCTATCGCCAGAGCGTTCATCATGCGGAAAATCCGCGCCGTGACTCCGTCCGTAGTCACAAAAATATGCCTCAACGCCCTCGCCGTCAGAATGCTCCTTTCGCGCATCGGCTGATTGCGCAGGATGGCGCGGACCAACTCTTCGAAAGTTTCGTCGGCGGACCAGCGCGGCATCGTCAAGACGTCAAACCGGCGCGCCAGTTGCACGTCGCCCTGTATGGCTTCGCGCGCTTCCATCACTCCGAAGCAGACGAGGGACGCCTTGAGATCGTTGCTGATGAACCTCAGCATGTTCAGCATGGTTCGTTGCTCTCTATAGGAGCCGGAGAGGATGTTGTGCACCTCGTCGATGACGAGGATCTGGATCTGGGCGGCCCTGAGCAGGTTGAGCGCGGAACGCTCGGCATCGACGATGCGCGCGCCTGGATTATGAGGCGCTCCAAGCGCGTCGAGGATTTGCGCATAGAATCGGCGTTCTCCTGGCCTGCTCGTCATCTGGAGCGCCAGAACGGGCATTCGATGCCGCTCGGTTTCCGCATCGACGCCCGGCGGATGGTCCGTGCAGAACTTCTGCATCAGCATGGTCTTGCCCATGCCAGAGTCGCCGAAGATCGCGACCGAGGGCATTCGCGTCGTGCGGGGATGGTCGAGAATCTGATCGAGGATTTGGATCGCCTTCTGCACCCTGGGATAGCTTACCCAACGCTCCGAACGTATCGCGCGTATTCGCTGCAGCGCGGGCAGACCGAGAAGTTCCGTTGTCGCGGCGTTCGCGTGTGAAGCGCTGGCGCTCATGACCGCCCCTACCCTTCTCCCGGAACCGGTGTGGACGAGTCGACGCCCTTCAGCGATCCAAAGCCCGTCTCGTCCACGGATTTCCGCGATTGCGGCAGGTGCTTTTCATTCGCCTCGTAAGTCAGCCGCTTCGCGCGTTCGATCACGCTTCGCTTCCTGGCCGTCGCGCGCAGGGCGGCGCCGGTGTCCCGCTCGGATCGTGCCGAACGGCCCCGCTCGCGTTGCTGATTGTTCCACTCATGCAGGGACACCGCAGGCCAGGTCAGATCGCTCCAGTGAGCTTCCACGAAATGTCCGGACGGCCTGCCGACGAAGATCCTCGAGATGTCGCGAGGATCGTACTTGACGACGACTTCTCGTCCCGAACGACCGAGCTCCGCGGCCAGAGCGCCGTGCCAGTATTTCAGGGAGCCGAACATGTGGACGCCGTCGGGCCGCAATTTGCGACGCGCTTCCGGCAGGAATGACACCCAAAAGGCCATGCGGTCGCGCGGCATTCGCAGCGGCGTTTCGCCGATGAACTCCCGCCAAACCGCGATCGGCGCGCGTTGCAAGCCCCGATGGATTCGTTGGTGGTAGCCCTCGACGATCTCGATCGCAAAATAGGTCTCGAGCTCGTGCAAAGTCAGACCGGCGGATTGCTTCGGGTCCTGCCGTCCGCGTTCCCCGACGCTGCTGAAGGTCGTGCCCGGCACAGCGTGCACGTCCTTCATCATCGTTCCCATCAGGCGCTCGATGTGGCCTCCGTAGTGCGGCCGCCCTGGCGGGCGAAACTCGACTCGAATGCCCTCGTTTTCGCAGGCCCGCCGAAAAGTCGCGCTCTTGAAATCGGAGCCGTTATCAACCCCGATAATTTCCGGAAGCCCCACTGTCGGCCATTCCTCGCTGACGCCATGATCCTTGAGCCAGGAGGCCTTGTCGAAGGTCGCCCGCAACATGCATAGACCTATCGATAGCCGTGAGGGCTCAGACATCGAGAGATGAAATCCGGTCACCATTCGAGAAAACACGTCTATCGCCAAGGTC
Source organism: Roseiarcus sp. (assembly GCA_035500275.1). Classification (GTDB taxonomy): domain Bacteria; phylum Pseudomonadota; class Alphaproteobacteria; order Rhizobiales; family Beijerinckiaceae; genus Roseiarcus. The sequence continues at coordinate 1,522 of DATJXI010000234.1, read as the reverse complement.
AGCCATGGACGCCCCGGCAGCGGCTGTCTGTTTTCTTCGTCGACCACCATGACATCGACCTCGGTGTGATCGATCTGGACGATCTCCAGGGGTCTGGTCGCCACGAGCTTGCCCGGCGTCGGCGTTGTCGCTTTGACGCCCAACGCATCCGATCTGCGCAGGGCCCTCGTCCGTTCTGGGATCGCCAGCACGCGGGCTCGAATGGTCCGACGATCCGGCAATGAAAATCCCGCGGCGGCGCATTTGGCATGCACTTCGTCGGTCAACCGTTTAAGCGTCGGTCGGTTCGGCGTGAGGTAGATTTCACGAATGCACTTGGCGATGAGCGCTTCGACCTTCTTATCGAGCAGCCGAAGGCCCGCAGGTCGGCCACTCGTCCGGGGCATCAGGGCTTCGACAGTTCCGACAGCCCTGTACGTTGTGATTAGGCGATAGAGCGTCGCCTGACTCACCCCGAGACCCCAAGCGACATCCTTCACGTCGGTGGTTCGAAGCAGTCCCGCGTGACGCTCAACCAAGCCGCGGATGGCTTCGTGCCGGCGGAACCCTTCACGCCAACGCATGCTGGCTTCCGGAGTTTCAAGCTCCTCTTGTTCCCCGCGCACGCCGCCTCGAATCGGATCAAATCGCCAGAGAGGCAGATTCTCAGATATGATGTCCGAAGCCAAGCCGCTTTATCAAATTACGTGTACTTTCTCAAATAACCCGCTTATCGCCAACGTGTTGAAATTGCTCATTCCGGATTCTCACGGCTAGATGGCCGCGGACAGGCTGACGATCGCCGCCAAGAGCACAGCCATGGTCGAAATTGCAAGCGGATTCCGCATGCGCAAGTGTTATGTTTTCTATTAAATTGGCGCAAGGCGAAATGCGCTCGACCGAATGTTTTTCCGGTTGGACGCCTTACCCCGGACCATCAAAGGGCTCCACGCCCAATAGCTGCCACAGCGTGATTCCCAGTCTCTGCGCGAGTTCCTCGGCTACCAAAAGCGCCGGGTTGCTATCGCCCTTCATAATCACATAGAGCTGTGAGAATCCGACGTCGATGCTGTCAGCGAATTCCTGTTTGGACAGCCCACTCGCTTCATAAAATCGTGAGACCACCTTCCCGAAATGCTTGCTCATCTGCGGACCCGACAAGCGCTTTCGCTTGCCAAGCCGGCGACCCTCCAGCAATTCGTAGAGCGGAATCTTCGTCTGCTTCGCAACGTGCGCCAGCATATGGACCGAGGGGTTCGCTAGACGTCGCCGCACGTACCGAAATTGGGACCCAGACATGCCGAGAAACTCGGCGTATTCGGGATTCGTCATGCCGCTTGCCGTCTGCAGCGCTCGAAGGCGCTGCGCCAGCCGCTCCAACCGCGCGGAGCCGAGCATGTCGGCTGGAGTAATCAGAATCTTGCGATGATGGCTTTCCAGATCCTGCGGATTGACCTCCGCGACTTTGCGCCCCTTACGCTTGTTCGCAACCATCGTCCCTTAAGCCGCTTCACGCCATTGGGAACTTGTTCGATCCAAACTT
>DATJXI010000233.1:0-7659 GCA_035500275.1 Roseiarcus sp. | reverse complement strand
CGCCAAACGAGTCCAAAGCGCGCAGATAAGCGAAAAAGTTGGCAGCCGCTTCGACCAGGTCGCCGGAAGGCGAGAGATCGAGATAGGCTTTTGTGGGACGGCGGGCGAGAGCGCCGGCGAAATCGAGCGCGGCTTCGTCGGAGCCGACGTAAGTAGCGTGCAGCCGAAGTTTCGCTCGTGGCGCATAGTGCGATTCGAGCTGGCCGGGCGCGCTGAGCTGTTTACCTCCGCCCGCGATCGCCAAGGGCGCGCCGAGCGCTCGCTCAATCGCCTCGCGCGGGATGGCGCCTGGGCGAAGCAGGGACACACCCTCGGCAAGGCATGAGACGATCGTTGATTCGATGCCCACCTCCGCCGCTCCGCCGTCGATGATCCAGTCGATCCTGCCATCGAGATCAGCGAGCACGTGGGCCGCCGTCGTCGGGCTGACGCGCCCCGATCGGTTCGCGGACGGCGCGGCCAGGGGTGTTCCCGCCGCCTCAATCAACGCGCGCGCGAGAGGATGGGCGGGAATGCGCAGCGCGATGCTATCAAGTCCCGCCCTCGCCAGAAGGCTGACGCGGCAATGAAGCGCCGCGGGCAGCACCAGGGTCAACGGGCCCGGCCAGAACGCTCGCGCTAGGCTCTCGGCTTCCGGCGCGAACTGAGCCTCCACCCTCGCCGCTTCAAGATCGGTAAGGTGGGCGATGAGCGGATTGAAGGTCGGCCGGTCCTTCGCCGCGAATATGCCGGCGACGGCCGCTTCCGAGGTCGCGTCGGCCGCAAGTCCATAAACGGTTTCCGTCGGCATCGCCACGAGGCCGCCAGCTCGCAGGCACGCCGCGGCGGCTTCAATGGTCTCGGGGCTTGGCTCAGCAAGGCGCGTCGTCCGACGTTTTTGCGGCATGCTTTCCATGTTCGGCGCGTTGCGCGCCAACTGGTGTGCATCTAAACTGTTCATGTCGGGCGCGAAACTGCAAAGCGAAGCCGCAAGAGGCAACCATGTCCTATCGTTCGCCAATAGCGGACATCCTGTTTTCGCTGAAAGCAGTGGCGGGACTCCCGGAGTTGATGGAGAGCCGCCTCGAGGGAGACTTCGACTGGGAGACGATCTCGTCGGTGGTGACTGAAGCTGGGCGCTTCGCGACCGAGGAGATCGCGCCGTTGAACCGATCCGGCGACATCGCCGGAGCGCGCTACGAGAACGGAATCGTCACGACGCCGCCCGGTTTCGCTGACGTCTATCGGCGCTGGGCGGAGGCCGGCTGGGGCGGCGTCTCGGCTCCGCCCGAATTCGGCGGAATGGGCCTGCCTCACCTTGTCAACGTGGCGTGCACCGAGATCTGGAACGGCGCTTCGATGGCTTTCGCGCTCTGTCCGCTACTGACCGAGGGCGCCATCGGGGCTCTCAAGTCCTTCGGCTCGCCGGAGTTGCTGAACGCCTATTTGCAGCCGATGATCTCCGGCCGCTGGACGGGCACGATGAATCTGACGGAGCCTCAGGCCGGCTCGGATCTCAGCGCCGTGAAGACGCGCGCAGAGCGAGCGCCGGACGGGACCTACCGGCTGTTTGGCCAGAAGATATTCATCACCTACGGCGAGCACGACATGGCCGAGAACATCGTCCACTTCGTGCTTGCGCGACTGCCTGACGCGCCGCCCGGAACGCGCGGAATTTCGCTGTTCCTCGCCCCCAAATATCTCGCGAACCCGGACGGGTCGCCCGGCGAGCGAAACGACCTTCGTTGCGGTGGGATCGAGCACAAGCTCGGTATCCATGCATCACCGACATGCGTCATGCTCTATGGCGAGAACGAGGGCGCGAAGGCCTGGCTCGTCGGCGAGGAGAACCGTGGCCTCGCAGCCATGTTCTTGATGATGAACGCAGCGCGTCTGGCGGTCGGAACGCAGGGAGTGGCCATCGGCGACCGAGCGTATCAGCAGGCTCTCGCCTTCGCCCGCGAACGGCGACAGGGCAGAAGCCGGAGGCAGAGCGGCCCGGACATGTCGCCCATCATCGAGCACCCCGACGTGCAGCGCATGCTGATGACGATGAAGGCGACCGTTCATGCGGCCCGGGGGATCTGCCATCTCACCGCGGCGTCGCTTGATCTCGCCATCCATGGACGCACCGTAGAGGAGCGCGCGGAGGGCGCGGATCGCGCGGCTCTCCTGACGCCGATCGCCAAAGCCTTCTCGACCGACATCGGCGATGAAGCGGCGTCTTTTGGCGTCCAGGTGCACGGCGGCATGGGCTTCATCGAGGAAACCGGGGCGGCCCAGCATCTGCGCGACTCGCGAATCGCGTCGATCTACGAAGGAACCAATGGCATTCAATCGATCGACCTCGTGCAGCGCAAATTGCCTTTGAATGGCGGAGAGACGGTGGCCAATGAAATCGCCGGCATTCGAGAGATCGCGCGAGGAGTGGATGAGCGCGGCGACGAAGCCTTCGGCGGGACCGCCGCCAGGCTCGCCGACGCGGCGGACGCCTTGGAGCAAGCGACGCGAACCATGCGCGGATGGGTAGCGACGGATCCCGAATCGGCGCTGGCCGGCGCGTCGCAATATCTTCGCCTGTTCGGAATGACGCTTGGCGGCGCCTGTCTTGCCAAGGCAGGACTCGCGGCTGACGCCATGGCCACCAGCGGCGACCGAAGCGAGCTTGCAAGAGTCAGCCTTGCGCGGTTCTTCGCGGAAAAGCTTCTTCCTCTCGCCTCCGGCATAGCTCAAGCCATCGCGTCCGGCGCCGCCCCGCTCAAGGAGTACGAGGCCGTCTTGGGGGATACGGCATGAGCAGCGGAATCGACGTCAGCCGGGAGGGTGCGGTCCTTTCAGCCGCATTCGACCGCGCGGAGAAGAAGAACGCGATTACGAGCGCCATGTACGAGGCGCTGATCGACGTCTTCGAGAAGGCGGAGGCCGACCCGAGCGTCGGCGCGGTCCTACTCAGCGGGAAGGGCGGCGCTTTCACCGCCGGCAACGACGTCGCCGACTTTCTTGCAATTGCCACCGGAGCTGCGGGCTCCCGCGATGTCCGCGATTTTCCCGGCTGGCGGTTCATCAGCAAGCTTGCCGAGTTTGAGAAGCCCTTGGTCGCCGCCGTTCAGGGGACCGCGATTGGGATCGGGACCACGCTCTGCTTTCACTGCGACCTCGTTTACGCGGCGCCCGACGCGCGGTTCCAGATGCCGTTCGTCGATCTGGGCCTCGTGCCCGAAGCCGGTTCATCCCTGCTGGCGCCGCAACGATTCGGACGCGTCAAGGCCGCCGAGTTTCTTCTTCTAGGAGAGGCCTTCGACGCCGAGTCGGCGCATACGCTCGGCCTTGTCAACGAGGTCGTGCCTGGGGAAAGGCTGCCGGAGCACGCAATGAGAAAAGCGCAAGAGCTCGCCGCCAAGCCGCGCTCGGCTCTTCTCGCCGCGCGCAAACTGCTGCGCGGCGACAGCGCGACGCTTAAGCAGCGGATGACGGAAGAGATACAGGCCTTCAGCGCCGCGCTTTCCTCTGAGGACGCGCGCAAGGCGTTTCAGACTTTTCTATCCGGAAAGCGATAGCGTCCTGAGACCTTTCAGCTGCCGAAGCGGCCCGTGACCTCGGCGGCGAGGCGAGCCGTTTCGCCAAGGAGCTTGGCGATGACCTTGTCCGCGACGGGCGTGCAGGTCCGATAAGTGGTTTCGTAGTCGCGAAAACCCCGGTTGTAGGCGCCTGCCAAAAGATCGCGGCGGGAGTCGCTAAGCCCTTCCGCCGCCAGTAGCTTCTCCATCTTCGATCGAAACTGAGACCCGTCTCCCGCGCCGCAGAGATCCCGCAGATAGGCGAGCGCGCCGGTCAGCTCCGCGAGCCGCAAGAGCTGCGGTTCGTAAGGCGGCGGAGGCTCCTGGGTGGGCGGCGCCGGGGCGGCCGCGGGCGCCTGCGCCGGCTTGGTCCCGGCTGCTGGGGCCGGTCCGATCGCGAGAAGCGCAGCTACGCTGACGACAATCGTGAGCCGGATCATCTCAGCCCGCTTTCGATACGGGCCGCCCTTTCGAGAATGTCGCCAAGCTCGGGCGTCGTTGGAACCGCCCCCCAGCCGCCTCGCTCGACCCAGGCAATGGCGTCCACTTCCGGGCTGAGCCGCGGCTCGCCCCCTGTCCAACGCGCGACGAAGGAGGCGATGACGAAATGGGCGCGGACGCGACGCCCCTCCCTGAGAATGGGCTCCACGTGGCGATTGAATGCAATGATCTCGGCTTCAACGCCGACTTCTTCGGCGAGTTCTCGCCTTATGGCGTCGACCAGGGTTTCGCCAATCTCGACAACCCCTCCCGGCAACGAGTAGCGCCCCGCCATGGGCTCTCTCGCGCGCCGCGCAAGCAGCACTCGGCCGTCGCGAAAAACCGCCGCCGAAACGGCGAGGATCGGACGGGCGGGATAGAGCCGGTCATTGGGCTCTTCCGCTGGAGCGCCCATTCGATTCACGGATAAAGACGCTGTTTGCGCCAAAGCGAGTCGACCGTCTTCCGCTTGAACTGGACGCGATCGTGCAGGCGAAAAGCACCGGCCCGCCAAAACTCGATTTCAATCGGCGCAAGGCGATAGCCGCGCCAATAATGGGGGCGGGGCACATCCCCCTCACCGAATTTGCTTCGAAAGTCTTCGACAGCAGCGACGAGCGCCTCGCGGGAGGCAACCGGGCGCGACTGCTGACTGGCCCAGGCCCCGATGCGGCTGTCCTTCGGTCGGGATGCGAAATAGGCGTCGCTCTCGGCGGCGGCGATCTCCTCCACCGCGCCGCGAAAACGCGCCTGCCGCCGCAGCGACTTCCAGTGAAAGAGCGCCGCGGCCTTCGGACGCGCGGCCAGCTCGATCCCTTTGGCGCTCTCGGCGTTCGTGTAGAATACGAGCCCGTGCGCGTCGAGGGCTTTGCACAGCACCATCCTCGCGTTGGGCGTTCCGGCCTCGTCCACGGTCGCCAGCGTCATCGCCTCCGGATCGTTCGGCTCGCGGAGCCGCGCCTCGTCGAACCACTCCCGGAATAAGGCGAACGGATCGTCGGCCTCTGTGAAGTCACCTGTCGTTAAGGCGCTCAAGGCGATGCTGTCCTGTAGGGATGGCGTGGCGATCAGCGCCCGCGGCTCCGCTCCGGGCGTGTCATAGACCTCGGGATGGGACTGGACAACGGCGACGCTCACGGCCGAAAGTACGAGTCGCTCAGTGGCATGAGGCCCGGCTTCGCCTTGCGGCGGCCTGCTTCACGACCCAAATACCGGAAGGAGACATTGGCGAGACGCGCTTTTGCGAGGCGTCTGCTGTAAAGTGGGCTCGTAATGCGAAATCCATATGATATTTTAGGCGTGCCGAAAACGGCGAATACGGGCGAAATCAAATCCGCCTTCCGGAAGCTCGCCAAGAAATACCACCCCGACCAGAGCAAGGAGCCGAGGGCGAAGGAACGCTTCGCCGAAGTGGGCGCGGCCTACGAGATCCTCGGCGACGAGAAGAAGCGCGCCGCCTTCGACCGCGGCGAGATCGACGCTGAGGGCAAGTCGCGCGCGCCGCAATTCGAGGGTTTCGGTTTTGGCCGACAGCCGGGCGGCGGCGCCGAGTTCCGCCATTTCGGCTTCGATTTTGGCGGCGGCGGCTATTCGACCGAGGGCGGCGGGATCGATCCGGACATTCTCTCCGAGCTTTTCGGCGCCGGCCGTTCGCGCGGCCGCGCAAGGCCGCAGTCCACCGCCGCGCACGGCGAGGATATCGCCGTCACAGTGGCGGTTCCGCTGGCGACCGCGGCCAGCGGAGGTTCGGTCCGAGTCGCCCTGCCGACGGGGCGGACGCTGGACGCGACCGTTCCCGCCGGGATCGAGGAGGGCAAGTCGATCCGCCTGCGCGGGCAAGGGCATGCGGGCCACCGCGGCGGCCAACCCGGTGACGTCATTGTCACAATCCGCTACGCCCCTCATCCTCAATTCAAGGTCGACGGCCGAGATCTGCGCCTCGATCTGCCCGTGACGCTTTACGAGGCCGTTCTCGGCGGAAAGGTCCGCGTCCCCACCCTGAACGGCGAGGTCGAGGTCTCGGTCGCTCCCGGCGCGAGCGGAGGCCGAGTGCTGCGGCTCCGGGGCAAGGGCATGCCGGCGACGAGCGACCTTCCCGCCGGCGATTTGCTGGCGACAATCCGGATCGTTCTGCCGTCTTGTCCGGACCGGGAGCTGACCGAACTCATGCAGAAGTGGCGGGACCGGAAGCCGTACGACGCTCGCTCGGGGGTCGGCTGAGCCGGATGCGGCCCGCTCGCATCGTGAGCAAGACCACATATTTTGTGACGGACCAGCCGAAGCCGCCCGCTTCCCATGCGTCGTCGGCGGGGATAAGGGATGCCCGAGCGCCGCGGGCGAGGCGCCGATTCGCAGGCGATGCGAAGCGAGGCTTTCATGGAGCAAACGGGTTTCCTCACCGCCGAAACCGGCGTCCTCCGGGGAATGCGGGGCGTCATTCTGGGGGTGGCGAACAATCGCTCGATCGCCTGGGGCATCGCCAAGGCCGCCCGCATCGCCGGCGCCGAGCTTGCCTTCACCTATCAGGGCGAGGCGCTTGAGAAGCGGGTGCGTCCGCTCGCCCAGGAACTCGACGCTGAGGTACTGGGACACTGCGACGTCACCGACGGTTCAAGCATCGACGCGGTCTTCAACGCTGCCAAGGACCTTTGGGGTTCGCTCGATTTCGTGGTCCATTGCATCGCGTTCTCGGACAAGGACCAGCTGACCGGCCGCTACATCGACACGACCGAAGACAACTTCACGAAGTCGCTCGCGATCTCCTGCTATTCCTTCACCGCCGTCGCGAAGCGCGCCGAAAAGCTGTTGAGCCGCGGCGGCTCTCTGCTCACGCTCACTTATTATGGCGCCGAAAAGTGGATGCCGCACTATAACGTCATGGGCGTCGCCAAGGCGGCGCTCGAGGCGAGCGTGCGCTATCTCGCGGCCGATTTGGGCGAGAAGGCGATCCGGGTGAATGCGATCTCGGCTGGCCCGATCAAGACGCTGGCCGCCTCAGGCATCGGCGATTTCCGCTACATCCTGCGCTGGAACGAGTACAATTCCCCGCTCCGGCGCACGGTCACGATTGAGGAGGTCGGCGAGAGCGCCGTTTATCTCCTCTCGCCGATGGCGCGCGGCGTAACCGGCGAGATCCTCCATGTCGACGCCGGCTACCACATCGTCGGCATGAAGAACCCAGCCGCGCCCGACATTTCCGTCGTCAAGGAATAGCCCATCGGCGAGGCGAGGGCGGACGAGCGCTGACGGAACACGTTCCCTTTCGCGTCCGAATTGTTCCGAATCGGGTCCTGGAAGGGTCCTTTTATGGCCCTTTTCCTTCCCTTTAGGGTCCTTTTCCTTCCCTTTCCTTCCCCGTTTTGAGCCTTTTCAATGGGTTATCGCCGAATCCCGCCGGAATTTTTTTTGCGCCCAGCCCCCGCTGGCTGTTCCGGCCGAAGATCGGGGGTCGCGCCGGTCCGCCCTCACCCGTCGCCTTCGGCGACACCCTCTCCCCAAAGGAGAGGGGCGAACGCCTCGCGTTCCCTTGCCCCTCTGGGGGAAGGTGGCCGGCGATAGCCGGCCGGATGAGGGGAGCGAGGCGATTCAGCCCGATTTCATGCCTCTCTAGCCGCAGCCGCCGCCTCCGGTCGCTTCGCCGGCG
>DATJXI010000232.1:0-5742 GCA_035500275.1 Roseiarcus sp. | reverse complement strand
GAGCTCCGCCAAAATCGTAAGCTCCCCGCCGCCGAACACCCGCGGGTGGCTCGCGAGGACCTGTTCGACAAGCGTGGTGCCGGACCTTGGCATGCCGACGATGAAGATCGGGTGCTCGCCCGGACTCCCGTAAGCTCGCCGTTTTTCGAAAAACTCAGTCGTGAAAGTCACTTTCAGCCCGGCGACGAAGCGCTCAAACGCGACAGGCTCATAAGCAGGCCGCCGAGCCTCCAGGGCGTTCGCTTTGGAGGCGGCTTCAAAGGCGGCTGCGAAATTCTGATTCCTCTCATGAATTCGGGCGAGGGCAAAATGCAGTTGCGTCCTGGCCATATTGGGGAGTTTGTCGCTCTGAAGGAGCTTCTCGATCGAGCTCGCCGCAGAATTGCGAACCGGTCCCGCCTCGATATTGGTCAGCGAGAATATTGCTTGAACGAGATCGGGATTGAGCTGTAAGGCGCGTTCGAAGGCGGCGCGCGCCTTTTCGAGATCGCCAAGCGTTTGTTTGGTGGCGCCCAGATTGACATAAGCCTCCGCCAGATTCGGGTTCAATTGCAGCGCCAATTCGCAAGCGGCCACGGCTTCGTCATAACGGTTGAGGTCGCTCAGCGCCGCGGCTCGATTACTATGGCAGCTCGCGCTTAGCGGCTCGATCTCGACCGCCTTTTCAAATTCGGCCAGCGCCTCCGCGGGCTTGCCCAGATGGAGCAAGAGAGAGCCAAGTCTGTTTCGGGCCAGAATCGCCGTTGGCGCCGCCTTGATCGCTTCCCGGTAGCTCTCCTCCGCCTCCTTGAGACGACCCTGCTGCTCGCAAAGGTTTCCAAGCTTAAAGAGGGCCGATGCGGAATTGGGAGCGAGAGCGAGAGCCCGACGGAAGTGCAACTCCGCCTCTTGGGGAGCGCCATACGCGAGAAGCGCCGCCGCCACCGCCTCATGTGCTTCCGCGCTGGTCGGGGTGGTCTCCACCGCGTGCCGGCAGTAACGCACCGCGGCTTCCGATTTGCCCACAGCGAGCGCCGCCAACCCCGCCTCGAGGTAGCCTTTGCCGTCGCCGGGCAGGAGTTTCAGCGCCTCGCACGCGAGTTCATAGGCCTCCTCTGACCGGTCTAAGCGCCGCAGCAGCCTGGCCTTGGCGACGAGCGTTTGTCCGTCACGCGGATCGGATTCTAGGGCCCGATCAAATTCGAGCAGGGCTTCCTCGGGACGACCGAGCTGGGAGAGGACCGTGGCGAGATTGCGCCGAGCCTCGCGCACTGGCGGAGCCGCAGAGGCCGCGTCCCGAAATCGATCCGCGGCCTCGCTCAACGCCCCTTTCTCTGCTAGGAGCACCCCGAGATTGTTATTTGCGTCCGCAAACTGCGAGGAAATGGCAAGCGCCCGCCGATATTGTTGTTCGGCGCCCGCCTTATCTCCCCTCAGCTTGAGGATGTTTCCAAGGTTGTTCAGCACGTTGGGCCATTCGGGCCGCAACCTGATGGCGGCGCGATAGGCTTGCTCCGCCTTGGCGAGCCGGCCCTGGCGCGCCAGAACGTCCCCCATTCCCTTGTGCGCCTCGGCGGCGGAGGGGCCGTTCGTCAGCGCTAAGAATTGCCTCTGCGCCTCGTCGAGGTTGCCGGCCAGCAGGGCTTCACGCGCAGTTGCTACAGCATCGTGCGCCGACGGAGACGAGCCCGCTGTTTCGATTTCTTGCGCCATTTTGTCGAACGCTCCCCAATCGGACATCCCGCCATCGGGCGGCGCGGCGCCGGTTCTTTCCGCTGCGCCGGAAGACTTAGTTCGTTATGCGCTCGCCGCGATCACGTCTGCGCTCGCGACCGCTCGGCTTTTTGCAATGAAAGCGTCGTCCTCGGGCGCTTTTGGCGGCTCCAATCCCAGCGAAGCAAACAGGGGCAGCAGGAATTCGGCGTAGTTCCGCCATCGCCCGATTGAGGATTTGTAGATGGGCTGGCGAATTTGCCAATTGCTGGCGGTGAGCACCGGTCGATCGGTCTCGTGGAAATCGAGGCAATGGTCATCCCAATCAAGGCCGCAAAAATCGAGAAACCGTCGCGTCTGCCCCTCCTGGTCAGCAACGAGCTCTTCGTATTGGACTTCGATCATCGGGTTGCGAACGACGCTGCGCCAATGCTCCATGAGCCGTTCATAGTCCTTGTAATAGCGGCCGATTTCGACGAGGTTGAAGCTAAAGTCGAGTTGCTCCTTGAAACGTGCGAAATAGCAGGACAGGCAAATGTCGAGCGGGTCGCGTCGGCAGTGAATAATACGGGCCCTGGGGAAGAGCAGGGAGATGAACCCAACCGCGCGGAAATTGAACGGCATCTTGTCGGTTATGTAGCGCGCTTGCTTATTGAGGTCGCGGATGTAAGTGAGGTACTCGGTCGCGACCTCGTTCGCCACTCGAAGGTCCGCAAATCGCGCAATGTGCGGGACGCCCACGGGCTTTGCCAGGCGCTCGCGCAATCCGACGAAAAGCTCATAGAGACGCTTCAGTTCGCCCGCGCCGTGCACTCGCGGATGGCTGCATAGGATCTGCTCGACCAGCGTCGTTCCCGACCGCGGCATACCGAGGATAAACACAGGCGTGTCGCTATTGAGCCCGGAGTCGTATCGCTGCTCGAAGAATTTTTCGTCAAAAGTGTCTATTAGAGCGTCGATGAAGTCTGTGTTCTTCTGAGCGCTATAGTCCAATGTGGTCCTAATCTGCTGATTTCCGGCCTGAAGGTGGGCAAAAGCTTCGGGGAAACGCTCCAGGTCGTCATAAATTTTCGCCAACCCCATATGCAAGTCAGCCCGGTCGAGGACGCTCAAATTCGAGTCTTTTAGCAGTTCTTCAGCCGCGCCGGCTTCTTCGTCGAAGGCCTGGTATTTGCGCGTTCCCGTGAGTTGTCTTCGCGAGGCGACGAAGTCTGGCTTAATCTCGACGGCGGTGCGATAGGCCTCGGCCGCTTCGTCGAGACGGCCAAAATACTGCAGCGCCGTGCCCAGATTGTGAAACATCTGGAAGTCGCGAAGACCCGCCTTTGCCGCATGCTGGTAAGTTGCGATCGCCTCCTCGTAACGCTCGAGCAACATCAGGGCATGGCCGCGGTCGGTGTCCTTCTCCGGAGACGGAGCAAGCTCGCGAGCCTTATCGATGTGGATGAGGGCGTCAGCTCCTTTTCCCTGTTTCAACAGGGTCCGAGCCAGATTGACTCTAAACAGGGATGAATGGGGGCTGAGCGCAACGGCGCGTTCGAGCATCTCGACAGCGCGGTCGACCTCTCCGGCCTCGGTTAAGGTGTTGCCGAAATTGCTCAGGGTCGTTACGCGTCGGGGGGCCAACTCAAGGGCGAGTTCGAATTCCTGGATCGCTTCCGGCAGTCGTTTGAGCGCCCGCAGCGTGATCCCGAGATGATCGTGATAAGCTGCGTTGTTTCGATCGAGCTCGAGCGCCTTGCGGAAAAGTCGCTCCGCCTCAGCGTGGCGACTTGTCTCGAAGGCAACGACGCCGAGACTGTCCCAGCAATCAGCCCTGTCCGGCTGCAATTTTCGCGCTCGACGGAAGCTCGCCTCGGCCTCCGACCAGCGCTTCCGCCTCGTAAACTCCGCCCCCTTCTTGAGTTGCGCATCCACGCTAGCCTGTTGCAACGGCGCCTCTCGCGCCCCTTCGATCGCCAATCTCAACCCTCCTGCCTCGGCCGCCCGTGGCGTTTCGGGGGAAGTCGCCCCTCAAGCTCAGCATATAGCGGAGCCAGATGTTTCCCGTAAAGTTTCCACCGCCCGATGGAACTTGCATATATCGGCCTGCGGACTTGGTTCATGCTCGCGGTTCGTACGCTTCGTTCCGCGGAATGGAAGTTCAGGCAAACTTCATCCCACGGAAGCCCACAAAAATCGACTATTCGGCGAGTGTGGCGCTCAGGGTCGGCGACGAGATCCTCGTACTGGACCTCGAGCATCGGGTGCGGCAGCGCGCGGCGCCAGTGCGCCATCAAGAGTTGATAGTGGCGCAGGTACGCGCCGAGCTCGAACAGGTTGCAGGCGAACGATACGGGGCGGTGAAATTTGATGAAGTAGCAGGAAATGGCGATATCGCGTGCGTCGCGGCGGCAATGGATAATCCTCGCGCGCGGGAAGAGGGTGGTTATCAGCCCGAGATGCCGGAAGTTAAAGGGAAGTTTGTCGGTGACGCGTAAGGCGTCGCGATCGACTTGTCTCAACCGCGCCAGATAGCGCTCAGCGAGCGCCGCCCCCTGCGTCGCGGTCAAGTCGTTTACGCACTCGGGATAAGGACGCACAGCGCTGCCGTTTTTCGCAAGCCCATTCGCGATTTCCGGGAGTTCCACCAGTTCGCCGCCGCCCGCAGCGTCGGGATGGCTTGCTACGATTTGCTCGACCAACGTCGTGCCCGACCGTGGCATCCCGACGATGAAGACTGGACGTTCGCTTTTCGATCCCGGTGGCGCATGCGACCAACAATCGGCCGGGAAAGTCGCCGCCGTCCGCTTCACAAAATCGAGGTTCTCGAGCTCGTTGAACCCGGTGCGGCGATGATCGATTTCGTTCGCCAATCGCATCCAGTAAAACGCCTCGTCATAGTTGCGCTCGCGTTCGGCTGTGCGCCCTAGCGCGTAAAGCAGGCTTGAACGGTCATTGTCAGGGAGCCCGGCAGTGTCCAGAAGGCTGACTATTCTTGCCCGCTCCTCCGCTGTCAGTCCGTGGCGGTGGAGTCCTGACAGACTCAGATAACCAGAGGCCATTTTGGGGTCGGCCGCCAACGCCTCACGAAACTCCCCTGCCGCGCGCCCGGCTTCGCCCCTTTGTTCGAGCCTGCGGCCGAGCGCATAGTGGGCCTGGGCCAGCTTCGGAGCCCGGGTGATTACAGTTTCATAGGCGGCGTCGGCTTCCTCAAAACGGCCGAGCGCCTCAAGCGCCACGCCCAGATTCATCCAATTCCCGGCGTCGAAGGACGACATGCCGCATGCGGCGCGGAGACACTCGGCAGCCCCCTCGAAATCGCCCTTCTCCAGCAAGAGATTGCCCAGGAACGCCTGCGCCTTAAGGTGTGAAGGATTGAGCTCAAGCGCTTCGCGGCAGAATTGCTCCGCCTCGGAGAGCTGCTTCTCGTCGCGCAGGACCAGCGCAAGATTCAAACGCGCCTCGGCATATCGCGGATCGGCTCGACACGCTTCCCGCAAGGCGGCCTCGGCGCCCGCGAGATCGCCGGCGTCCTTCAGGGCGTTCCCGAGGTTGTTGTGAGCGGGAGCATAGCCTGGGTCCAACTCGATGGCGCGGCGGTGCGCGCCAATAGCATCGGCGGGACGGCCCGCCGCACGCAGCGCCGCGCCCAACGACGTGTGCCAGGGAGCCATGTGCGGGCGCTGCGTGACCGCCGCTTCGAAATGGCTGACCGCCTCCGCGTAATTCCGCTTGCCGAACGCCTCAATGCCTCGCCGGTGCAAAGCGTCCGGACTGGTTTCGGAAATGAAACGCTTTTTTGAGCGAGTGCTTGGGATGGAACGAGGTCCTGGCATGATACGATCCGACTTTCCTGTCTTAGGGACCTCAAGAGAGCCGGCACGCAGGTTCCTAACGCAGCGCCCGCGCCGTTAGCGGCAAACGCCGTTAGGGCCCGTCAGACAATAGCTGACTCGGTTCTCGGCCGACAGTGAGGCGGCGGGGATTCCCTGCGGTCGTGGCGCGTCGTAGTTTTGGGGTGGGTTGATGAAGATGGTCTCCAAAAGCGCCAGAAGCGCAATGCAGCGA
>DATJXI010000231.1:0-9620 GCA_035500275.1 Roseiarcus sp. | reverse complement strand
GAGTTCCAGCAATTGCCGCCCCCAGTGATGCGCGCAGGAGCAGGCCTCCATCGCCACGACGCACCGCGGAAGCGCGTCGAAAACCTTCAAAAGCGTTCGGCGATTGACCGGGCGGGCAATGACGACCGAGCCCGTCGCGTCGACCGCGTGAATGCGGAAGACCCTCTTGGCCAGATCAAGCCCGACGCGCGTGACAGACGAGGTATCGATGATCGACTTGCCCACGGACGGCTCCCTTCCAGATGGCGCTCTCAACGACGACCATCTTGGCCCGCTTGATGCCGTTCGGGGCGCCGTCCACCCCATCAGCAAAGGACTTACGCATGTCTCTCTCTCCACGTTTTAAGTGCAAGGAGCGCTGGCTTTTCGACGAGGGGAGGATCGCGAGAACGGTCGCCTGACGAAAATATCCTCTGGCTCCCGAGTTCATAGCTCAGAGCTATAGGCGGGTCCGACGCTCCGCGGCCCACGCCGCGGGCGGCCGCTGGCTGACCGCGATTTGCTCGCCCGCTTCCGCAAACAGCAAGGCGGTTCCATCGCCGAACGGCCAATCGTCCCCAATGAAAAAACGAGGCGCAGGGTCGGCGACGCGCGGCGCTCCGATCGGCTCCGTTGACAGGCTCCGGCCGTCGGCGACGAGCGCGGCGCCGAGAATTGAATACGGCTTGGACACTTTCTGTTCCTCCTTAGCGAGATGACGAAAACCCTTTTCGGGCGCCGCCAAGGATCGGGGTTTGGGCCGGGCGCTGGAAATATCGGCTCGCTTTTCTCTCGATAGCGCGGCGCTATTCAGCCGCGTTCGGCGCGATAGTCATTCGCTCTTGTTTCGATCGAGAACGGATATTGGCCGTTCATTGTCAGCAAGAATTCAATTGGCGAGGTCAGACGCACGCGTGGGTCCAACTCGGACGGCGCGCGTGGCTCGTCGAGGCAAAACCCGCGCGCATTATCGGTCGCGCGCAAGAAGGAGGTTGCCAATAGTCAAGTCAATGAGCGCGGTCACCGCCGCGAGCTCGCCGATGCCGAGCGTCGGCGTTGTGGGACAATTGTTTGCAGGAGGATTCGCGGGGCTTATTGTGTGGGAGCTCTGGGCCCGGTTCATCACCGTGCTCGTTCTCGCCGGGCCGCTCGAGCCGGCCGGTCTCGTGACGTCGCTCGTGCAGAATTGGACCGGCGATCAGATGCCGCGTCTCGAGGCCGAGGCCGCGCATTATGTCATCGGAATCGCTGGCTACCCGATCGCATATTTCATCATCTCCCGCGCCTTCCGCGCCTGGGCTGTGACGTTCGACGCCGGCGTGTGGGCGATCTTCACCACCTTTTTCTCGCCGTTTCGCTCTCGCGCGGGACGTCGACCCCGTTCATGGGAGTATTCTGGTTCATCGTGACGATCGTCACGGCGACGCGCTTCATCAATCCGAACAAACTCGTCGTCGATTGCCTGAGCTGGGGGTCCTTCACCTGGTTCAACGCGCTTGGCGTCATGGCGCCGCTGGCCGGACTGCCGTTCCTGCTGATGGAGTGGGGAGGCGCGCTTTGCTTCATGAGCTATATCGGCCGCATCATATATGGATTTGCCGCCGCTTACGTCTTCGAGATCTGGCGTCAGTGAAGCTGACGCATCCAGCGCTGGTTTTGAGCGAGGCGCGGCCGAGTAGTCTCGGCCGCGCCTTTCTTGCGCGTTTGGAACAAATCAGAACCGAAGAGCCCGACGAACAGGACCAGCCCATGGAAATGCATCAGATCCGGTATTTCCTTGCGCTATGCGACAAGCTCAACTTCACGAAGGCCGCCGAACGCTGCAACGTGGCCCAGCCTTCGCTCACCCGCGCCATCAAGCTGCTCGAGGACGAGTTCGGCGGCGAACTCATCAACCGGGAGCGCGGCAACACCCGCCTGACCGAACTCGGCCGGATGGTGCGGCCTCACCTCGCCGAGGTCTATGAGAACGCTCAGCTGGCGCGGAGCGAAGTGGGAAAGCTCAAGAAGGCGAAGCGCGTTACGCTCAGGCTCGGCGTGATGTGCACGATCGCACCTGCTCCCCTCCTGGTGCTGATCGAAAATCTCGGCCGGCGTCATCCGGACCTCGACCTCGAGGTGATTGATTCGACGGCGCGCGACCTCGAGGACCAGCTCAGGCGTGACGAGCTCGAGGTCGCGATTTACTGCCGGCCCGATCATCCGGGCGATCGCCTGCACTATCTGAAGCTCTTCCGCGAGCGGATGATGATCGTGATTGCGCCGACGCATCCGTTGGCCGAGCGCGACCCGATCCATTTCAAGGAGCTTGATAACCAACGCTACCTCAATCGCATCAATTGCGAGTTCAACGAGGGGCTGGCCTGGGAGAAGCACTGCGTGACCTGGCGAGCCGTCTATCGGAGCGAGCGCGACGACTGGATTCTCGCGATGTGCGCCGCCGGAATGGGCTTCGGCTTTCTTCCTGAGTTCTGCGTCAATCATCCCGGCGTCGTCGCCCGCCGCGTGGTCGAGCCCGAATTCTGGCGCGAGGTCAATATCGTCACGGTTCGCGGGCGGCCGTATTCGCCCGCCGTCGGCGCGCTTGTGCGCGAAGCGATGCGCACCGACCGGATGGGCGAGAAGGCGAGCGTTCAAACGGACGCGGGAGAAAGGCGCGATAGCGTCTCTGCATGAAGACGGTAGTTAGCCGATATTTCCGCTGAGAAAGGCGCGAAGTCGATATTCCTGCATTCCAACGCAGGAGCAAGACAATGCAACTCGCCAACGCTTCGCACACGAGGCCGCGAGTCGTCATCATAGGCGCAGGTTCGCAGGGCTTACCGCGGCCAAGGCGCTCGCCAAGGCGCCGGTCGACGTCGTTGTCATAGTCCGGCACAATTACCACCTCTTTCAGCCGCTTCTTTACCACGTGGCGACCGCGGGGACTTTCGGCCGCCGATATCGCCTCGCCGATCCGCGAGACCCTGGCGCGGCAGGAGAATGCGACGGTGATGTTGGCGGACGTCTCTGGCATCGACCTCGCGCGAAACGAGTGATTGCCGAAGGACGTCGTATTCGCTTCGACAAGTTGATCGTCGCGACCGGCGCGAGGCACGCTTATTTCGGCCACGATGAGTGGGAGCGACACGCGCCCGGGCTGAAACGCATTGACGACGCGACTTATCTTCGACGACGCATCCTACTCGCCTTCGAAAAGGCGTAGACCGAGCCGGACGAGGATGAGCGCCGCCGGTTGTTTAGTTTTGTCGTCGTAGGCGCGGGCCCGACGGGAGTCGAGATGGCCGGTGCGATCGCCGAGCCCTCCAGAAAAGCGCTTGCGGTCGATTTTCGAACCATCGACCCGTCGAAAGCCCGGATCATTCTCATCGAGGCGGGCGGGCGCGCGTGCTTCCATCCTTCAATCCCTCCCTGTCGACGGCGCGCAGAGAGCTCTCGAAAAGCTCGGAGTCGAAATTCGGCTATCATCGGCAGTTACGAATTGCGACGTTGGAGGTATGATCGTCGCCATCGACCGCATCGAAGCGCGCACGATCGTCTGGCCGCAGGCGTCATGGCCTCGCCGGCGGCCAAATGGGTCAACGCCAAGGCGGACCGGGGCCGGTCGCGCGATCGTCGGGGGAGATCTCACAGTTCCGGAGCGCCCAGACATTTTCGTCATTGGCGACGCGGCAAGCGTCAGCGGGCCAGGCGGCAAGCCGTTGCCTGGCGTGGCGCCCGTCGCCAAGCAGGAGGGCGCTTATGTCGCCAACCAGATCGCGGCCGGTCTCAAGGGCCAGGCCCTGCGGCCCTTCCGACCGAGATTTCGGTGCTCTCCGCGACCATCGGCCGCAAATTTCGCCGTCGTCGAGATGGGTAGGTTGCGGCTTGCGGGCTTCGTCGCGTGGATCCTCTGGTGCGTCGCGCACATCTACTTCCTGATCGGTTTTCGGAACCGGTTCTCGGTTTTCGTCAACTGGGCATGGAGTTACGGGACCTTCCAGCGCGGCGCGCGGCTCATCACGGGCCTCACCGGAGGATGTCGCGCCGTCGAGAGATCGCAACGGGATCGAAGCCCATCGTATCCGCGACGCCGCTTGAGTGAGGACACGGCGGCGCTTGCCGCGATAGCGCATCTGCATGAAGACGGTAGCCAGCCGATATTTCCACGGAAGCCTCTTAAGGCGCACGCTGCTCCCGTCGTGATCGAAGTGCGACGGGAAGATCGGCAGGAGATTCATGATGAGCATCCAAGTCATGGGGCGCGCCGAGACGTCGCCTCGCGCGCTCGACGGGAGAGTTGCCCTCGTGACTGGCTCGACGAGCGGCATCGGACTCGGCGTGGCCCGCGCGCTCGCGAGCGCCGTAGCGGAGATCGCGCCTAACGGCTTTGGCAAGCCGGACGAAATCGCTGCTGCGCGGGACAACATCGAGGGCGAGTTCGGCGTGCGCGCCGTGCATATGAGCGCCGACATGTCGAAGCCCGCCGAGATCGAAGCGATGATGGCGCGTGCGCTCGAGACGTTCGGCCGCCTCGACATTCTCGTCAACAACGCCGGCATCCAGCATGTCGCGAGACTCGAGGAGTTTCCGCCGGAGAAATGGGACACGATCATCGCGATCAATCTCTCCTCGGCTTTCCATACGACGCGACTCGCGCTGCCTCAATTGCGGCCTAATGGCTACGGCCGCATAGTCAACGTCGCATCTGCTCACGGACTCGTGGGATCGCCGTTCAAGTCGGCTTACGTCGCGGCGAAGCACGGAATCGTGGGGTTCACGAAAGTGATTGCGCTCGAGACGGCGGAAGACGGAATAACCTGCAACGCAATTTGTCCCGGCTACGTCTACACGCCGCTCGTCGAGGCGCAGATCGAGGGCTAGGCCAAGGCGCACGGCATCGCGCGCGAGCAGGTGATCCGCGACGTCCTGCTGGCCCAGCAGCCGAACAAGAAGTTTGCCTCAGTCGACGAACTCGGCGCGCTCGCCGTGTTCCTGGCGAGCGAGGCTGCCGCGTCGATCACCGGGATCGCGCTGCCGGTCGACGGCGGCTGGACGGCGCAGTGACCGGAACCACACTCCAAACGTCAGAAGCGCAAGAGGCAAAAGCGCAAGTTCGAACTCATGGGGAGAGAAACGATGCAAACGACACCGATGGGAGGCGATGAATTGAAGGCCAGGCTGGGTCAGATCGTCCTTGTCTTCCAGGGCGGGGCGCGCTCGGCGCCTATCAGGCTGGGGTTTACGAAGCGCTGCACGAGGTCGGGGTCGAGCCCGACTGGCTGATCGGAACGTCCATCGGCGCCATCAATGCCGCCATTGTCGCCGGCAACGAGCCCGAGGACCGGTTGGCAAAGCTGCGCGAGTTCTGGCGCCGCGTCCAACATTCGCCGGCGCTTGACGCCGTTGCGGCGCTTCCCGGTCGGCTCGAGTGTCCCGCCCTAGTCCACGCTGGCCGCCGGCATCACCGGCTTCTTCCGGCCGAACCCACTCGCATTCCTGGGCTGGCAGGTTCCTCTCGCCGCCGACGCGGCAGGATATTACTCGACCGCGCCGCTGCAAGAGACCCTGAGCGAGCTCGTCGATTTCTCGCGCATCAGCGAGTGCACGCCTCGCCTCACAATCGGAGCTGCGAAGGTGCGCACGAGCGAGATGCGCTATTTCGACAGCCGCGACATGCCGCTCACAGCCCGCCACGTCATGGCGTCAGGCGCGCTGCCGCCGGCGTTTCCCGCCATACGAATCGACGACGACCTGTACTGGGGTGGCGGCAGCCCCTCGAACACGCCGGTCGACGCGATCTTCGACGACAATCCGCGGCGCAACTCGCTGGTCTTTGCGGTCCACATCTGGAACTCCGACGGACCCGAGCTGGAAAGCATCTGGCAGGTCATGCACCGGCAGAAGGAGATCCAGTATTCGAGCCGGGCGATCACGCACATCACGCGGCAGAAGCAGGTTCATCGCCTCCGCCACATTATCGCGGAACTCGCGAAGCGGATCTCGGAACCGGAGCGGCAGAGCATCGTCGTGCGAGAGATGGCCGCATACGGCTGCCTCACGCGAATGCACGTCGTCCGCCTTCTCGCCCCGAGAGTCGATGGCGAGGACCACACCAAGGACATCGACTTCAGCCACGTCGGCATTCGCAAGCGCTGGGATGCGGGGCTTACCGACGCTCGCGCCGCTCTTTCCGCCGCGCCTTGGGAGGTCGAGGTCGATCCGATTGAGGGCTTCTATCTGCATGAACTCATGAGGGGAGTGATGGCCGAGACGAAGAAGCCCGCGCGCCCATGCCATCGGTGAAGATGGCCGCCGAGTGAAAATCGCCGGCAGGTCTCACGGAGGAATCCATGAAAGCAGCTCTTGCGTCCCTGATGATGGCGCTGACGATCGCAGCGGCGCCCGCCGCCGCGGACATGGCCAGCAAGGTCCGGGCTGTCTACGAACAGTTCCGCGCGGCGCAGAACGCCAGCGACCTTCAGGTCAGGCATGCGCGAGCGGGCGAGTCGTCCATCCATGTGTGCATGAGCTCGAAGCGCGCATCAGCGACGATGTCGGAGCTGGAGAACCCGGCGAGAAGCCTGAAAACGCCGGCCTCGGCGACCCACGCCTTGCGGACGATGTCGAAGAAGGCGAGGGCGCGCATGTCGAGAGAAACGGTCGCCGTGTTAGATTCTCCGGGATTGAGGTGAAGCTTGGCGAAGGCCTTCAGCTCTTTCGGCGGCCTTAAGACGCTGGCCTGCTCGTCGGCGACATAGAACTGAACGACGGTCGAGCCGGCGCGATCTCCGACGTTGGCGATCTCGAGCGACGCGGTCAGCGTTTCGCCGGACTGAAGCCGAGCCGAGCCAAGGGTGAGCGGGCCGGCTTGGAACCTCGTGTAGGACAGCCCGAAGCCGAAGGGGAACTGCGGCTCGATCTTCACTTTCTCGGCGTAGCGGTAGCCGATGAAGATGCGCTCGCCATAGAGCACGCGCCCGGCTTCGCCGGGATAGTTGACGCGAGTCGGATCGTCCTCGAGCCGGCGGGGGAAAGTCTGGGGCAGACGGCCGCCCGGTTCCGCCTTGCCGAGAATGACGTCGGCGATCGCGTTGCCGACTTCCTGGCCCGGGTACCAGGCCTGGACAACCGCCGCGACCTTGTCGAGCCAGGGCATGAGCACCGGACCCCCGCTCTGCAGGACAACAATCGTCTTCGGGTTAACGGCCGCGACGCGCTCGACAAGCTCATTTTGCCGATGGGGCAGGTCGAGGTTCGGGCGGTCCATCCCCTCGCCGTCCCACTCCCCGTTGAGGCCGACGAAGACGAGCGCCGCCTCGGTGCCGCGGGCCGTCTCGACCGCGCGCTCAATTGCCGCCTCGCCGATAACGAGGCCCATGCCGACCCGAAGCAACGTAAGGCCCTCCCGGCGATCGGGAGAACGCCATTCGATGCGCATGACGTAGGTCCTTCCGGCCTCGAGCCGGCGCGCGCCGCGAATCTCGTTGCTCGCCGTGCCGAACCATTCTTCGCCGAATTTGAAATCCGAGCCGTCGACGACAAGCTCGTCATCGACAAAGAGCTGCGCCGGCCCGGACGAGACGAGGCTGAACTCGTAGTCGCCCGTTTCCGCCAAGGTCTGCCGTGACCGCGCCTCGGCGCGAAAGTCCCCGAGGTCGACGCCCGGCCCCTCGTCGCCGATGAACATGAAGAAACCGTCGTGGGTCGTGAGCCGGCGCGCTGGCGCGCTGGTCTGCGACCGCCCGGCGTAGAAGTCCGCGACGATCTCGCGGGCCATCGGCGCGACCAGACGGCGGTTGTCGGCGCCCTGCGCGTAAAGGAACTCGACCTCCGGCGCGGCCGACGTCAGGCCACCCCACGGAGTGACGAGGTAGTGCGGGTTGAGCTGCGCGCTGCCCCCACCCATCGCCTGCGCGACCTTTGCGTTTGGCCCGAGAACCGCGATTTTCGTGCCCGGGCGCAGCGCGAGCGGCAGCGCGTCTGCATTCTTCAAGAGCACCATCGCTTCGGCGCCGGCGCGTCGGATGAGCGCGCGTGTCTCCGGCAGATCCTCGGCGCGCTCCTCGGCGATCGCCGGATTCTTGAAGGCGCCGACGCGCTCGACAAGGCGCAAGACACGCAGCGCCGCGTCGCGGATCGTTGTCGCAGGCACAAGCCCGACCCGATAGGCCTCCACGAGCTTTTCGCCGCGATAGCGCGGCGGCCCGGGCATTTCGAGGTCAAGTCCGGCGTTCAAGGCTTCGGCCGTCGACTTGGTCGCCGACCAGTCCGACATCACAACGCCGTCGAAGCCCCATTCGCGCTTCAAGACCCCGTTGATGATGTCAGCCCGCTCGCTCACGTATCGCCCATCGAGCCGGTTGTAGGACGTCATCAGCGCCAAGGTCTTCGCCCGCTTCACCGCCGCCTCGAACGGCGGCATGTAGATCTCGCGCAGGCTGCGCTCGTCGACGTCGGAGCTCATAGTCGTGCGCTGATATTCGGATTCGTTGCCGATGAAATGCTTGACGGTTGCGCCGACGCCCTGGGACTGCAGCCCAACGATGTGGGCGACGGCGAGCTCCGCGGCGAGAAACGGATCCTCCGAGTAGCACTCGAAGTTGCGCCCGTTGAGCGTCGAGCGCTGCATGTTGGCCGTCGGACCGAGCAACACGCGGGCGTCCTTCGACTTCGCCTCCCGGGCGAGGGCGGCGCCAACCTCCTCGACGAGACCTGTGTCCCAGGTCGCCGCCAGCGCGATCCCGACCGGAAAGGCGGCGGCCTTCACGCCTCCGACCAGCGCGCCGCCGCCGCGCGCTCCATTCGGCCCGTCGCTGACCTTGATCGACGGAATCCCGAGCCGATCGACCGGCGTCGTGGTCCAGGAGTCGCGCCCGGCCAAGAGAGCGATCTGCTCCTCGATGGTCATCGCATCGAGGAGCGCTGCGATACGGTCCTCAGCCATCCGCAAGCTCCGAGCGCATCACCCTCCCCGCCAAAACTAGATTGTCGCGCGGACATGCGCAAAGAACGGGATGAGCCACGGCGCCGGCAACGGCAACGGTCGAGCGTGGCCGCCGATCGACACGTACTGGGTAACGAAGTCCGGCGCATCGCCGGCGGGGAAGCCGGCCGTCCACAGCAAGACCGCGCCCTGGACGGTCCTGCCGAGGCCGAGCGTGACGATGAGCGGATGAATCGCTGCCGGCGATCTTGGCGGTTGCGGCTCGATTACAGGACGGCATGTGGTGGGGACGGCACCGCGTTCGTCCGTGTCGTCGGATGAGATGATGAAGCTGATGGCGCCCGCTGCGCGGAAGAGATCGTTCATGGCCACTGACGCGGCCATGGCGGACAACCGGCTCGCCATCCGCGGAATTGTTTTGACCCGCGGCGCGGCGTCGACCGACGACAAGGTCGGCGGCAATCAACAGAAAGTTCTGATGCGGAGCATGGGTCTTGCGCCGCTCGACGAGGACGTTCCCGTCGGCCTGGTTCGATACTTCGAGGGTGATCCTTCTAGTCCATGATCGTCGCCCTTAGGGCCCGTCAGACAATAGCTGACTCGGTTCTCGGCCGACAGTGAGGCGGCGGGGATTCCCTGCGGTCGTGGCGCGTCGTAGTTTTGGGGTGGGTTGATGAAGATGGTCTCCAAAAGCGCCAGAAGCGCAATGCAGCGA
>DATJXI010000230.1:0-2669 GCA_035500275.1 Roseiarcus sp. | reverse complement strand
AGGCGATAACCGTGTGGCGGACCGCAGCCACGGCCGCCTAACAATTGCTGAGGCGCCGGCGCGTCACGTTCGACGCGCGGCGACCTGACAAAGCCCCTAGCCCGACTTCACCAACTGGCGGGGGTGGGCGAGACGAAGTCTTTGAAATCGCTGGGGGGCGAGTCCAAAGGTCGGCACTACAGGAAGTGAGCGATCAGGCCGCTTGGCGGGGGACTGTGATCGTGGGCTGCGGCTGGGCGGGGAGGTCGAGCTTCAGGCGCTGCAGCAAGAGCCACTGATCGTTTTCCGGCTCGGTACGGCGCGATAGGACGACCGTGCGGCCGTCTGTCGTGGGCAACTCGACGTCGATCATTTGGATGGCGGCAAGCTTTTCGAGCACGGCCCTCGGCGTCAGCCCCGGCGCAAGCGCCTTCAGCCGCTGCTTCAGCGTGACCATCAGGCCGTAGGCCAGGAAGGCCACGAAGATATGAGCTTCGATGCGGGCGTCTGACTGGTGATGGATGGGACGAATCGATAGATCGTTCTTCAGTTCCTTGAACGCTTGCTCGATCTCGACCAATTGCAGATACAGCCGCCAGAGATGGCCGGGGTCGTCGCTCCGGATGTTGGAGCGAAGCAGATAGCCGCCCTCGCGGCGGCGCGCGAGGCGGAGCTTCTTGCGGTCCAGCGTGAAATGGAACGTTTGCGGCGTCGCCGGCTGATCTTTCGTCGGCGTATGGATCACCAACAGCCGGTAGGCCTTGCCGGCTTCCTTCTTGGCCGCGCCGAGCTTGAGCAGCAGCTCATCGCGCGTCAGGTTCTGTCGTTGCAGTTCGCGCAACCGCTTGATCAGCTTCCTCAACCGACGCCGCCGCATCCCCTGCTCCTTGTCGCGCCGGCTTTCGCTTCGGGCCAGGACGTAAGTTTCCTCATCCTGTTCGATCAGCTTGACCCGCACGCTCTCACGCACGTCTTCCCACGGCTTGGCCGCGAGCGCCTGTTCCAGCTTCGTCAGCCGTCCGCGCGGCGTGCCGACCAGATAGTGGATCGGCGTCGGCGAGCCGCGCATCTCCGCCAGGACTTCCTCGGTCGGAATGCCGCGATCCATCACCCAGGTGCGCTTGGCGCTGCCGTATTGCGTCTCGATCTTGGTCAGAAACGCCCGCAACGTCGTCTTGTCCGACGTGTTGCCGTCCATCACTTCGTAGGCCATGGGAAGGCCGTCCGGCGTGACGATCAGGGCAATCACGACCTGCACGCAATCGGAGCGCTTGTCCCGGCTGTAGCCGAACTTCCGCTTGCCGCTTTCTGGCGGATCGCATTCGAAATACGTGCTGGTCAGATCATACAGCAGCACTTCGAAGTCAGCCTGAAACAGGTTCTTCCAGCGCTCGCGCAGAAACGTGAACAGCGCCGGCTTGTGCGCGACAAGCAGGTCCAGGCAGCGATAGAGATTGTTGGGTTGCGCGAGCCCGGTGTCCTCGCCGAGCAGGTCGCCCATCGCGCTGTGCTCGAACCAGTGCCGGTGCAGCCGCCACTCGCTGCCCGGAGAGATCAGCCGATAGGCGACCAAGGTCTTCAGGACGTTCAGCCAGTCCGTTCCCTCGCGCGAGGGCGGCAGCGCCGGGCGCCAGAAATCGTCCATGCGCAGCTGATCCCACATCACCATCGCCAGCCAGCAGGCGCCCCATTGACGCGGTCGGCGCAACCGCATTGCGCTCAGCCGGATCGAAACCACGTCGCAATCGAGAACCGGGGCAGGACGATCTTCGGGAAACAGCGCGATCTGCTTCGATCGCCCCCCTTCGTCGAAGACTTCAACAGCCCGACTCCACGCCGCCCGCTGGCTGTTGTTGATCTCCCCGAGATAGAGCACCTGTCGCTGAACCACGCGACCGCTCTGGACGCGCCGGTTCTCAACGACCGACCAGCTCCGATGCTCCTTGCCGTCCTTGCGGCGAATCTTGTGGCGCAAAAACATGCCGCAGACTCGCGCCGCGTCCCTCGCCCCGCAAGGGACTTGGTCGGCACTACAGCCGTTTCCGGCCAGACTGACGCAACGACTCCAATGGCTTGCCGTCACAAAACCCGACGAAAATCGCAAAAATCGGCGCCAGTTGGTGAAGTCGGGTTACGGCCCTGGCGAGACGAAGGTCGAACCGAGGGCGCAAGGGGTCGAACAAACGAACGCGCTGGCTCAGCGGATCGATGCGCTCGGCGCGGCGACCGAAGCCCTGCTTCGAAGGCTCGGGAAGGAGCAGCCCGCCACGCCGGCCAAGACGCGCGCCGTGAAGTCGAAGGCGGCGGCGCCGCGCAAGCGCGCCGCATCGAAACCGAGCGCCGCGAAACGAGCGGTCCCCAAGGACGCGCCCGCCCCTGCGAAGCGGACGCGGGCGGCCGAAGCCGCAAGGCCGGCCTCGGGCCGAAATCGCCGCAAAGGTTCGACGCCTGCGCGATCCGAGCCGTAGCTGTCATTCGGCGTCCAACATTGCCCTGCAGGCTGGCGGGACGGGTCGGACTGGCGCTGGCCGGAGGCCGTCATCGGCTGCAGGACCCGAAGGCGGCGCGGGCGTAAAGGCAGGGCTCAGGCGTGTTCGCGAGCCTCGACTTTCGCGACGAAGTCGCCGATCGCCTTGAGATGGACCGGCACGAGCGATTCCGTGCAGTCATGCGCCATGCCGAAAACGATC
>DATJXI010000229.1:0-38591 GCA_035500275.1 Roseiarcus sp. | reverse complement strand
AACAATTTTTTCAAGCGATCATTTCGAGGCGATTGAGAGGCTCGGGCGTCGGGGTGACGCCTTAAGGCGCGCGGCCTACATTGGGGCCTGCCCACCCATCTCTCGTGAGGACAAATGGCCCCGGTGGTCTCCGTCGACGCCGTCACCAAACGCTACGCGGCAGACGGCGTGGCCCTCGATTGCGTCGACCTTGAGATTGAAAAGGGCGAGATTTTCGCCCTGCTCGGCCCCAATGGCGCGGGCAAGACGACCCTGATCGGGGTCATCTGCGGAACCGTTTCGATGACGTCCGGCAGGGTTCGCGTCGACGGACATGACGTTGAGCGGGATTTCCGGGCGGCGCGCATGCTGATTGGTCTTGTTCCGCAAGAAATCGCCCTCGACATCTTCGCGACCGTTTGGGCCACCGTATCCTTCAGCCGCCGGCTCTTCGGCCGCGCCTCCGACCCAGCCTTCGTCGAAAGACTTCTGCGCGACTTGTCGCTGTGGGAGAAACGCAATAGCCGCATCGTCGAACTTTCGGGCGGCATGAAGCGCCGCGTCATGATCGCCAAGGCCCTTTCCCATGAGCCGGACGTTCTGTTCCTCGACGAGCCAACGGCGGGCGTCGACGTCAATCTGCGCCGCGACATGTGGGCGCTCGTGCGCCGCCTGCGCGACAGCGGCGTCACCATCATTCTCACCACCCACTATATTGAGGAAGCCGAGGAAATGGCCGACCGGGTCGGCGTCATTAACGGAGGCCGCATTTTGCTGGTCGAGGATAAAACGGCGCTCATGCATAAGCTCGGCAAGCGCCGGTTGACGCTCACGCTTCGCGACCCCCTGTCCCGCCTGCCGGACGCGCTCGCGCCTTGGCCGCTCGAGCTCGACAAAAGCGGGCGCCGTCTCGCATATCGCTTCGACAAGGCGGCCGAGGACGCCGGCGTCCCGGACTTGCTCAAGCGGCTTCAGGAGATCGGAATCGACTTCAGGGACATCGAGACGACAGAGAGCAGCCTTGAGGACATTTTTGTCGATCTCATCGGACGGGCCGTATGAGCCGGATCAATCTCGGCGGCGTCTGGGCGATCTACCGCTACGAATTGTCCCGAACGGTGCGCACGATCTGGCAGAGCGTTGCGACCCCGGTCATCACCACGTCGCTCTATTTCATCGTTTTCGGGTCGGCGATCGGCTCGCGCATGCGCGAGGTCGAAGGCGTAAGCTACGGCGCGTTCATCGTGCCGGGCCTGATGATGCTGTCGCTCTTAACGCAAAGCATCTCTAACGCCTCAATCGGCATCTACTTCCCCAAATTCACCGGCACGATCTTCGAGATCCTGTCCGCGCCGCTGTCGTCGATCGAAGCGGTCGCGGCCTATGTGGGCGCGGCGACGACCAAGTCCGTCGGCATCGGCCTAATCATCCTTGGCACCGCGGCGCTGTTCGTGCCGCTTCGCATCGACCATCCGCTGGCGATGATCGCCTTCCTCGTGCTGACGGCTGTCGCTTTCAGCCTGTTCGGCTTCATCATCGGCATTTGGGCGAGGAACTTCGAGCAGCTCGCGATCATCCCTGCGCTCATCGTGACGCCGCTGACCTTTCTTGGCGGCGCCTTTTACTCGATCAACATTCTCCCGCCGTTTTGGCGCGCGGTGAGCCTGTTCAATCCCGTGGTCTATCTTATTAGCGGCTTTCGCTGGAGCTTCTACGGCCAAGGCGACGTCAGCGTCGCCGCGAGCCTCGGCTTCACGGCGCTCTTCATCGTCGCCTGCCTCGCCGTTCTCGTGTGGATATTCCGAACGGGTTGGAGGCTGAAGCCGTAGCGGGCGGCGGTTGGCGCCACTTCGCGTGGGTGAATTTCGGATCGCTCTTTTCCAGATAGGACATCACCTGCGCCTTGGCCTCGTCGATCCGGACGAGGTCGATGGCGATGTTGATCGGAGTGTGCCAGCTCATGTCCGGCTGCTTGTATGCGGTGAGCGAGTCCTCAGGCTTGCCAAGGACGCGAAGCGCCCAGCCTCTGTAGTAGTTCAGACTCTTGGCGGCGTTCGGGTCGTGTTTGGCGGCAAATTCGATCTGTTCCAGCGCCTTACCCGGGCTGCCGGACATGACCGACACCTGGGACAGGTTGCCGACTAAGAAAGCGTCGTATGGCGGCAGGCGGCCGCCGCCAGGCCGGCGAGAAGAACCATCGCCGCGGCGACCGGCCTCGCCCAATCCGCGAAGCTGGATTTTGGCGGCTTGCGCATCGCCGGCGTCCTGACGCCATCAAGCCTCACTCGATAGACCGGGATCGGCTCGCTGATGTTCTTGACCCTCTGCGCGCCCATCGGCTCGAAGCCGAACCCGAGCTTTTTCTCGGCCTCGTTCGCCACCTTGCCGGAAACGCAAATTCCGCCAGGGTCGGCGAGTTGCTGGAGGCGGGCGGCGATATTGACGCCCTCGCCGTGCCGGTCCGTCCCCTCGACGATCACTTCGCCGAGATTGACGCCGATGCGGAGGTCGATGCGCTGGTCCTCGGGGAGGCCGGCGTTCCGCTCAGCCATGCCGCGCTGGACGTCGACCGAGCACTCGACCGCGTCGACGACGCTCCCGAATTCCGCCAAGAGGCCGTGGCCCATCAACCTGACGCAGCCATGGTGCAAGGCGATCGCCGGCTCTACGAGCTCGATCCGCAGCGCTTTGAGCCGTTCGAAGGTTCCCGCCTCGTCCTGCTCCATCAGTCGGCTGTAGCCGGCGACGTCGCCGGCGAGGATGGCGGCGAGCTTGCGTTCCATGAGCGAGCCCCTTTGCGCGAATATTCTACACGAATTTGAGCCAAATCACGGCTAAGGTTTGCGCCCTTTATGTGATGGCCTCTTGCGCAATCCGACCTCCTCAGAGGGAGAGCGGCCTACCCCCACGCCAGCCGCCCGGCCCTGACGGCCTCCACCGTCCGCATCACCACCGACAGGAAGAGACGACGTTTCTTGCCTTTTCAGAAAAACCAGTGTACCATACCGTTTTTCGGAATGCCCGACATGCGGTTGAGCCAGATCCATCACGACAAGAATCCTGCGGAAGCCATTCGACAGGCTCAAACCGCATGGCCGCCGCCATGGACGAGGACAACGCCGGGAAGATCCAGGCGGGAAGGCTTAAGGACCGGAGGGTTCGCCGCCGCGAGCAAGGCGGATTTTGCCCCCCTCAGGTTTTTTCTCTCGGGATTTCCGCGTAACGCATTGAAAACGCTCGATCCGGGCGCAAGTTTTCCGCCTTTTTTCGCACTTTTTCCACCTTTTTTCGCATCTTTTCGGCCTCCGGGAAGGCGACAAAAGGCGAAAATATTCGGCTTTTTGCGCCCTTCACCCTTCTCCGGCGACGGGTTCAGTCCAGAAGTTCGGCTCGACGTTGTGGCGATCGGTTCTTAGGGCGGCTATGGCCTATCGAACTGAGACGCGCTTCTGTCTGCGCGTGACGGTCGCGGGCATGTTGGCCTTTGCGGTCGCGCGCGGTCTCAGCTTTCCGCTGCACGGCCTGTGGGCCGTGCTGACCGCCGTCGTCGTTTCGCAAGCCAGCGTCGGCGCGTCTTTGCGCGCGACGATCGAATATATCGTCGGAACGCTCGGCGGCGCCATCTACGCCGCTGCCGTCGGCGTTCTTGTTCCGCATTCGACCGCGCTCGCGCAGGCGGGCGTTTTGGCCCTCGCCGTCGCGCCCTTGGCGTTTGCCGCGGCGATAAATCCGATCTTTCGCGTCGCGCCGTTTTCCGCGGCGCTCGTGCTTCTGATTGGGGGAGAGCTCGGTGGAAGTCCGATTCAGTCGGCTCTCACGCGGGTGCTGGAGGTTGCGCTGGGCGGCGCGGTCGCGGTCGCCGTCTCGGTGCTGGTGCTGCCCGAAAGAGCGCACAGCCTTGGGCTCGACGAGGCCGCCAGAATTCTCAAACAGATGGCGAAAGTCCTGCCGCGGCTGATCGCCGCTTCCTCCCAAGGCATAGACTCGGCGGAGCTCTCTCGCCTGCAGGGCGACCTAGGACGGTCGGTCACGGCGTTCCAAGGGCTCGCAGCGGAGGCCAGGCGCGAACGCATTCTCGCCCTGACGCCGGCTCTCGATCCTGGGCCGCTTTCACGGACGTTGCTGAGGATCCGCCACGATTTTGTCATCCTCGGACGAGCGGCGGCCGAGCCGCTTCCCCCGGCAATTGAGGAGCGTCTCAGCCGGCCGCTCGTTGGCGTCAGCAGAGGCGGGGGCGAATTTCTGCTGGCGGCCTCGGCGGCGCTTGTTCAAGGGTTGTCACCCCCGCCGCTCGAGCCGGTGGAGACCGCGTTCAAGGATTACGAAAACGAACTTGGCTTAATCCGCAAAGATGGCCTGACACGCGGCCTATCGACCGCCCAGGTCGAGCGCCTGTTTGCGATGGGATTCGCGTTCGAGCAGCTCCGCCAGAACTTTTTCGATCTTTCGCGCTGGCTGCGCGAATACGCGGAAAGCTTCGGCCATAAGGCTCTATCCTGAAGGCTCGCCCGGATATTTTCGGCGCCGCCGCCGCGTCGGGTCGAAGTTTACTCCCCTCGCCTCGCTGCCGCAGCCCATTCGAGCGCGGCTTTCCGCTCGGCGGTTGGGAAAAGCCGGATTGTGACCGGCGAAATTTCAAAGCCGCTGATCCTGGCCTCCTCCATTCGATCGGGGTCGGTGACGACCGCAAGCTTAACGAGATTCTTGTGCGCGAGCGCAGCGCTCGTCAGCCCGCGCGCAAGCTCCGCGAAGTAACCGTCGAAGTCCCGGTCGACGACGACGACGAGGCCCGTCGACGCGCTGGTTGGGCCGACCGCCGCGCTGATCGCCGCTTCAATGTCGTGCGCCACCACCGTGCCGCCTGCGCGCAGCGCAATCGTATGCGCGGGCGCGTCCGCAACGCGTTCAAGCATTGGCTCCCTCCCGATCGTCGGATCTCGCTTCTGGCTGAGCCTCTCTTAGCAGATCGGGCTGAACTTGCGAGCCGGGGGGAACTTCAGCCCCGCATTTGCGCCGTCTCGATAAATTGTGGGAGATGAGTCCATGTCCTGGGCCCAGGCCGCTCTCAGCACGATCCCCGAGGCCGCCCAGGCGGTTGCGGCGACGCTTGCGACAAAACTCTTCCTCGCGCTCGTCATTCTCGTGGTCGGCGTTTTCCTCTCGCGCTGGGCAGAGCGGGCGATCTCCGTCACGATGGCGCAAACCGCTGGCGTCGACGAGACGGCGCGCCCAGCGCTTGCCGGCACCGCGCGCTATGCGATCCTGATCCTGACGTTCGTTGCGACGCTGAGCCAGCTCGGCGTCCAGACCGCATCCCTGCTCGCGGCGCTCGGCGCTGCCGGCCTTGCGATCGGCCTTGCGCTGCAAGGCACGCTCGCGAATATCGCCGCGGGGATTATGCTCTTGTGGTTGAGGCCTTTTCGAGTGGGCGATTATGTCGAGGTCGTCAGCGGAACGCCTTTTGCCGGCACTGTGACGGAGATCGGGCTCTTCGCCTGCCTTCTCGAAACTTACGACGGTCTCTTCGTTTTCGCCCCCAATTCCTCCATCTGGACCTTCCCGCTCCGCAACCACTCGCGCACGGCGGGCAGACTGCTCAGCTTCAACGTCGGTTTCGCCCCGGGAA
Source organism: Roseiarcus sp. (assembly GCA_035500275.1). Taxonomy (GTDB): domain Bacteria; phylum Pseudomonadota; class Alphaproteobacteria; order Rhizobiales; family Beijerinckiaceae; genus Roseiarcus. Next base: position 32,986 of record DATJXI010000229.1, on the reverse strand, counting down.
CCGACATGGCGGTTGCGCGCGAGGTTCTTTTGCTGTCGATTTCCCAATTTGCGGGCGTCCTGGCGGTCCCACCGCCGGACGTGTTCATCGCGCATGTGACGGCAGGCGCGCCGCTCGCGACCTGCCGGCTCTGGGCGGCGTCCAACAAGATCGGCGAGGCGCAGCGCACGATGCTGGAGGCCGCGCGTGATGCGCTCGAACGCGCCGGCCTGCGTCCAACCGAGCTTGTGCGAACGATCCCCCCCGAATCCGACCCGTCGCGTTTGCGGTGACGGATCGGAGTCAGAGGCCGAAGCGCTTTGCGAAGGCCTCGAGATTTACCGCTCCGCGCCTGTGCGTCCCCTCGCCAATTTTGCGCACCCCATCGTGCGCCTCAACTGCGAACAGCACGCTGCGGCCTTCCAACTCAATCACCCTGGCGGTAGCGACCGCCGTGCGCCCAATGGGGGTGGGCGCGAGATGCCGCACATTGACCTCGCTGCCGACGGTAACCCAACCCGGCGGCGAGCAGCTGGCGACGGCTGACCCGCACGCGACTTCCATCAGCATGATCATCATAGGCGTCGCATAGACGAGCGGCATGCCATCGACATGGGCGCCAACCGTCAGCTCACGCGTCACGAGCGTCTCCTGGCGGCCGGTCATGCCGACGCGGACGTCTGTGAGCGGCTCGGTCATCAGGGCTCGACCGAGACGGTTTTCCCGGAAGGCGCCTTCAGCCCACGGCGCCCTCGATCGAAGCTCCCCAGGAGCCCCAGATGTAGATCCAGGTGAAAAGGAACAGCCACACGACGTCGACGAAATGCCAGTACCAGGCGGCGAATTGGAAGCCGACGTGATGACGGGGCGTAAACTGGCCCAGGAACGCCCGGATGAGGCAAACCGTCAGAAAAATCACGCCGATGATAACGTGGGCGCCGTGGAAGCCGGTCGCCATGAAAAAGGTCGCGCCGTAGATCGAGTTCTTAAACGGAAAAGGAGCGTGGATGTACTCGTAGGCCTGCGTGATCACAAACAGCACGCCAAGCGCGATTCCAAGCGCGAGAAAATTCTTAAATCCCTGCCGGTCCCCCTCACGCAAGTCGTCATGGGCGACGTTCACAGCGAAGCTCGACGTCACCAGCACGAAAGTGTTCATGAGGGGCAACTTCAGCGGGTCCAGGACCTCGGTGCCTTTCGGCGGCCACAAGCCGCCGGTGAAATCCAGGCGTCCATACACCTGCAGATCGCCCGGATTGAGAGCGTTCCAGAAGAACGCCCAGAACCAGGCGACGAAGAACATCACCTCGGAGGCGATGAACAGCAGCATGCCGATCGTGAGGCCTTGGCGGACAATCGGATTGTGGTAGCCACCCTCCCCCTCCATAGTGACGTCGCGCCACCATCCGGCCATCGTGAAGAGGACCCCCGCGCCGCCGAGCGCGAGCACGAGCGGACCCGCCCCGGCCCCCTTCATGAAGAGGACGAGACCGATGGCGGTGATGAGCGCGAAAGCGCCGCCGATCAGCGGCCAGGGGCTCGGCGCGACGAGGTGGAACCCCTGGCGTTCATGCACCGGCGTGTCAGTCATCCTCAACTCCCAATAGTCATCCGGCCGGGCCGGCGCGTTTGTTCGATGCGGAAGAAGCCCGATCTTCGGGCGCGGCGAACAACGTGTAGGACAGAGTGATCGAATCCACCCTCGCCATCGAGGGATCCGTCTCCAGCTTCGGATCGAGGAAGAAAACCACGGGCCATTCCGCCGTCTCGTGGGGCCCGAGGCGCTGGGTGCTGAAGCAGAAGCACTGCACTTTGTCGAACCAGGCGCCGGAGACTTCCGGCGTCACGTTGTAGGTCGCGTTCGCCGCCGTCTCCTTGTCGCTGAGGTTACGCGCGCGAAAAAAGACCGTTATCGTCTTGCCGGTGCGAACCCTGACGGCGTCGGTTTCGGGCTCGAGGCGCCATTCGAGACCTGGCGCCACGTTGGCGTCAAACCCAACCCGCAGCGTGCGGCGGCCCGTTGTGGTCGCATCCTCCTTGACGATCTGAGGCGTTCCCTCATAGCCGGTCACCCGGCAAAAGGCCGTGTAGAAGGGTGCGGCCGCGAAGGTGAGCCCGATCATCGACAGCGCCAGTAAGCCGCCGCCCAGCGCCAGCCGCCGGTTTCGGCGGGACGTCGCCTCCTGCGAAAGGCTCATTAGTGGCCCGCGATGACCGTGTGCCCGACCTCCTCGTCGATATGCGGCGGCGTCAGGAACTGGTGGAAGGGCGGGGGCGACGACAGGGTCCATTCGAGCGTCGTCGCGCCCGGACCCCATGGGTTGTTTGGCGCGGGACGCTTGGCCTTGAACGCTTCGTAGATGAGGTAGAGGAAGACGATCGCCCCGACGCCCGAAATATAGGCCCCGATCGACGACACGAAGTTCCAGACGAAGTAAGCGTCCGTGTAGTCGACGATGCGGCGCGGCATTCCGGCAAAGCCCAGGAAATGCTGGGGGAAGAAGGTCAGGTTGATTCCCACAAAGGTCGTCCAGAAGTGCAGCTTGGCCATCGCCTCATTGTAGAGGTAGCCGCTCATCTTCGGGAACCAGTAGTAGAAGCCGGCGAAGATCGAGAACACAGCGCCGAGCGACATCGTGTAATGGAAGTGGGCGACGACGTAGTAGGTGTCGTGCACATAGCGGTCGATCGCCGCGTTGGCGAGCACCACGCCGGTTACGCCGCCGACGGTGAAGACGAAGATGAAGCCGATCGCCCACAACATCGGGGGACGCAACTGCAGGGAACCGCCCCACATGGTCGCGATCCAGGAGAACACCTTCACGCCCGTCGGCACCGCGATCACCATGGTGGCGAGGACGTAGTAGCGCTGCGCGTTCAGCGACATGCCGGTGGTGAACATGTGGTGCGCCCAGACCACGAAGCCGAGCAAGGCGATTGCGAGCATCGCGTAGACCATGCCGGCGTAGCCGAACACCGGCTTCCTAGCGAAGGTCGACACGATCTGGCTCACGATGCCAAAGCCGGGGATGATGAGAATGTAGACCTCCGGATGGCCGAAGAACCAGAAGACATGCTGGAAGAGGATCGGGTCGCCGCCGCCAGCTGGATTGAAGAACGTCGTGCCGAAGTTGCGGTCGGTGAGCAGCATCGTCAGCGCCCCGGCCAGCACCGGCAGGGCAAGAAGCAACAGGAACGCCGTCACAAGCACCGACCAGACGAAGAGCGGCATGCGGAACATGGTCATGCCGGGCGCGCGCATGTTGAAAATCGTCGCGATGAAATTGATCGACCCGAGGATCGACGACATGCCGGCGAGATGCAACGACAAAATGATGAAGTCCACGGAAGGTCCGGGCGAGCCCGTGAGGGACGAGAACGGCGGGTAGAGCACCCAGCCCCCGCCGAACCCGTGCATTCCCGGCTCGCCTTCGACGAACAACGAGATCATGAGCATCGTGAATGACGCCGGCAAAAGCCAGAATGACAGATTGTTCATGCGCGGGAACGCCATGTCTGGGGCGCCGATCATCAGCGGCACGAACCAGTTGCCGAATCCGCCCATCATCGCTGGCATCACCATGAAGAAAATCATGATGACCGCGTGGCTCGTGAAGAAGACGTTGTACATGTGCTTGCCGGCGTCGAGCGAACCGTTGCCCATCAGCAGGTGCGCGATCGACGGAAAGACTTGGATGCCCGGCCACATCAGTTCGGCGCGGATGGCGATCGAAAGGATCGTGCCGAGGACGCCGGCCGAGATCGCGAAGACAAGATAGAGCGTTCCAATGTCTTTGTGGTTGGTGGAGAGCAGATAGCGCCGCCACCCGGTAGGAACCGGGTGCTCGTGGTCGTCGTGCGCGTGAACCTGCGCGTCGGTGAAATGGCTGACTGACGCCATAACTATTGGCTCCCGATCTGAACTTTCTCTCGACAGCGCCCCTCGTGCGCCGTCACTGGCTTGCGCGCGCCGCCTCGGCGAGGTCGACGCCGTCGGCGTGGGCGAATTGCTTCTTGGCCCCCTCAAGCCAGGTCTGATAGGCGTCCTCGCTGACGACCCGGATCTCGACCGGCATGAAGGCGTGATCGACGCCGCAGATATTCGAGCACTGCCCGTAAAAGACCCCTTCATGATCGGCCTTGAACCACGCCTTGTTGAGCCGCCCAGGAATCGCGTCGATCTTGACCCCGAACGAAGGCACCGAGAAAGAGTGGATGACGTCCTGCGATGTCACGTCCACTTCCACAACCTTGCCGACCGGCACGTAGGCTGGATTATCCACCGTCAGCAGCCGGATTTCGCCGGGCTTCAGATCTTTGTCTTCCTTGATGATGGAATCAAAGGAAAACCCACCTTCCGATTTGGGATAGCCGTAGTTCCAATGCCATTGCGACGCCGTCACCTTCAGTGTCATGTCGGGAGCCGGAATAATGAGCTGGTCCGCCAGCAGACGGAACGACGGAACCGCGATCACCACGAGTGTGAGCGTTGGCGCGAGCGTCCAGGCAATCTCAAGCAGCGCGTTATGGGAAGTTCGGGACGCGGTCGGGTTCGCCCGCTCGTTGAAGCGATAGACCACGTAGGCCAGCAATGCCAATACCAGAAGCGATATGCCGACCGTCACCGGCAGCAAAATGGCGTTGTGGAACCACTCGATATCGTTCTGGATGGGGGTATTGGCCGGAAGAAACCCGATTTGTCCCTGTTCGGGAGCGCCCACCAAAGCCGCCCTCGCCGCGGCCGTGGCCGCCGTCGCGCCAAGCGCGGCCCCCAGCGAGAATGTCAACCGCAGTTGGCCCATCGCCGTTTCATCTCCAATGCGCGCACACAAGGCCGACCCAGCGAGTCGCTCGGCAAAGCTAGGTTTTGCGCGACATTACACGGGGGCCCGGAAGATTTACAAACGAAAAATTCAACGCGCGCAATTGTGAAGCAAAGGTCGCGAGCGCGGGCGCCGGCGCTGCGCGTTTTTTTCTTGGCCGTCAGCCGAGGAGCGCACAATATGATGGTCGCCCTCACGCCCACGATGGAGCGAGCAGGCTGGGACGATGAGCAAAGCGATGGCGGACCACGTCGGCGACGAGTTGCGCCGCCCCCTTCCTCTCGCCTTGGCCGCCTTGGCGATAATCGGCTGGGTGGTCGCGGCCTTTATCTGGAGCCAGGCGTCGCAAACCCAGGCCCATTTGAACGAGTCCCTTCGCGCCGCGGAGCGGGCGCGAGACTCGTTGGCGGCGGACCTGCAGAACCTGCAGAGGACGGCGGGCACAGCGGCGGATCTGAAGGCGCAGACCGCGGCGGCGGAGAAGGCGCTGGCCGAAGCCTCGGCCGCACGCGCCTCGGCGCAAACCGAACTCGCCGACCTCACAAAGCAGATCAGCGACGCCAAACTCGCCATTTCGGGAGCTCAGGAGGAGGCGAGCGCCAAATCCCGCGATCTCCAGTCGGTCGACGCACGGCTTAAGGACGAAAGCGATCGTCTGGCGGGCATGCAGAGGCAGGAACAGGCCATGTCGGCTGAGGAGGTAAGGCTGCAGGGTCAGGTTGAATCGGCGCGCGCCGCCCGTGCTGAGGCGCAGAACCAGACGACCGCAGCCCAGAAGCAGCTTGAATCCCTGCAAAACCAGATCAATGTGGCGACCGCCGAGCTCAACGCGCTGCAGGAGCAGATCCGCGCGGCGAAGGCGGCTGCGCCTCCGGCCCCATGAATCGCACCGTAAGGCTCACCGCGATTGTACGCCGCCTCCGACGTGTTACAAACAACTGCCGGCCAGGCGGAGCGGTTGCTCGCAAGGCAACTTAATGGAAGGGCAGCATGGACGATCTCAGCGCGAGCGCCACAACCGAGCCCCCCTCGAACCTCAGTGGCCTCCGAAATCCTCCCGCTGCGGCCGAACTGAAGGCAGCCGTGCTGGCAAAACTTACCTACTCGGTCGGGAAAATTCCCGAGGCGGCAAGCCCGCGCGACTGGTTTCTTGCGGTCGCCTACGCCACCCGCGACATCATCGTCGACCGCTGGCTCGAATCGACGACCGCAGCTTACGCCGACGGCCGCAAGCGCGTTTACTACTTGTCGCTGGAGTTCCTGATCGGGCGGCTTCTGTTCGACGCGATGACCAATCTCGGGATCGCCGCGCCGATGGCGGAAGCGCTTGACGAACTCGGCGTCAGCCTGGCCGAATTACGACGTCTCGAGCCGGACGCAGCGCTGGGCAACGGCGGCCTCGGCCGCCTCGCCGCCTGCTTCATGGACAGCATGGCGACGCTTTGCATCGCAGCGCACGGTTACGGCATCCGCTACGACAATGGCCTCTTCCGCCAGATCATCCGCAGCGGCTGGCAGCAGGAGACGCCGGAGGACTGGCTGACCAACGGAAATCCGTGGGAGTTCGAGCGCCCGGAGTGCAACTACGCCATCGGCTTCGGCGGCTGGGTGGAAATGGTCCAGGGCGAGGATGAGCGCACCCGCCATATCTGGCATCCGGCCGAGACCGTCGAGGCGGTTGGCTACGACACGCCAATCGTCGGCTGGCGAGGCAGGCATGTCAACACCCTGCGCCTATGGTCGGCGCGCGCGCCCGACCCTTTCAGACTCGACGCTTTCAACGCCGCCGACTACGTCGCTGCGTTTTCCGACACGGTGCGCGCCGAAGCGATCTCCAAGGTCCTTTACCCTAGCGACGCCACGCCCGCCGGACAGGAATTACGTCTTCGGCAAGAATATTTCTTTGCTTCGGCGTCGTTACTCGACCTCATTCGCCGCCATGTGAAGCAGCACCAGGACGTGCGCACGCTTGGCGAGTTCGCGGCGGTGCAGCTCAACGACACCCATCCGGCGATCGCCATCGCCGAACTCATGCGCATCCTCATCGATCTGAACGGGCTTGAGTGGGACGAGGCCTGGACGATCACGCAGGCGACCTTCTCCTACACCAACCATACGTTGCTCCCGGAGGCGCTCGAAAGCTGGCCGGTGCCGCTGATGGAGCGTCTCCTGCCGCGCCATATGCAGATCATCTATCTGCTCAACGCGGCGCATCTGGATAGCGCGCGCCGGCGCGGCTTCATCGACCCGAACCTCCTGGCCTCGATCTCGCTGATTGACGAGGCCGCCGGCCGCCGCGTCAGGATGGGCAATCTCGCATTCGTCGGCTCGCACAAGATCAACGGCGTATCGGCGCTCCACACATCCTTGATGCGCAAGACCGTGTTCCACAGCCTCAACTCCGTCTATCCCAATCGCATCGTCAGCAAGACGAACGGCATCACATTCCGACGCTGGCTCATCGAATGCAACCCGGCTCTCACTGAGATCATTCGCTCCACAGTTGGGGAGCGCGGTCTCCATGATGCCGAGGCGCTGAAGCGTTTTGGCGCTCATGCGGATGATCCGGCGATCCAAGAGCGGGTAGCCGCGGGGCGGCGCGTGGCGAAAGCCGCGCTCGCCCGACAAGTCGCCGCCCAGCTTGGCCAGCGGATCGACCCGGAATCGATGTTCGACGTGCAGGTCAAGCGCATCCACGAGTATAAGCGCCAGCTGCTCAACATCCTGGAGACAGTGGCCCGCTACAACGCGATTCGGGCCAATCCGACGATCGACTTCGCTCCGCGCGTCAAGATTTTCGCCGGCAAGGCCGCGGCCAGCTACGCCCAGGCCAAACTCATCATCAAGCTCGCCATCGACGTCGCCCGCGTCGTTAACGCCGACCCGACGTTGCGGGGACTCCTGAAAGTCGTCTTCTTGCCGAATTACAACGTCTCGCTCGCCGAGACGATCATGCCCGCGGCCGATCTTTCGGAGCAGATTTCGACCGCAGGCATGGAGGCGTCCGGCACCGGCAACATGAAGATGGCGCTGAACGGCGCGCTCACCATCGGCACCCTCGACGGCGCAAATGTTGAACTGCGCGATCTCGTCGGCGACGACAACATATTCATTTTCGGCCTGACCGCGCCGGAAGTCGAGGCGGAGCGAGCGAAAGGCATCGACTCGGCGGCGCGGATCTCCGCCTCTCCCATCCTGCGCGAGGCTCTCGACGAAATCGCCTCCGGCGTCTTCTCCAACGACGAGCCGGACCGATTTCGCGGCCTTATTGAGACGCTCGCGCACCACGACTATTTCATGGTGTGCGCGGACTTCGACTCCTACTGGGCCGCCCAGATGAGGGTCGACGAGGCGTGGCGCGACCGAAAGCGCTGGCTGAGGTCGAGCATCCTCAATACGGCTAATGTCGGCTGGTTCTCCTCCGATCGCACGATTGCGGAATACGCCGTGGAGATTTGGAACGCCCCGATCTCGCCGATAGAGTGATCGGGCGTCGATAAAAGAGCGTTCGAGGGAGGGAGCAATGGAGGCCTGGAGAGCGCAAGACGCTGACGTCGCCGCCTTGCAGTCGGCGCGCAGCGCCGACCCCTTCGCGGTGCTCGGACCGCATCAAGCTCCCGACGGCTGGGTCATCCGCGTCTTTTCGCCGGACACAGTGCGGGTGCGGGCGCTGACCCCGGACAGCAAGGTTCTCGCGGAACTGCCCCGGCGAAAGGATGATTTTTTCGAGGGATTGATCCCTTCGCTGAAGGACCGCCCCAAATATCTGCTTGAAACCGAAACCATCTGGGGCGTCTCGACCGCGCTCGATCCTTATGCCTTCGGCCCGGCGCTCGGCCCCATGGACGACTACCTCTTGCGCGAGGGCTCGCATCGTCAGCTTTATCACAGGCTCGGCGCCCATCTGATCCGGCATGAAGGCGTCGATGGAGTCCTGTTCGCGCTTTGGGCGCCCAATGCAACGAGGGTTTCCGTCGTCGGCGACTTCAACCGCTGGGACGGGAGGCGCGCCCAGATGCGCAAGCGCATCGACAGCGGCTTATGGGAGTTTTTCGTTCCGGGCCTTCACGCGGGCGCGGTCTACAAGTACGAGCTGAGCGGGCCGGATGGGGCGCTCCTGCCGCTCAAGGCCGATCCGTTCGGCTTCGAGGCGGAGGTCCGGCCGTCGACCGCCTCCGTCGTCGCCGACAGCCCCGATTTCGCCTGGACAGATCAGGAGTACATGGAAAAGCGCCGGCAGGGCGAGGCGCGCCGCAAGCCCATGTCGGTTTACGAAGCCCATCTCGGGTCATGGCGGCGGCGTCCGGACGGGACCTTCCTCAGTTATGACGAGCTCGCCGATCAGCTGATCCCGTATGTAGCGGATCTCGGCTACACCCACATCGAGCTTCTCCCGATCAGCGAGCATCCGCTCGACGAGTCATGGGGTTACCAGCCGATCGGCCTCTTTGCCCCAACCCGTCGATTTGGCGACCCCGCCGGCTTTGCCCGCTTCGTCGATCGCGCGCACGCCGCCGGTCTCGGCGTCATTCTCGACTGGGCGCCGGCGCATTTCCCGACTGACGCCCACGGCCTCGCCAACTTCGACGGCACCGCGCTCTACGAGCACGCCGATCCTCGCCGCGGCTTCCACCCGGACTGGAACACCGCAATTTACAATTTCGGCCGGCACGAGGTCGCGAACTTTCTTTATTGCAACGCCCTCTACTGGGTCGACCGTTTCCACATCGACGGTCTGCGCGTCGACGCTGTCGCCTCGATGCTCTACCTCGATTACTCGCGGCGCGAAGGCGAGTGGCTTCCGAACGCCGACGGCAGCAAGGAGAACCGGGAGGCGATCGCGTTCCTCCGCCGCGCGAACGAGCTCGTCTACGGATTGTTTCCCGGCGCCGTCACCATCGCCGAGGAGTCGACCGCTTTCCCAGGCGTTTCCCGCCCAACCGATCACGGCGGACTGGGGTTCGGCTTCAAATGGAACATGGGCTGGATGCACGATACGCTCGACTATATGTCGCGCGATCCGATTTACCGACGCTGGAGCCACGACAAGATGACCTTCGGGCTCCTCTACGCTTTCAGCGAGAATTTCCTGCTGCCGATCTCGCACGACGAGGTCGTGCACGGCAAAGGCTCGGTGGTCGGCAAGATGCCGGGCGACGAATGGCAGCGCTTCGCCAACGCTCGCGCTTTCTTCGGCTTCATGTGGGGCCACCCGGGCAAGAAGCTTCTATTCATGGGCCAGGAATTCGGCCAGACGAGCGAATGGAACTCCAACGAGTCCCTGCCATGGTGGCTGCTCGATCACTGGCCGCATCAGGGCGTGCAAGCGCTCATCCGCGATCTGAATCGCCTCTATCGGGAAACGCCGGCGCTTCATGTCCGCGATTGCGAGCCCGAGGGGTTCCGCTGGATCGTGGTCAACGACGATATGCAGTCGGTGCTGGCGTTTTTGCGCCGGGGCGAGCGGACCGACCCGCCGGTCGCGGTCGTCTGCAACTTCACCCCCGAGCCGCGCGCCAACTATCGCCTTGGGCTTCCCTTCGAGGGCCATTGGCGCGAGGCGCTCAACAGCGACGCGGCCGCCTACGGTGGTTCGAACATGGGCAACTTCGGCGGGGTCTACGCGCAAGCGAAGCCGTCCCATGGGTTCCCGGCTTCGGCGACGCTCAGTCTGCCGCCCCTCTCCACTCTGTTCCTCGTCTTCAACCCGCCCGCTTCCGACGGTGCGCCGTCATCTGAGTAAGGTGAAGGAGTTCGACATGGCGTGGTCCGACTCGTCAAAGCCGCCCAGCGTCTCGGCCCCTTATTCGCGTCATGCGATGGCCTACGTGCTCGCCGGCGGGCGCGGCAGCCGGCTACTTGAGCTGACCGACCGGCGCGCCAAGCCGGCGGTCTATTTTGGCGGCAAGTCGCGCATCATCGACTTCGCGCTGTCGAACGCGCTCAATTCCGGCATCCGCCGCATCGCGGTCGCCACCCAATACAAGGCCCACAGCCTCATTCGCCATCTGCAGCGCGGCTGGAACTTCTTCCGCCCCGAACGCAACGAAAGCTTCGACATCCTGCCCGCTTCGCAGCGCGTCTCGGAGACCATGTGGTATCTCGGCACGGCGGACGCGGTCTATCAGAACATCGACATCATCCAGAGCTACGGCCCCCAGTTTATGGTCGTGCTCGCCGGCGATCACGTTTACAAAATGGACTACGAGAAGATGCTCCAGCAGCACGTCGACTCGGGGGCGGACGTGACGGTTGGCTGCCTCGAGGCCTCTCTCGAAGAGGCCACGGCGTTCGGCGTCATGCATGTGGACGAGACGAACAGGATCATCTCGTTCCTCGAGAAGCCCAAGGATCCCCCGCACATGCCAGGCAAGCCGGACGCCGCGCTCTGCAGCATGGGCATCTACGTGTTCGAGACCACGCTTCTATTCGAGCTTCTGCGCAAGGACGCGGCGGACCCGAACTCGAGCCACGATTTCGGCAAGGACATCATCCCCTACCTCGTCAAGCACGGCAAAGCGGTCGCGCATCATTTCTCAGATTCCTGCGTGACGTCGACGGAGGAAGCCAAGCACTATTGGCGCGACGTCGGGACCGTGGACGCCTACTGGGCCGCCAACATCGACCTCACCGATGTCGTGCCCGACCTCGACCTCTACGACCGCGGCTGGCCGATCTGGACCTACGGCGAGATCACGCCACCGGCCAAGTTCGTGCATGACGTAGACGGCCGGCGCGGTCAGGCGATCTCGTCGCTTCTCGCTGGGGGCTGCATCATCTCCGGCGCGTCGATCAGCCGCTCCCTCGTCTTCACAGGCGTGCACGTGCACTCGTTCTCGACGATCCACGACGCGGTCATACTCCCTTATGCGCGGATCGGCCGGAACGTGCGACTCAACAAGGTGGTTGTCGACAGCGAGGTGGACCTCCCGGAGGACCTCGTCGTGGGCGAGGACCCGGAACTCGACGCCAAGCGGTTCCGGCGCACCGAGGAGGGCGTGACGCTGATCACTGCGCCGATGATCGAAAAGCTGAAGCACTAGCGGGGATGAAAGTCCTCTCGGTCGCCTCCGAAGTCTTTCCCTTGGTGAAGACCGGCGGGCTCGCCGACGTCGCCGGCGCCTTGCCAGGGGCGCTGCGGGCGGAGGACGTGGAGATGCGCACGCTTCTCCCCGCCTACCCTGCCGTGAAGCAGAAGCTGGCCGAAGCGACGGTCGCGCTCGCCTACGACGATTTGTTCGGCGGCCCTGCGCGCGTCATGTCGGTTCGCGTGAGCGCACTCGATCTCTTCGCGATCGACGCCCCCCATCTCTACGACCGCCCGGGCAACATCTACCTCGGCCCCGACGGGCTCGACTGGCCGGACAACGCCATGCGTTTCGCCGCGCTCGCGCGCGTCGGCGCGGACATCGGCTTCGGAGCGATCGCCGATTTCGAACCGGACGTCGTGCATGCGCACGATTGGCAGGCGGCGCTTGCTCCGGCCTATCTGCACTTCGCCGACCGGCCCAGGCCGCGCACGGTCGTCACGATCCATAACCTTGGGTTCCAGGGGCATTTTCCGCTGTCCGTATTCGGCGCGCTCGGGCTGCCGCATGGCGCGCTGTCGATCGACGGCGTGGAGTACTTCGGCGGGGTTGGGTACCTGAAAGCGGGGTTGCGCCTCGCCGACGCAATCACCACGGTCTCTCCGACTTACGCGCGCGAGATCATGACCCCAGAATTCGGGATGGCGCTCGACGGGCTTCTGCGCTCGCGCGCAGCGGTCGTGCACGGCATCTTAAATGGCATCGACGACAAGGTCTGGAACCCGGGGACAGACTCGGCGCTCGCCCAAACCTACAGCGCGCTGCGCATCGACATGCGCGCCCGCAACAAGACCGCGCTTCAGGCCAAGCTCGGGCTCAAGCCCAACCTCGATCCGCCGTTGATTGCCGTGGTGTCGCGCCTCTCGGACCAGAAGGGTCTCGATCTGCTGCTTCACGCTCTGCCCAACTTCATAGCCCGCGGCGGCCAGCTCGCGCTGCTCGGGTCGGGCGACCGAATCCTGCAGGAAGGTTTCGCCGCCGCCGCCTCGGCATGGCGCGGCGTCGTCGCCTGCGTGTTCGGGTACGATGAGAAACTCGCCCATCTCTTCCAGGGCGGGGCGGATTTCATCGTCGTGCCGTCGCGCTTCGAGCCTTGCGGGCTGACGCAGCTATGCGGGCTGCGGTACGGCGCGCCGCCGATCGTTTCGCGCGTCGGCGGCCTTGCGGACACGGTGATTGACGCCAATGAGGCCGCCTGCTCCGCCGGCGTGGCGACCGGAATCCAGTTCTCGCCGCCCTCCGTCGAGGCGCTGGCTTACGCGCTCGACCGAGCGGTCGATCTCACGCGCAATCCCGCCTCTATGCGCCGGGTGAGGCTCAACGGCATGCGCGCAGACGTCTCGTGGCGGGGCCCGGCCGAGCGCTACGCCGCCCTCTACCGCTCCCTCGTCAAGATAGCCGCATGAGCGGCGCGGGAGTGGGTCTCGGCGTCGCCGTGTCCGAACATGGGCTCGAAGCGGCGCTCAATCTGCCAAACGCAGAAGCCGCCTGGCTCTGCATCTACGACGGCGACAAGGAGGTCTTCCGCTCCGAAATGGCGCGCGACGACGCCGGAGCGCTCCGCGGGATTGCGCCCGGCTTCGGCGCCGGCGCGCGCTACGGGTTTCGCGTCGAGGGACCTTACGAGCCGGCGCGCGGACAGCGCTTCGACGCCTCGAAGCTGCTCGCCGACCCCTACGCCTGGGCGTTCGACCGGCCGTTCCGGCTGCACCCCTCGATGTTCAAACATGGCGAGGACAGCGGCCCGCACGCGCCGAAGGCGATCGCCGGCGAGGCGTCCGCGGGCGAGCCGGGACGCAAGCGGATCGACGCGGAATTGCTCATCATCTACGAACTCAATCTGCGCGGGTTCTCGCGGCTCAATCCCGCCGTGCCAGAAAAGGCGCGAGGGACGTTCGCCGCCTTGGCTCACCCGGCGTTGATTGCGCATCTGGCGAGGCTCGGCGTCACGGCGGTCGAGATCATGCCGGCGGCCGCCTTCGTGGACGAGCGCCACCTGCCGCCGCTAGGCTTGTCGAACGCATGGGGCTACAATCCGGTCGTATTCGGCGCGCCCGATCCCCGCCTCGCGCCTGGGGGCTGGGCCGAAATTCGCGCCGCGACCGACGCGCTTCATGCGGCCGGCATTGAGGCGATCCTGGACGTGGTCTTCAACCACAACGGCGAGAGCGACGAGTTCGGCCCCACCCTTTCCTTTCGCGGCCTCGACAACGCCGCCTTCTATCGGCTCAACCCACGAAATCCCGCGCTTTACGTCAACGACACGGGCTGCGGCAATTGCGTCGCGCTCGACCGGCCGCTCGTCATCGACATGGCGATCGGCGCCTTGCGGCGATGGATGATCCACGGCGGGTTCGACGGCTTCCGCTTCGATCTTGCGACCTGTCTCGGGCGCAACGACCACGGTTTCGATGCGAACAGCCTGTTTTTTCAGGCGCTCGCGGCGGACCCGCTCCTCGCCCAAGCGCGGCTCATCGCCGAGCCGTGGGACATCGGACCGGGCGGCTACCGGCTCGGCGCTTTCCGACCCGAATTCGCGGAGTGGAACGACAAGTACCGCGACGCCGCCCGGCGCTTCTGGCGCGGCGATCCTGGCCTGCGCGGCGAGATCGCGACGCGGATGGCGGGCTCGCGCGATGTCTTTTCCCAGGCCCCCGCGCCTTCGAAAAGCGTCAACTTCGTCACCGCGCACGACGGGTTCACGCTCGCCGACCTCGTCGCTTACGAGCGCAAGCACAACGAGGCGAACGGCGAGCATAGCCATGACGGGACCGACACCAATTTCTCGTGGAACCATGGCGTCGAAGGGTTGAGCGACCAACCCGCCGTCCGGGAGGCGCGCAAACGCGACCAGCGTAACCTCCTCACGCTTCTTTTGGCGTCGCGCGGGACGCCGATGCTGGCCATGGGCGCGGAACTCGGCTTCAGCCAAGGCGGCAACAACAACGCCTATGCCCAGGACAACGAGACGACCGCCATCCGGTGGGAGAAGGCGGACTCGTCCCTTATCGCGTTCGCCCAAAGGCTCATCGAGACAAGGCACGCCCATCCCGCGCTCTCCCGCGACGTCTTCCTCTCCGGCAAGCCCTTCGACGCGACCGGCCTGCTCGATGTCGAATGGCGCGACGCCGATGGGCCAATGACGCAGACCGGCTGGAGCGATCGCGCGGGCGCCGTGCTGGCCGCCGTCTTCGCGGCCCCGCACGGAGACGAGACGGACCGCGTCGCGGTCGCAGTGAACCGCTCGCTCGACGACGTCGAGCTCACTCTCCCTCTTCCGCGCGAGGCCATGGCCTGGCGCGTCCTCGCAGAGACTCGCAACCCCGACGCCCCGGAGGCCCCGCTCGCGATCGCAGACCGGCTGCGGCTCAAGGCGCGCTCCTCCGCCGTGCTTGCCGAAGCGCCCCTCGCGCCGGGCCATCCGCTCGCCGCCCCGCCGACGGCCGCTTCGATCGACGCGCTCGCGGAGACAGTCGGGATCGCGCCGGAATGGTGGGACGTGGCGGGAAACCGCACCAACGTCTCAGGAGAGACGAAGATCGCGCTCATCGAGGCGCTGGGGCTCGCCGCGCGCAGCGAGGCTCAGGCGCGCGAGAGTCTGGCGCATGTCCTCGACCAGACCAGCAGGCGGATGACGCCGCCCTCGCTCGTCGTGCGGGCCGGCGAGCCGCTCGCGGCGCCATTGCGCGACTGTCCCACCGGCTGCGAGGCGCGGGTCGTATTCGAGGACGGGTCGGTGACCGAATGGCGCGTCGAACCGGGCGAGGGCGTGCGTCGCAAGCTCATCGACGGGAACGAGGTCGATGAGCGATGGGTCCCGCTTCCGAGCCTCCCCATCGGGCGTCACGAGTTCTTCTTCGGAGACATCGGCTGCGCGCTGATTGTCGCGCCGCCTGAGGCCTACGCGCCTGGGGCGGCTCAGAGGAAGCGGTTCGGCGTCATGGCGCAGCTCTATGGGCTGCGGCGAGCGGGAGACCAGGGGATCGGGGACTTTTCCACGCTCGCGCAAGCCGGAGAGCTGGCGGGCGCCGCGGGCGCGGCCTATCTCGGCATCAGCCCCATGCACATGCTGTTCGCGCAAGACCGGGAACGGGCGAGCCCCTATCACCCTTCGGACCGCCGCTTCCTCGATCCCCTCTACATCGATGCGTTCGACGCCGACCTGCCGCGCGACGGCGCCGCGGACGCTCTGCTCGCAGCAATCGCGCCCGCCGTGATTGCGCCCGCCGCGACGAAGTTCGTGGACTATCTGGCGGTCTGGGCGCTGAAGCGCGCGGCTTTAGAAGCGCGGCACGCCGCCTTCGTCCGCGCGGCCGAGGCGAGGCCGCAGGAGCCTATGGTCGCCGAGCATGCCGCCTTCATCGCCGCCGGCGGCGAAACCTTAAGGCGCTTCGGCGCGTTCCAGGCGATCGCCGAGAGCCAGGCCGGCCCGGACTGGCGGTCGTGGCCTGAGGCGCTCTGCGCCGGCGAAGCGCGCGCCATCGAGGACGCGATCGGCCAAAACAGGCAGGCGTTCGACTTCGCCATCTTCTGCCAATGGCTCGCCGACCGGCAGCTGGAGCGCGCCGCGATGCGAGCGGGCAAGGCCGGCCTCGCCATCGGCTTCTACCGCGATCTCGCCGTCGGCGCGGCCCCGGATGGCGCGGAGGCCTGGGCCAACGCCGGCTCGCTGGCGCAAGGCGTCGAGGTCGGCGCGCCCCCCGATCCTTTCTCGACGCAGGGGCAGAACTGGCGGCTGCCGGCGCCGAACCCGCTGGCCGAGGCCCAGAGCGGCTGGACCGCGATGAGCCGGCTCTTCGCCGCCAACATGCGCCACGCCGGCATGTTGCGGATCGACCATGCGATGGGGCTGCAGCGCCTGTTCCTTATCCCTAAGGGGGCTACCCCGGCCGATGGCGCCTATGTCGCCTATCCGCTCGACGACCTCGTGGGCGTCGTCGCCCTCGAGAGCCAGCGGGCGCGCTGCATGGTGATCGGCGAAGATTTGGGCACGGTCGCGGAAGGCTTCCGCGACCAGATGAGCCGCGCCAACATCCACGGCATGCGGGTCCTGTGGTTCGAGCGCAAGGACGGGGAATTCCTCCCTCCCTCGGGCTATCCGCCGAAATCGGTCGCCTGCGTCGCCACCCACGATCTGCCGACGCTGGCCGGCTGGTGGCAGGGCGCCGACATCGCCGAGAGGTTGTCTCTCGGCCTCCTGACGCTCGCCACGGCGGGCGAGGCCATCGCCGAGCGGCGGCAGGAAAAACGGGTTCTCATCGAGGCGCTCCTGGCGGCAGGCTTGCTGGCCGCCGCCCCGAGCGAGGACGCGCCGCTCGACGACGCGATCGCCGCGGCGGTCCACGCCTTCATCGGCGGCGGGGCGTCGGTCTTTGCGAGCGCCCAATACGACGACCTCGCGGGCGAGACCGTCTCGACCAACCTGCCCGGCACCGACCGCGAGCGGCCGAACTGGCGCCTCAAGGTCGGTCTCGACCTCGCCCAGACCTTCGGAAATGCTCCCGCGCCCGCAATCCTGGCGGCGCTGGCGAGGGGACGCCTTTAGCCCATCGCCAGCGCCTCAGGCGTGGGCGATGAACGGCATGCTCAAGCCGATCCCCTTGCCCCACGCCGTCATCGAAGGGCGAGGCGCAGGTTTTCGTATTTTATCGCGTCGGCAAAGGCGGAAAAGACGCGAAGAAATGCGAAAAAATGCGAAAAAGTTGCGCCGGACTCGAGCCTTTTCAATGGTTTACGCCGACATTTCGGGAAAAAGTAACTCCCAAGCACCCCCGCTTTTGCGCCCCGAAATTGCCCAAGCGACGCGAGGTCGCGGCCGCCGATTCCGATCTGTTCACGGAGCGACTCACAGACGTTCTCACAAGCGCCCTCCCAGCGGCCCCGAAAAGGAGCCCGAGCGAAGGGGTGCTTGGGAGTTACGGAAAAAAAACCTGTCCGTCCCTTTCCGGCCGGCCAGCCCCTATCCGCACGCTGCCGAGAGCCCAGTTTGGACCTTCAATCCAGCCGCCGTTCCGTACCTGGCGAGTGACGCAATTTTCTGCTTTCCTTACAACAGAATGATACGGCTGATGTTCGGAAAAGGCAAGAGATTGTCGAAGACATCGGCGCCCTCCGAATGCAGCCCGGTCAAGATCTTGCTGCGGCGCGCTCTTGCGGAAAGCGCGCCAAAAAGAAGCCGCCCCAAGGCGGCCTCCTCAAGGCGGATGGCGACGTTTCAAGCGCTCAAACGGCGGCCGACATGCTGCCCTTACCTGAGCGGCGGAAGGTCGCGTAGCCCAGCCCGGCGAAGCCGATCAGGAGCATCGCCCAGGTCGTGGGCTCGGGAACGGCTGGCTCGCTCGCGCCGCCACCGGTCGCACCCGCAGCCGACCAGTCGGAGAAGTCGATCTGCTTGATTGACTTGAAGTATCCGGTGTCGTCCAGATAGAACCTGACGGACGCGAGCGCGACCCCGTCGTAGCCGGCGGCTTCGTCGACGCCAAGATGCTGCAAGTCGTCAGGCGTACCGCTTCCGAGATTCGACCACTGGAACGTGACCTGGTTGCCGAGAGCGTCCGTCACATCGGCGTACAGCACGCCGTCATAGGTCATGTGCGGCGCGCCGACAATCTGACCGCGGATGAAGACCCCGTCGAAGGCGAACTCGCTGTCCGGCCCTTCGAAAAGCACCGAAGTGAAGGCGCCTCCCTTGGTCGTCGGCGAAATTTCGCCGTAGCCGTTGCTCGTGTCCACGGGAACGCTGGTGGTGATCTTGATGTCCTTGCTGCCGTCGTTCTTGCCGAGCGATCCGAAGAAGGCGGTCGTGTCCGTGAGCTTGTCCTCGAACATCTTTACTTCGTCGCCGTCTTCGTTTCCCGGCAAGAAGCAAGTGGACTGCGGAACGCCGACCACCGAGCCGGACGCGACTCCACAGGTGGGATCCGCGCCGCCCCCACCCCCGCCTTTGCCAGCCAAGGCCTGCGCCGGAACCAGCGCTACCGCCGCCCCGAGGCCGAGCCCGGCCAAGAGCGACTTCTCACGAGTTTTCATGCTCCCCCCGAACCAAAGTCCGGTTCCCAACGGCCCGGGCTGATAGACGGTGAAGAGATCATTGTCAACAATTATAATAACAATCGGAGAGTGGGTTATCGTAGCCGCCGAAATGAGCGCTTTTTCTTGACGCCGGCGTCGCCCCAAGTTCAGGAAAGATGGGGGCCTGCGCGCGTTGGAGACCGAATCTATGAGCGGCGACGACCCGGCTGCGCCAAGCGGTTCGATGCCGCGTAGCGCCGTGGCGACCGGGCCCGCCGACTTCGTCCTACCCGTGCGGGAAATCTCGGCCCGGCTGCCGAACCTCGTGTCAATCGCCACCGGATCAAGGCCGAGCGCATGACCGACGCCGACGCCGACGCCTTGCAGCGCATCCTGTCCCACCTGCGGGTGCGCGCCGGCCACGACTTCTCGAATTATAAGAAATCGACCGTGCGCCGCCGGATCGCCCGCCGCATGCAGGTGGAGCGCGCGGCGACAATGGACGAGTATTTGACCATCCTGCGGGAGAACGCGCAGGAGGCCCAGGCGCTGCTCGCCGACCTGCTCATCTCGGTCACGACCTTCTTCCGCGACGCCGACGCTTTCGAGCGGCTTGCGGCGCTCGTCATTCCAGCCTTGTTCGAGGACAGGAAAGCTGGCGATTCCGCGCGCGTTTGGGTTCCCGGCTGCGCAACCGGAGAGGAAGCCTATTCGATCGGCGTTCTTTTGCTTGAGGAGGCCGGGCGCCGCGACAGCCACTGCGAGCTGCAGATCTTCGCTTCCGATCTCGATGACGCTGCGCTCGCGATTGCGCGCGAAGGCCGCTATCCGCGCGCCATCGAAGCCGAAATGTCGGAGGAGCGCCTGCACCGCTTCTTCACCCGCGAGAACGACCATTTTCGCGTGACGCGGGAGTTGCGGGACATCGTCCTGTTCGCGCGCCACGGCCTCTTCCAAGACCCGCCGTTCTCGAGGGTCGATCTCATCTCCTGCCGCAACGTTCTCATCTATCTGGACCGCGAGCTGCAGCAGCAGGTCATGGCGACCTTCCATTTCGCCCTCAATCCGACCGGCTACCTGTTCCTCGGCTCGTCGGAAAACGCCGATGGCCCGGTCGGCGCATTCCGGCCGATCGACCGGGACTCGCGCCTCTATCAGCGGTTGTCGCTTCCCACCGACGCGCGCACGATACCGAGGATCAGGCAGCCGACTTTCGCTGTTCAGCCGCTGCCGGCGCGGGCGCCGGGGCCGTTCCGCACGATGGGCGAAGCTGTCGTGCATCGCGAGGCGATCGAGCGCCTCGCGCCCCCGAGCGCGGTGGTCGACGAATCCTGCCGGGTCCTGCACCTCTCCGAAACGGCCGGCCGCTATCTGCAGCTGTCCGGCGGCGCCCTCGTCAACGACATCACCGAACTCGCGCGCGAGGAGTTGCGCTTCGACCTGAAAACCGCCTTGAATCGCGCCTTCGCGCACAACGAGCCGAGCCTCAGCGGGCCAATCGCCGTCCGCTTCGACGGCGCCGCGCGGCGGGTCTACGTACAAACGAAGCTCCTCAGCCAGGAGCCGTCGGCCGCCCGCACCGCGATCCTGTTCTTCTTCGAGGGCGACATGCTCGGTGATGTCCCGACAACGTCGATCGACATCGAGCAACATTCGCAGAACGAGCAGATCCTGCAGCTCCAGCAGGAGCTGCAGTTCACGCAGTCGCAGCTTATGACCTTGCGCAAGGAATATCAGGGAGCGAACGAGGAGCTGCGCGCCGCCAACGAAGAGCTTCACTCCATCAACGAGGAGTACCGCTCGACCGCCGAGGAGCTGGAGACCGGCAAGGAGGAGCAGCAGTCGATCAACGAGGAGCTGCAGACGGTCAACAGCGAGCTCAAGACGAAGCTTGAAAGCGTATCGCGCGCCCATAGCGACGTCCAGAATCTCATGGCCGCGACCGACGTCGGCATTCTGTTTCTCGACTCGCAGCTGCGCATCCAGCGCTTCACCCCGCGCATCGCCGATCTCTTCAACATCGCAGACGGCGACGAAGGACGATCGATCGCCAATTTCACCCACAGCCTCGATTACGACGATCTCGCGCAAGACGCGCGGAGGGCGTTGCGCGACCTCAGTTCGACCGAACGCGAAATGCGCAGCCGGAACGGTGCCTGGTATCTCATGCGGATGCATCCCTACCGCACCGTCGAGGACAAGATCGACGGCGTCGTCGTCACCTTAGTGGACATCAGCGAGCGGCGCGGCGCCGAGGACGCGCTGAGGAACAGCGAAGCGCGCATGCGCGCGGTCATCAACGGCGTCGCCGACTCGATCATCGCCATCGACGAGCGTGCGATCATTCAGGCCCTGAACGCCGCGACCACGACCATGTTCGGCTATTCCGCCGAGGAGCTGATCGGCCAGGGTCTGCACGAGATTTTGCCCGAGCTGCATCACGATCCAGACACCGGCCATTTCGAGCCCTATCCGGTCACCGGAGGAGTGAGAATCATCGGCGTAAGCCGGGAAATGGAGGGACGGCGAAGGGACGGCTCCCTATTTCCCGTCGAGCTGATGGTGTCCGAAACCCGACATGGCGACAACCGGCCCTTCATCGCCTTCATTCGCGACTTGAGCGAGCGGCGGAGGTTCGAGGCGCGGCTCAACCGGCTGCACAGCAACCGCCTCGATTCCGTGGCCGACATGGCGACGGCGCTTGCGCACGAAATCAACCAGCCGCTCGCCGCGGCGTCGAACTACATGTCGGCCGCCCGCAACATCCTGGGCTCGCAGCGTGAGCCGCCGAGCGCGGCGGTGAACGAGGCCCTCGACAAGGCCTCCGCACAGATGATGCGCGCCGGGCAGATCATTTCGCACCTGCGCGAGTTCATGGCGCGCGGCGAGCCGGACAAAGTCGAGCAGAGCCTGCACGCGCTCATTCGCCGGACCTGCGAGCTTGTCGCGCCGTCGGCCAAGGAGGCAAGTGTCGAGATCAACCTTCTGCTCAACGCGCAAGAGGACCTGGTGCTCGCCGATCACGTTCAGATCGAACAGGCGATGGTCAACATCATGCGCAACGCCATCGAAGCGATGAGCCGGTCGAACAACAAGAGGCTCGTCATCTCGACATCGCTCGAGGACGGAATGATCCGCGCCGCGTTCGCCGATACGGGGCCGGGCCTCACGCCCTGCACCAACACCGAGCTCTTCGCGCCGTTCACCTCGACCAGGTCGAACGGCCTCGGCGTTGGTCTCTCCATCTCGCGCTCGATCATTGAGGCACATTACGGAACGATCTGGGCCGAAGCCGACCGCAGCGGCGGCGCCCGGTTCTGCTTCACGCTGCCGCTGGCGCGGCTTGAGAGCGCCGAGAAATAGCCGCGCGCGAAAAGAAAAAGGCCCGCCGGGCCGCGGGCTTAAGTTACGAAGCGCGATAAGCGCCTGAAGGTTTCATCCCCGGACGCTCTCCTTTGAGCGCCCGCGGCGAGCTCTGAGGGCTCGTAGGCCGACTAGACTGCGATCGAGATCGCCTCGCGGCCCCGAGGCGTATCGACGACGCGCATGTTGACCGGCTGGCCTTCCATCAAGTGAGCGATGCCGGCCGCGTTGAGGGCCGAGATGTGGACGAAAATGTCCTTTCCGCCGTCATCGACCGCGACAAAGCCGAAGCCCTTCGTTTCGTTGAACCACTTGACCTTGCCTTCCAGCGGCATGGCCGTCGACGGGTCCGGTTGCATGCGGCGGGTCCGCAGCCCATCCGGCCGGCGCTGGATCGCGGTCGAAGTGTCGACGGTCAGCACCTTCGAAACCTGCGGCCCTTTGGCGCCGGCGATCACCGTGACCTTCATCTGGGCGCCCGGCAGGATCGAGTCGTGCCCGGCAGCATGGAGCGCGGTCGCGTGCAGGAACGCGTCGCCCTGCCCGCTCGCAAGCTCGACGAAGCCGAAGCCTTTCTCGTCCTTGTACCACTTCACGACTGCATCGACGGTCTGCGCGCCCGGCAGGGCGGAGGCTCCGTCCTGGGCGTCAAACATCTCGCCGTTTCTCTCCAAAGAGCGCGGCGGACGCCGCTGCTCGTAGGTCAACGGCCCGTCATCGTCGAACCCATGGCGGCGCGGCGCCCAGAGATCCTTCCCTTTGTTCATGATGCTTGAACTCTTCCGTTGGTGGGTGCGTTGCAGACAGCCGTCGCGGCGAAGAACGCGACACCGTTTCGCCTCGCGGCGGCCGAACCCCTGATCCGCGCTGCCGCGCCGGAATTGCGAATGTCAGTCCCCCCCATCCCCACACGAATATCAGCCGCATAAGGGCGAGCGTTCAATGGCGGCGGCGCCACTTGACGGCTTGACGGCGCCGCTGGCGCGTCGTTCCCCAAAAGCTGGTAAGCCGCCGCCGCGGCAAGGAGGCCCGCAAGGGTCGGAAACCAGAGACGGGGCCGCGGTCGCGCGGAAGACTCCGAGGCGCGGGAGCCGTGAACGGCTGAAGAAAAGGGCGCGAAAGCGGTTGCCGCGGACGCATGGGAGCCGCGCCGCGACGCTGGGGAAAGCGTCGCTGAAAGCTGGCTGCAATTTTCGGGAATGGCGGTTGAAAAATCCAGGCGCCCGCCACCCGTATCCAAGTCGAGCCCCGAGCTCGAACGTGGAGACCTCTTTCGCACGGCGAACTCCCAGACCAACCCGCTCCGCCTGCGCCGAAGCGGGTGACGATCCGCCCGACGTCCCGGCGCATTGTGTGGCATCGACCTTCCCAAACAGGACTCTCGTGGGCAATTAGGGATTCTACTTAGCGAAGCGAACATTACTCTCGCGAGGCGAGCAGTAACTTGTCGCGCCCGACCCAAGTCACCATATCGCTGACATGTTACAACCTCTTGAACCGTTCAAACCCGCGCTTGCGCTCAGCGCAGACGGCGCCTCGGAAGGTCCCGGATCCGCAGGCGGCGGCGACGCGGCCCTGCTTGACGACTATTCGCGCGTCGTCACCGAAGCCGTCGAGCGCGTCGGCCCAAGCGTCGTGCGCATCGACGTGAAGCGCAACGGCCACAGCGCGGGGGCGGGGTCGGGTCTCATCGTTTCTTCTGACGGTCTCGCGCTCACCAATTCGCATGTCGTGCAAGGCGCTCGGGTGGTGGCGCTTACGACGCTCGAGGGGCGCGAACTTCAGGCGCGCGTTCTCGGCGACGATCCCGACACCGACCTGGCGCTTCTGCGCGTCGACTCCGACGTCTCGCTGCCCGCAGCGCGGCTCGGCGACAGCTCCAAGCTCAAGCGCGGCCAGATCGCGATCGCCATAGGCAATCCGCTGGGCTTCGACGCAACCGTCACCACGGGCGTCATCTCGGCTCTCGGGCGCTCGCTCCAGGCGCGCACCGGTCGCATGATTGAGGACGTCGTGCAGACCGACGCGGCTCTCAATCCCGGCAACTCGGGGGGTCCGCTCGTCTCCTCGGCCGGCGAGGTCGTTGGGATCAACACCGCCGTCATCATGGGCGCGCAGGGCATCTGCTTCGCCGTGGCGTCAAACACCGCGAATTTCGTCGCCGGCGAGATCGCCCGCCACGGCCGGGTCCGCCGCGCCTATATCGGCGTCGGCGCCGCGACGACCGCGATCCCGCGCCGCATCGTGGTGAGGCTTGGCCTCGAACAGGCGACCGGCGCGCGGCTTCTCACCGTCGATCAGGCGGGGCCTGCGGCCCACGCCGGGCTGCTCTCGGGCGACATCGTCATCGGCCTCGACGGCAAGCCGGTGACCGGCGTCGGCGGTCTCCTGCGCGCCCTCGACGCGGAGAAGATCAACCGCACGATCAGCGTCGACTTCCTGCGGCGGTCCGATCGGCAGCGGGTTTGGATGGGTCCCGTCGAACGTCCGGCGGCGGCGTAAGTCACCGCCCGCGGCCGGCTCGACGGCGACGGGCTTCGGCGCAACGGCTTATCTTAAGGGGGCTTTTAGTGGGCCAACGGACCGGGGAAGTCTCCCGCTTCCTCATTGCGTGCGAACGGACCCGCGCGGGGAGCGCGGCGATGGGGATTTCACTTGGCTTGGGAAGCGTCAATCATCCTCAAGACAAGCTTCGGGCAAGCAACCTCAGTAACCATGGATTGTAACAAAGCTTCAAGATCAACCTGTGTAATTGCTTGATCGTGCGAGCTTCGACATCGGCGAACCTGAGTGAGCACGGTGGATCTCGTTGACAGCCAATACTACGAGGTCGCCAAGTCCGGGTCTCTGGCCGAGAAGGTCACGGAGCTGGCGCGCGATCGAATCTACGAGGATTTCATTGGCATATGCCGACCGAGTGGCCTCGACAAGATCCTCGACGTCGGCGTCTCCGACATTGGTGGAGACGCCGCCAACGTCGTTGAGCGACGTTATTCTCCGCAGCGGAACTTGACCGCTGTTGGTCTCGGGGATGGACATGAGTTTAGAAAGACCTTTCCGGAGATAGATTACCGTAAGGTTGTTGCCGACCAACCTTTGCCATTCCCCGATCGCTCGTTCGATATTGTCACGTCCAACGCCGTGCTTGAGCACGTCGGCAGCTTCGAAAAACAAAGATTCTTCGTTTCAGAACTCCTCAGGGTTGGCGGGCGCGTGTTTATCACCGTGCCAAATCGATACTTCCCCATTGAGCATCATACAGCCATTCCATTTCTGCACTGGTTTGATTCGACCTTCAAATTCGCGTGTTCCGCCGCAGGCAAGGCCAAGTGGTCATCCCCCGAGAATCTGATTCTGATGTCGAAACGACGACTGTCAGCAAGCTGCTCCGTGAGGGACGTAAAAGTAGGTTATACCGGAATAAGACTAGGTCCATTGAGCTCTAATCTATACCTGTTCGTTCCCAACTCGACGGGATCGTCCGCGTCAGGCGGGGCTGGACGGTAATGCAGGGCGTCGAAACCTTTCCCTCTGGCGGTTGGCGCGCCGGGCGGCAGAAAGGCTCAGCCAAAAAGGCGCTCGCCCGGAGGGACGGCGGTCCTTTGACGATCGCCGTGATCATCCCCTGTCACAACGAAGAGCTCTCAATCGGACGCGTGGTGACGGCGTTCCGCGCGGAACTGCCCGGCGCCATGGTTTACGTCTTCGACAACAACTCGATAGATCGGACGATCGAGGTGGCCCGCGCCGCCGGCGCAAAAGTGCGGGGCGAGCCGCTGCAAGGCAAAGGCCACGTCGTGCGACGGGCCTTCGCGGACGTCGAGGCCGACATTTACGTCCTGGTCGATGGCGACGACACTTACGATGCTGCCTCCGCGCCCGCCATGGTCGATCTCTTGGTGGCGCGCGGCCTCGACATGGTGACGGGCAAGCGAATCCCAAAAGCTGGGACCGCCTACCGGAGAGGGCACCGTTTCGGCAACCGGTTGCTGACCGGCATTGTGCAGGCGGTCTTCGCGAAACGGGTTTCCGACATGCTGTCGGGGTATCGCGTGTTCAGCCGACGCTTTGTGAAGTCATTTCCTGCGCTCTCGGCCGGCTTCGAGACCGAAACGGAATTTACGGTGCATGCGCTCGAACTGAACATGCCCTTGGGCGAAATTGAAACTCCGTACAACGAGCGCGTCCCCGGATCGACGTCGAAGCTGCGCACATGGCGGGACGGAACGCACATCCTGCGGGCCATCGTCCTTCTGGTGAAGGAAGAACGCCCGCTCGCCTTTTTCACCTCCAGCGCCGCCCTTCTGCTGCTGGCGGGCCTGGGACTCGGCTTGCCGGTGGTCTTGGACTTCATGCGTGACGGTTTGGTGCCAAGACTGCCCACAGCGGTGCTGGCGATGGGGTTGGTGCTGCTGTCGTTCCTGTCGCTGACCTGTGGGCTGATCCTCGATTCGGTGACGCGCGGTCGAAGGGAGATGAAGCGGTTGGCCTATCTCGCCAACGCCGCCGTGGGCGAATAGGCGATGACGACGCAGCGACCCCTCGCTTCTCCGCCGGCCTCCAGCCCTTGGCTCGCCGGCGCGGAGAAACAGGGAATTTCGCCGGCTGTGTTCGACAGCCTGGCCAAGGCGCCGTTCTGGCTTGGCGTCCTCATGAGCTGCGCGCTCGTCGAGACGGCGCTCCAGACCTACGCCCCCTCAATCGTCGGCATGACCAGCTGGTCCGCGGCGATCGTCAGCCTGGCGATTGCGCCGGTGGCTGTCGGGGCGACATTCGACGCGGCGAGCCGGCCCTGGCGTTTCCCGAGGATCGCCCCGACCGCGCCGCTTTGGCTTGCGGGCGGGCTCTGCATCCTGGTCGGATGGCTGGCGGGCACGTTCTGGCCCAACTCGGGCGACGAACACTCTTACGTCTTCCTCGCTGACACGCTTTTGGGGGGACGGCTCACCAATCGTCCCGCGCCGGATCCAAAGTTGTTTGCGCTCTTCCGCGTCTTCACGATGCGCGGGCAGACCTTCAGCCAGTACCTGCCCGGCTGGCCGCTTGTGCTCGCGCCGTTCCGCTTCGCCGGCGTCGAGTGGCTGGCGAACCCACTGCTGACGGGTCTTCTGGGTTGGTGTCTCTTGAGGGCGATGCGGTGCCTGCGCGTGGCGCCGGCCGTGCAGCCGGTCACGCTGCTCATGGTTCTGATGTCGCCGTTCGCGCTCTTCAACGGCGCCTCGCTTTTCTCCAGTACGCTGAGCGCCACACTTGCAGCGGCGATTGTTTGGCAGCAGCTCCTGGATGAACAGCAGCCCTCGGCGGGGCGCAAGGCGCTGATCGGCGCGCTGTTCGGCGGCGAGCTGCTGACGCGCCCCGAGGTGTTCTTGGTTCTCGCCGCGCTCTACGCGGGCGACCGCCTGTGGAACCGGTGCGCGGCGGCTTTCCGCGATGCGGCGCCGATGCTGCTCGGGGCTTTGCCGCTGATCGCGTTTTTCTTCTCCTACAATTGGACGGTCACCGGCAATCCGTTCGAGACGCCGGTGTCGCTGACCAACCCTGACGTAACGCTCGAAGAGGCGATCGCCGACCGGTGGGTCATGGCCGTGCGTGCAGCCGAGCATCTGGCGTACTGGGCAGGATCGCTGGGACAGTTTGGCGGCCTCGCGCTCCTGGTTCTGCAGGCGCCGGCGCTGGCCCGGAAGATGAGGCGCGGCTCGTTGCGGTTCTTCGATCTCGCCCCGCCGGCGATGATCGCGTTCTTTCTTTTCTTTCCCCACGACGGCGGCCATCAGTACGGCCCGCGCTATTGGTTTCCCGCATGGCCGCTCGCGGCGCTGACGGTCGCGACCGGCTTGCTGGAGCCCGACGGCGCTTTCCGGCTAGGCAGAATGCGTTTTTCCTTCGATCGGCTGACGGCGGCGAACCTTGCGTTCTGCGCTGCGGTTCTGCCCGGGCTGATCGTGACGACGCGGGTCTATATCGACGCCCGACGGGAGGTGCTCGCGGACGCCGCGCCGGTGAAGCCGGCCGTTGTTCTGGTCCCGTCACGCCAGCTCACCCTATGGCCTTGGCAAGGCGTGCGCCTCGACGCCGACAGCCTCGACTTCGCGCGCGGCGACGTCAATTTCAGCGGCCCTGTTCTTTATGGGCGCCTTGACGCGCCGGACGCCGTGGCGCGCGCCTGCCGGCTGCCTGGACGGACAGTTTATGTTTGGCGAGGACCCGGAAATCTCGTCCGGTCAGATTGCTCGGGCGGAGCCCAATAGAAGGACGCGCTCAGAGTTTCATTTCGCGCGAAGCGTCTTGGGCGGAACCAGCGGGCCGGGAAAGGCTTGCTCCGCCTCCTCCTCGAGCGCCTGCGCGTGATAGTGAACGAACCGTCCGCCGATGAAGAAAGCGACCACGGCTGCGGCGAGCGCGGCGTAGCCAAACGGGCGGGCGTAGGCTTCGAAGGCGCGGCCGAGCCAAAATCCGCCCACGCCAAAGATGGTGGCCCATACGATTCCACCGGCCGCGTTGAAGAGGAAGAACCGCTCCCAGTTGTAGTGGTTGACCCCCGCGAGGAAGGCGGCGAAGGCGCGCAGGATCGCGATGAAGCGGCCGAAGAATACGATTTTGCCGCCGTACCTTAAGAACAGATATTGCCCCAGCTTCAACCGCCGCTCGTTGAGATGAACGTAGCGCCCGTAGCGGTAGGCGATGGGAAACCCCAATTCGCGCCCGACCCAATAGCCGCAATTGTCGCCGAGGATGGCGCCGAGGGCGGCCGCGCCGACGACGCCGAAGATGCTTATCTTGCCGTGCCCTGCAAGGACGGCCGCGGCGACGAGGATCGTCTCGCCCGGCATCGGAACGCCGGCGCTTTCGAGCGCGACGATAAAAAATATCGCCAGATAGCCGTAAGTCGCAAGGTAGCCCTGCAGCTCCGGTAGAAAGTGCATGTCAGCGAACCGCTTTTGCTCCTGTCAGGCGGCGAGCGTTGGCGCGAACCTTCTTGCGCGCCGGTCCTGCTGCGGCTTCGGCGATTTGGCTCAGGCCGAGTGAAACATCGTTGGCCGTTCGCACGCCGCCGAAGGCGGCCTTGACCATAAACGCGCCCCACGCCGCCTGCGCGGCGACCGCTCCCTCAACGGCGGCGTCGAACTTCTCCTGAACCATGAGCCGCGCCTCGCGCGTTTTCTCGGCCTGTGCGCCGACAGGCGACAAAAGCCTCTGCGTGCGCTCGGCGATGGTGACCGCCGCGTCAACCGTTGTCCGGGCGTTGGATTTGGCGATCACTATCGACCGCTTGGTAAGCTTTTTCGAAAGCATTTCGAGTCCTATTTCTTCCGCGGCGATAGTCGAGTGGCCAGAGTACAGGCGTGACACAGCCGGAGAGGTATGGGTTAAGTTCGGGTCGCCGACAAGTGTCAAGCGGTTCGACTTTGGGAGAACATTTTACAACCGTCGAACAACACCGGCCGTTCACAAGCTAGAAGCCGCTCCCAGCTTGACAACGGCGCTGCGGCGATGGCTTTCCGCGCATCGTTTCTTCAGGAAGCCGCCCATGTCACGCACCCCCCTCCTTCTCGCCACGCTCGCAGCGATCCTCGGCGCAGCCGGGGTTGCGCTGGCGGCCGCCGCCGCCCACGAGAACGGCGGGGATCTCGGCCGGACGGCCTCCCTCTTCCTCATCATGCACGCGGCCGCGGCACTCGCCGTCGCGGCGCATGCGGGCCATCGCTCTGCAAACGGCGCGTTTCTGGTCTGCGGTTTTCTCATGGAGTTCGGAGCGGCGTTGTTCGCCGCCGACCTCGCGGCGCGGGCCTTCGCAGGCGCGCGGCTTTTTCCATTCGCGGCGCCGATCGGCGGGTCGACGACGATCGTCTCCTGGATCGCGCTCGCGGTCGCTTTCGCCGCGGCATGGGCCGCCTCCCCGGGGGGCGCCGCAACCAAGCGTCCCGGCGCGGGCTAGCGCCGACCGGCGTTCTGGCGGACTTTAGGGGCGGACGAGAATATTCTTTTGGACGAGCTTGGTTTCGATCTCGTTCGCCACGTCGTCCGGCGTTCGCCCCGCGGCCTTGATCCGGCCGATGTACGGAAAGTTGATCGTGCCGTCGAGTTCGACCCGCGCGATGACGTCGAGGTCCGGCTGTTCGAGGACGCGTATCGAAAGGACGTCCATCGGCGCGAGAATCCGCCCTCCCGCCAGCGCCGCCGAAGCCGTCGCGAGCGAGGATATCAGAGCGATCGAAGTCAGGGTGAACCGGTTGGGCATCTTCTCCTCCTTCGCAAGTCCAATGAAATCGGCGCCGCACGCACTCAGTCATGCGAGTGGCTCCTGGCCGGATAGTGATAGTGACGACCCTTGAGGCGGCCTTCAGGCGGACGGAGAAAAAAAACCGCCTCAGCCATTGTCGGCTGCGGAGGGCCATCAATTCCTGTATATTCTCGTCGGGAGACGGGGCTCCTGCGTTGCAAATAGGCGAGAGAATGACTTCGAAAGCGCTTGTCGCGCTTGCGCTGGTTTCTTTGCTCACCGGGCCCGCCTGGAGCCAGGACGCCTCCGGCGGCTTCACCATCCATCCTTACCAGGACCCGTACCGAAATCCTTACGGGGAAACGCACCCCACGGCGAAAGCGGACGCGGCCAATCCCTATGCGTCCAGCGAGAGCTATGGGACGAAGCTCCGCAACGGCGCGGCCGATCCTTACCTTTCCATGTACCGCTATGGGACGACGAGCCCCTACGGACTGGGGGAGCGGTATGCGCCGTCGAACCTCTACGGGCTCAAGGACCCCTCCGCATACGCCGATCCCGACCTCTCGATGTACCGCTACGGGACGACGAACCCCATGGGGTCGACCGATCGCTTCGGGTCCGGGGATTTGAACGCCGATCCCTACGGCCCGGGGACGACGTCCGACGACGACCCCATGGACGCCGGGCTCTCACCCTCCGGCAAGTCCCGGAACAGCTTTGGCGTATCCCAGGGCGGCGACGACGAGTCCGACCTCGCCTATCCTTATCCCTCTTTGCCGTCCGCCAGTTCCTCCAGCCTGGCGGACGCCCCCGGCGGAACGCCCTCCGCCGCCGGCGCGGGCGAAACGGGCGCGGACGGCATCAACAGCGCCGCGTCTTCCGCGCCGACGGGGGCCGCCGGAGAATGGCTCACCCCAAAGAACCGCGCGAGCGCGAATCGAGCGCCGGAGTCCAGGCCCGGCGGCAAGACGGCCGGGGCGTCGGGCGAGTCAAATGCGGGCGGGCCGAAAGACGCCGCCGACGCCGCGCTCGGGTTCAACCCATACGACGCGAAGTCCATTCTCGGCGGGAAGCCGCCGCCGCCCGCGGGCAAGGCGACCGCCGCAGCCGGAACGCCTGCGCCGCCGATCATGGGGACCGCCCTGCCGTCGTCGGTCGCGCCCGCTTCGCCGCTCCCCGCCCTGCCCGCGTCGGTGGGGCCAAGCTCTGTCGGGCCGTCGGTCCCAGGCGGGCCGTCGCCATAGAAACCAGCAGTGGTCCGTCGGCCGCGGGCTCTTTAAGCGCCTTTTTGTCCGAATCCTTCCAATTGTGGTCTGATATGGGTTCGGGAATGGTCCGGAAATGGGCTTTTTCCTTGCCTTTCCTTTCCGGTTTTGAGGCTTTTCAAGGGTTTGCGACGAATCCGACCCGAAATTTTTCTTGTGTGCACTCCGCTTCGCCCGGCGCCGCGTCAACCTCCCGCTCCGGTCCGTACCGCTCGTTTTGCGCCTCGGCCATGCGATTGAGTTTGGCGAGCAGCTTCCGGCGGATTTCCTCGCCGCTCTCCCGATGGACCCGGGCGGCCTTCTGGTATCGGTCGAGCCGGTCGAGCACCTTCAAGGCCGCCGGGATCGCCCGGACGTCGCCGCTCGCGGCCGCCTCCGCCGCGACTTTCAAGAGCGGCTGGAGCCGGGCGAGCTGCAGATGTGCGTGCGCCGAGCCGTCGTCGACCTCGCGGCGCATTAAGACCTCGGCGACGATCTGGCGGACGCGTTTCGGCGTCAGCCGCTCCTCGCGCGCGATTTCGTCATAGGCCCAACCCTCGCGCAGGCGGGCGAAGATGCGCTTTTGCCGGGCCGCCTTGCCGAAAGGGGTGAGCCGCCGCCTGCGCGGCGGCGCTATTTCCTCGTCCATGGCCATGTCCTTTTGCCTCCCCGCCGCTTGCGCGGTCTGGGCGAAAGAAGAACATACCATGAACACGCCAAAACGCGAAGAAGATTCTAGCTTTTTGGGGCGGCCGCTTCTTTCTGCCCCCGAAGGCGGCGCCGTCGGGTCTTTCGGAACCGGATGAGGAAAGAGCGGAAAATGCCACCTCTTAACCGCCCAGGCCGCCATTCATGATCGCGCCCCAACGCGAAGATTTTGCAAACAGCGGTCGTTCGCCGACCGCGCCGCGAACCTGTGAAATCGACCCGAAGGAGCCCTTCGGATCTAATTCGACTGTCGCGCCTCAGGGATCGTGAACCGGATAGTTTCTATTAGCCGCTTTGCCGCCGACTGTGGGTTGGTTTCGTCCCAAATGATTGTCAGATGATGGTTGGTGTCAAAATGCGGCTTGGGGGTCACCGCCTTCCCGTCAAACACCGACTGCTCGCAGGTGTAGATCACACGCTTGCCAAGCCCTTCCGCGTACCCGGCCTCCCAATAGGAACCTGCGTTTGCGTGACTGAGGTCGGCAATCAGAAAGCGGCAGTTGCGAATTTCATTGCGGAGGCGGGCGTCAATAAGTCCTGCTTCAG
>DATJXI010000228.1:0-13414 GCA_035500275.1 Roseiarcus sp. | reverse complement strand
GGCGCTCGTCACGTCGGCCGCTCACGCCGGACCCTGCGCGGACGAGCTGTACAAGGCGCAGGACGCGATCAATCAAAGGCTCTACGCCGCCGCAGCGCGAGGCAAAACCGGCGGGCAGTCGGTAGGCGCGCAGCTGCATCGGCAGCCGACGCCCGGCTCCATTGCGGCCGCCGAGGGCAAACTCGGCGACCTCTCCGACGCCGATGCGGAAGCGGTCCAGAACGACATGCAAGCCGCCCGCAAGGCGGACGCGGCCGGAGACAAAGCCAGCTGCGAGAAGGCGCTCGCGGACGTCCGGCGCATTCTGGGCGCGCTCGAGTAGCGGGCGGCGATTTCCGGGGCGGCTCCCGTCTCGCGCCTGCAAATGCTACAAATCCGAATTGCTTCGCGCCTGAGGACTTTGTCCGTGACCCTCGCGCCGCTTCTCGAAGCCCCGGCGGTGATCCAGTTTCACGCCCTGTTTGCGCTGACGGCGCTCGGGCTGGGCGCAGCCCAGTTGGCTGCGCCCAAGGGAACGATCGCGCATCGGACAATGGGGTGGGTCTGGGCGACGCTGATGATCCTGGCGGCGGGCACGTCGATGTTCATCCACACAATCCGCGTGTGGGGGCCTTGGAGCCCGATCCATCTCCTCTCCCTCTTCACTCTCGCCATTGTCCCGCTCGCCGTTTTAAGGGCCCGGCGACATGACGTCCGCGCGCACCGTTGAGCCATGGTCTTGACGTTCACCTTCGCCCTCGTGGTCGCCGGAGCATTCACGTTGGCGCCGGGGCGCATCATGAACAAAGTCGTTTTCGGGGGTTGAGGCGCTCAGGGGAGCAGCTCCAAGACTTTCCCCCTTCACTCCCTTGTGACCAAGTCGACGCCGTTCGCGCTTGAAGGGCGCTGAATAAGACGCCATGAACACCCTGCCCTAGAATGCGCTCTCCTCTCCTCACCGCGCTCATCATCGCCACCGCCCTGTTCATGGAGAACATGGATGGGACGGTGATTTCGACCTCGCTGCCGGCGATCGCGCGCGACCTGCATCAGGACCCGATCGTCCTCAAGCTCGCGCTGACCTCGTACATGCTGACGCTGGCGGTGTTCATACCCGCCTCAGGCTGGGTCGCCGACCGCTTCGGCGCCCGCACCGTCTTCTGCAGCGCCATCGTCGTCTTCACGCTCGGCTCGATTCTTTGCGGCGCCTCAACCTCAGTTCCGACCCTCATCGCCGCCCGCGTCTTCCAAGGGCTGGGCGGGGCGATGATGGTGCCGGTCGGGCGACTGGTGCTGCTGAGAACCGTCGACAAGTCCGATCTCGTCAACGCCATGGCCTATCTCACCGTGCCGGCGTTGATCGGGCCTGTGGCCGGGCCGCCGCTCGGCGGCTTCATCACCACCTATTTCAACTGGCGCTGGATCTTCTGGATCAACGTGCCGATCGGCGTCCTCGGAATCGCCCTCTCGCTGCGCTTCATCGCCAACCTGCGCGAAGAGGCCGTGCCAAGGTTCGACTTCAAGGGCTTCGTCCTCTCCGGGCTCGGCCTGGTCGGCCTGATCGCCGGCCTGTCGCTGATCGGGCGCGGCATGGCCCCCGGATGGGAAGTCGTGGCGATGATCGCCGCCGCCGTCGCCCTGCTCGCGCTCTACGTGCGGCACGCGGGCATGAATGAGGACGCCATCCTCGACCTTAAGTTGCTGAAGATTCCCACCTTCTTTTCCGGCGTCGTCGGCGGCCTCGTCTTCCGCATCGGGATCGGCGGCCTGCCTTTTCTCCTGCCGCTCCTCCTGCAGGTCGGCTTCGGCTTGACCCCGTTCGAATCCGGCTCGCTGACCTTCGCGACGGCTGCGGGCGCGCTGCTCATGAAGTTCACCGCCTCCACCGCGTTGCGCCGGTTCGGCTTCCGCTCGACGCTCATCGTCAACGGGCTCATTTCAGGGGCGTTCATGGCGTCCTACGCGCTGTTCACCCCCGCAACGTCCCATTGGGTCATCTTTCTCGCGCTGCTACTCGGCGGCTTCTTCCGCTCGCTTGAGTTCACGGCGCTCAACGCCATCAGCTACGCCGACATCGATCCGCCGCGCATGAGCCGCGCCACCAGCTTCGCCAGCGTTTCGCAGCAGATGTCGGGCGCGGTCGGCGTCGCGGTCGCCGCCGTCTGCATCCAGCTCATTCAAGTCGCGCTCGACGACCCGACGCTTAGGGCGCGCGACTTTTCCATCGCGCTCGTGATGGTGGCGGCGATTTCGAGCCTGTCGGCGCTCATTTTCGCGCGACTGCCGCCGGAGGCCGGAGCGGCCGTGTCGGGGAAAGCCCGGGCGACGCGCGAGGAGAGCGCCCCCGCGGCCGCCGAGTAGCCGGACGATTTAGGCCGCGGGCGACGCCTCCGGGACCGGCGCGGCGGCCGGCTCCAGCGCCTGCTCGACGGCTTCCTCGACCCGCTCGAGCCAAATGAAGCTCAGCTGCTGGCGCACTTCTTCGGGGATGTCCTCGAAATCCTTGCGGTTGCGAGCGGGCAGCATGACGCGCTCGATCCCGGCGCGATGCGCGGCCACCACCTTCTCCTTGACGCCGCCGACCGGGAGCACGAGCCCGCGCAGGCTGATCTCGCCGGTCATCGCCGTGTCGCTGCGGACAGTGCGGTTCGTCAGGAGCGAGACGAGCGCCATGAACATCGCGACCCCGGCGCTCGGGCCGTCCTTGGGCGTGGCGCCCGCCGGCACGTGGATATGGATGTCGGTCTTCTCGAACCGTCCGGGGTCGATTCCGAGCGACGCCGCCCGGTTCTTGACGATGCTGAGCGCGGCCTGCGCGCTCTCCTTCATCACGTCGCCGAGCTGGCCGGTGAGGATGAGCCGGCCGTTTCCAGTCGCCGCGGTCGCCTCGATGAAGAGGATGTCGCCGCCGACCGGCGTCCAGGCGAGCCCGGTCGCGACCCCGGGAACGCTCGTGCGCATCGCAACCTCGTCCTGGAAGGGAGGCGCCCCGAGGATCGTGCCGAGGTCTCCGGCCGATATCTCGATCGGTCCGCTTTCGCCTTCGGCGATGCGCATCGCGGCCTGACGCAGGACGCGTCCGATCTCCCTCTCGAGATTCCGCACCCCCGCCTCGCGCGTGTAGCTCTGGATGATGGCGTTCAGCGCCGCATCGTCGATCTGAACCTGTTCCGGCTTGAGGCCGTTGGCCTCCAGCTGACGTCGAATTAGGTAGCGCTTGGCGATCTGGAACTTCTCGTTCGACGTGTAGCCAGAAAGGCCGATGATCTCCATGCGGTCTCGCAAGGGCCCGGGAATCGTGTCGAGCATGTTTGCGGTCGTGATGAAGACGACGCGGCTCAAGTCGAACGGAACGCCGAGATAATTGTCGCGGAACGTGTTGTTCTGCTCGGGATCGAGGACTTCGAGCAGCGCCGAGGCGGGGTCGCCCTGGATGCCGGCGCCGAGCTTGTCGATCTCGTCCAGCATCATGACGCAGTCGCGCGCGCCCGCCTTGCGGATCGCCTGGATGATATTGCCCGGCAGCGCGCCGATGTAGGTGCGCCGGTGGCCTCGAATCTCGGCTTCGTCATGCACGCCGCCAAGGCTCACGCGCACGAACTTCCGGTTCATCGCGCGCGCGATCGACTGGCCGAGCGACGTCTTGCCGACGCCGGGCGGTCCGACGAAGCACAGGATCGGCGCCTTGCCGCTCGGCGCGAGCTTGCGCACCGCGAGATACTCGACGATGCGCCGCTTGATCTTCTCGAGGCCGAAGTGGTCCTCGTCGAGGATGCGCCGGGCGGCCGCGATGTCGATAGGCGTCTCCTCGGGCAGGGCCCAGGGCAGCTCGACAAGCCAATCGAGATAGGTCCGCACCATCCCGTATTCGGCGGCCGCCTCCGGCATGCGCTGCAGGCGCCTGAGCTCCTTGCGCGCCTGATCATCGACCTCCTTCGGCATGTTCGCGTTCGTGATCGCCTTGTCGAGTTCGGCGATTTCAGCCGTCTTGCCTTCGTCGGCCTCGCCGAGTTGCCGCTGAATCGCCGCCATCTGCTCGCGCAGCAGGGCTTCCCGGTTGCGGGAGTCGATCGACGCTTTTGTTTCGCGGCCGATCTCCTGAGAGAGCCTGAGAACTTCGATCCGGTGCGCCAACAGGCGCGAGACCCGCTCCAGACGGGGGCCGAGGTCCACAGTCTCCAGGATCTCCTGCTTCTCGTCCGGCGTCACGTCCATGAAGGTCGCGACCATGTCGGCGAGCGCGCCAGGCGAGTCCATGTTCTGGATCGCCGCCACCAGATCGTTCGGCGCTTGCGGCAAGAGCTGTACAGCCTCGAGCGCCTGGCTCTTGAGGTGCAGGAAGCGCGCCTCGATCTCGTTGGACGACGGAGCCGGCTCCGGAACCCTCAACGCCTCGGCGACGAAGAAGGGCCAGCCGCTGAGGTAATCGACGACGCGGAATCTCTGCTCCCCTTGGCAGACGAGATGGTGGCCTCCATCAGGCGCGGTTATGTAGCGGACGATGTTGGCGACCGTTCCCATTCGGTGCAGGTCGACGGGGATCGGGTCCGCAACCTCGGCGTTCCGCTGCATCACGATGCCGACCGGCTTCTGCTCCTTGACAGCCCGCTGCGCAGCCAGAATCGACCGCGGACGGCCGAGCGCGATCGGCAGCGCCATCCCGGGGAACAGGACCATGTTGCGAACCGGGACGATGATGAGGGCGTCCGGCGGCAGCGGCTTTGACGAGTCGCGCTGGTCCGCGTCAGCGACCACGGTCTCCGCGTCAGTCATTGCCAGACTCCGCCTTGTGCAAGGTGATCTGGAGGCAGCCGTTTGAGGCGGCCCTCTCCACCCCGGCATAACGTCCAGGCGGCAACGGCACGCGCCGCTCAAATCGCCCCTGCGGCAGCTCGAGCCGATGGATGCTCGCTGTCCCCATCTCGGCCGGATAGGTCCTCTTTCCGGAAATGATCAAATCGTTCCCGTCGATCACCGTATCGACGCCG
Organism: Roseiarcus sp.; assembly: GCA_035500275.1. GTDB lineage: Bacteria > Pseudomonadota > Alphaproteobacteria > Rhizobiales > Beijerinckiaceae > Roseiarcus. The sequence goes on along the minus strand of DATJXI010000228.1, from coordinate 8,447 downwards.
CCCGGCGCCACCCCCGGCACGGCGACGAAAATGAGAACGTCGCGGTCGGTCTCCAGCACGTCAACCGGCGGCTCCCAAGCGACGGACGACCTTGCCGGCTGGAAAAACTGCCGATGCATCCGCTCGGCCCTGGCCAGCATCTCGAACGCCTCCGACCACATCCAGTATTGGGGGAACTTGGTTTCCATGGCCTCTCCTGTCATCGACCGAAGCGGATGTCGGCTGCGTCGCATCCAGCGGAGGCCGCCGAGGCGAGTGGCGACACGATCGTGAAACGCCTTGCGGCTGCGCCAATATGAAAACCGCCCGGATGGAAGTCAGACCCGGCGACGAATAAATCTTCGATTTTTCACCCTGGCTACAAATCCGCCGGATAGCCGTGGCGTTGTTTCGACGCCGCGACCATCGCCTTCGCTTGAGCGTCACGGCCAGCCGAACATTCGGCCGACGCGGCCTCCGTCTCCCGTTTCATCGCGTTATAGACCGATTTGGCGACATGTCCCATCGCGAGGTCATTGTCCTGAACGGCCCGGTATCGCGCGATTTCGGCCGAGCACCCGCTTCCTTGAGGCAATTCGAAGTTCGACGGGGTGGCCGTGAGCGAGCCGGGCGCCGGGGGCGCGGAAGCCTCAGGCGCGGGCGGGTTGCAGGCGGCGAGCGCGAAACAGGCGGCGGTCGCGGCAAAGCAAACTGCTCTCACTCGCTTCAACCTGGGTTGCTTCCGGATTCGCTCCGGCAAGGTCGGATGCAAATCGAACGCTACACGCAAAAAGCCCCTCCACAAAAGGGAGGGGCTCAAGTCTGGCCAAGCGACGGGCTTGGCCTCGGGGAGGAAACGCCGATAGGCGCAGTGTTTTCATAATGACCAAACGTCGCCGGGGCTATTGAACGGAGAGGCGGCCGGGGCGCCCAATGGTTGGGCGCGCCTATGCTTCGGATTTACATTTCGCGTCTGGCGTAGGGGTCAGTCAATTCGGATTCAGTTCCGCGCAAGCGCCCCTCGCCAATGTCAAGACATGCCTGCTCCCGACTCCGACCTCCATCCAGAGCGGCGGCGCCTTCGCCGCGCGCGAAGCCTGCGGCGCGCCCGGTGCGTCTTCAACGGCGGCAAGTCCACCCTCGACGTGACGGTTCGTGACATCAGTCCGGCCGGGGCGCGAATCGTCGGCAACGAACTCATCTGGCTGCCCAGGACCTTCGAGCTCCAGATTTACGACAGCGGCGGCGCTTGCGCTTCACGAGAGGCCCGCGTTCTGTGGCTCAAGGGTTCGTCGGCGGGAATCGAGTTCGTCGACTGAGAGCCGCAACTCAAAAGTCTGGCACGGAATGTGGGGCAGCATGCCGCGACACCACACGGCGATGATGTCCGGAATTCCGGCCCCCTACAATGCCTTCAGAAATCCGCTGCCGCGAACGCGCGCGACAGTCGAACGCGACGAGGTCGTGTACGACAGCATTTGCGCCTCCTGCCATGGTCCGAACGGCGCAGGCGACGGAGAGGCGGGCAAAGGCCTCAATCCGCCCCCGGGCAACCTCATCTGGCTCGCGCAGATGCCTATGGTTCAGTGGGATCCGTTCATGTACTGGACCATCGCCGAGGGCGGAGCGTAGTTCGGCGCCGCGATGCCCGCATTCAAGGACACGCTGTCGAAGGACGACATCTGGGCGGTCACGGCGTACATACAGGCGCGCATCCCGCGAATGCCAAGTATTGGCGCTCTGGGCGCGAAATGCGCGCGAGCGCCGGAGTCGGTCAGCGCTATCGCCCGCGCCGACGGGCTCGTGCCCTTGCGCGGATTTGACGCAGACCCTCACCCCACAGGCCACGCATTCACCGACCATCCATATTTAGCGCTAGTAAGACCAAACAGAACGGGAGCGAACGATGTTCCGGAAACTGGGCCTTACTCGCCGCCTCATCGGGTGACGGCGTAAGCGGCCGCCATTTTCGGCGATAGGTGCGCGCGTCGCCTCCGCGTATGATCTCAGTTAGACGAGACCGGAGCCGGCGCGATGGCGGATGTCACAATCTTCGGCTGGGGTCCGACCGGGAAGGCGACCGGCGAGCGCCTGCTGGCGCAAGGCCGACGAATCGCCGTTGCTCAGCGGCGCAAGCCGCCGACCTTGCCGCAAGGCGCAAGCTTCGCTGCCTGCGACGCGCTCGACCGGGAAGCCGTGCTCGCCGCCGCCCGCGGCTCAAGCCAAATCGTCGTCGCGATCGGCTTCCCCTATGTCGGCAAGGTGTGGCGCGAAGTCTGGCCAAAGGCGATCGGCCATTTCGTCGCCGCCTCAGAGGCGACCGGCGCGCGCATGGTCTTCGTCGACAATCTCTACATGTACGGGCCGCAGACCGCGCCGCTCGTCGAGGCGATGCCCCTGAGTTCGTACGGCGAGAAGCCGGCCGCGCGCTCGGTCGCCACCCGCATTTGGATGGAAGCCGCGGAGGCCGGGCGAGCCCGAGTGGCGGCGCTGCGCGCGCCCGACTTCTACGGGCCGAACGTCGGCCTCTCCTGGCTCGGCGACGCCACCATCGGCGCGCTGGCGAAGGACAAGGCCGCTTTCTTCATCGGTTCGCCCGACATGGCGCACGACTTTGCCTACGTGCCGGACATCGCCCGGGCGGTGACGACCTTGCTCGATGCGCCGGATTCCGCCTTCGGCCAGGCTTGGCACATGCCTTGCGCCGCCCCGACCCGCACGACGCGGGAGATCCTCGAGATGGCCGCGGACAGCCTCGGCGTGAGACTGCGCATCAACGCCCTGCCCGCCCCGCTCCTGCCGCTTGCCGCCCTCTTCTCGCCCTTCCTGCGGGACCTGAAGGAGATGCGGTTCCAGTGGGACCGGCCGTATCGGGTGGACGCGACGAAGTTCGCCAAAGTGTTCTGGTCCGACGTCACCCCCCTCGAAGTCGGGGTCAGGGAGACGGCGCTGTCTTTCCGAGCGCCGGCCGGTTGAGGCGCCGAAAGGCATCATTGGCTGGCGAAGGCCCAAGCCTCCTCATCGGCGCGTCGGGAGATGCATAATGAAGGCGTTGCGACAGCCGGGAATCCTCCTGCTGGCGGCTGTTCTCGCCAACACGACGTTCGGCGGGGCGCAGGCGCAGGACGCCGCCGCGCTCGTCGGGCATTGGCGCAAGACGACGATCCGGTTCGAGGAGCCCCGCGACGAGCATCTGGTCCTCGCTGAGGACGGGCGGATGGCGAACTGGGTCGTGACGGCGGACTCCCGGTCGGAGCCGGTCACCGGCGCCTGGCGCGCCGAGGGCAAGATGCTGACGCTCGAGGTCGGCGAGAACCGGGTGACGCAGCCCTTCGCCTTCTACCAGGGCCAGCTCGTCTTCCCGAACATCCCCAACCGGCGGGGGTTTTGGCAGAGAATCGAGGACTAAGCGCCGACGCTTGTCGCCGCCTCCCTCGCCCGTGTTACCTTGCGCCGCGTTCGCCCGTATAAGCACCGACATGCCCACCCTCACCGCACGCGTCGTCGCCTCAATCGCCGCCGTCGATCCGGCGGCCTGGGACGCATGCGCCAATCCGCCGGGCTTGAGCGAGGACGAGGCCGAAGGCGAGCGGTTCAATCCATTCATCGCGCACGCCTTCCTGCACGCGCTCGAAGCCTCGGGATCGACAGGAGGGCGGACGGGCTGGACGCCCGCGCATATCGTCGTCGAGGACGACAAGGGCCGGATCGTCGCCGCCGCGCCTTCCTACCTCAAGTCGCACAGCCAGGGCGAATATGTCTTCGACCACGCCTGGGCCGACGCCTACGAGCGCGCTGGCGGGCGCTACTATCCGAAGCTGCAGGTCGCCGCGCCCTTCACGCCCGTGACCGGCCGGCGCCTCCTGGTGGCGCGCGACGCGCCGGAGGGGGCGCGCGAGGCGCTGATCAAGGGCCTACGCGAGTTGCGCCGGCAGGCGCGCGCCTCGTCCACCCATGTGACCTTCCCGACGGCCGAGGACGCGGCGCGCCTAGAGCGGCTGGGGTTCCTCGTGAGGCACGGCGAGCAGTTCCACTTTCTCTGCCAAGGCTATTCGAGCTTTGACGACTTCCTGGGCGCCCTCGCCTCCCGCAAGCGCAAGGCGATCAAGCGCGAGCGGCGGGACGCCCTGGGCTCGGACGTCTCGATCGAGCGGCTCACAGGTTCTGCGGTCAAGCCGGAGCACTGGAAGGCCTTCTTCGCCTTCTACATGGACACTGGCTCGCGCAAATGGGGCCGCCCCTATCTCACCCGCAACTTTTTCGACCGCGTCGGCGCGGCGATGGCCGACCGCATCCTCCTCGTCATGGCCAAGCGCAATGGCCGGTACGTCGCTGGGGCGATCAATTTCATTGGCGACGACGCGCTCTACGGCCGCAACTGGGGCGCAATCGAGGAGAGGCGGTTCCTCCATTTTGAGGTGTGCTACTACCAGGCGATCGAGTTCGCGCTTGCAAGAAGGCTCAAGCGCGTCGAAGCGGGCGCGCAGGGGGAGCACAAGCTCGCGCGCGGCTATCAGCCGGTCGTGACCTACTCCGCCCACGAATTCGCCGACGCCCGTCTCGCCCGCGCGGTGGGGGACTATCTTGACTATGAACGGGCGGCGGTCGCGCGCACCATCGCCCATTACGAGGGCCATGTTCCTTTCCGCCGGGGCGAATCGGCGAACGACGAGAGACAGGGAGAATCCTTTGAAGCCGACGTATGATTCGAACAACATCTTCGCCAAGATTTTGCGCGGCGAGGCCCCGTGCGTCAAAGTCTACGAGGACGAAGTCTCCCTTGCATTCATGGACGTCATGCCGCGCGCGGAGGGACATACGCTCGTCTTGCCCAAGGCGCCGGCGCGCAATATCTTCGACATTTCGCCCGAGGACCTTGCCCGCTTCATGCCTTCGCTTCAGAAAGTGGCGCTGGCCGTCAAGGCGGGCATGAAGGCGGAGGGCCTGTCGATCCAGCAATTCAACGAGGAGGCAGGGGGGCAGCAGGTGTTCCATCTGCATTTCCACATCCTGCCGCGCTGGACAGGAGTCGCTTTGCGGCCGCCTGGCGGACCGTTCCAGCCGTCCGAGGCGCTGCGCCCCCACGCCGAGAGGATCATGGCCGCCTTGGACCGAGTTTGAACGCAGAGCCTGCGGGTTTTCCCAAGGACGCCAACCGAAGTGGAGCATCTGCACTATTTCCCGGTGAGCTTTGCGCTCGCGATGCTCTTCTTCGCGATTCTCGTCGCGCTCTTCGTTCTGATCCAGATCGGGGTCCTGAGCCGCGCCTATTCTCTTCTCGGCCTCGACCCGTTCGTCATTGTCCTGACGTTGTTCGGCTCGCTCGCGGGCTCGTACGTGAACATCCCGATCGCGCGCCTGCCAGGCGAGCGCATCTTCACTCACGAGGTCGTGGAGATCATGGGCGTGCCGTTCCTCGCGCCAGTCGCCGTGAACTGGCCGGGCACGGTGCTTGCCATCAACGTCGGCGGCGCGCTCATTCCGACGCTTCTTTCGTTGTACCTGTTCATTCACTACCGCCTCTGGCTATCGGCGATTGTCGCAGTGGCGATCGTCTCCTTCGTCGTCCACGACATGGCGACGCCCATTCGGGGAGTCGGCATCTCGGTCCCGACTCTGGCGCCGCCGTTGCTCGCGGCCTTCACGGGACTCATCTTGTCGCGCGACTACGCTGCGCCCCTCGCCTATATCGCCGGCAGCCTTGGCGTCCTCATCGGGGCCGATCTGATGAATTTGGGTCAGCTCCAGACCTTGGGCGCCCCCGTCGCATCAATCGGCGGCGCCGGGACGTTCGACGGCGTTTTCCTCACCGGTGTTATTGCCGTTTTGCTGGCGAGTCTGGTCAGACGTTAACTACCGCGATTTCCTGATCGCGCCAGAAAGAATCGCTTAACCAAAGGCCTCGTTTTTGTGTCCATTTTGCCACATCCGGCGGACAATGCGACGAAACGCAGTCCGTGCTGTGGACTCGCAATCGGTGGGCGCCTATAGTCAGCCATCGACATTTGCGGGCGACGGCGCGCGAAAAGCGCAAGGCGGAGCCGACTACAACGGAGACTTAAGATGACGAAACGATGGCTGACGGGGGTCGCCGCTGCGGCGTTGACTGTTGCGGGCGCGTTCGCCGCCCAGGCTGCGGATCTTCCCACACGGAAAGAGGCGCCGGCGCCGGTGTTTGTGCCCCCGCCGTTCACCTGGACCGGCTTCTACATCGGCTTGAACGCCGGCGGGGTCTGGTCCACAGGCGATGCGCACAGCACCGTTTTCGCCAACGGCTTCCCTGTCGCAAACGTCACCAACCCTTCCTGGATATATGGTTACTGGCCCAACGGCAACCTTAAGAACGACGACGTCGGGTTCATCGGCGGCGGCCAGGCCGGCTACAATTACCAGTGGGGCGCTTGGGTGTTCGGCGTCGAAACCGACTTTGACGGCTCGAGCCTGAGCAAGAGCAGGAACTTCATCGGCCCGGCGTTCGGCAACCCCATCTTCGGGCCGACCTTTGGGTCCAACGATTGGCTCGCCGCCAATGGCAAGATCAGCCTGGACTGGTTGGGGTCAACCCGCGGTCGCATCGGCTTCGTCGCCACGCCGGACAATCGCCTCATGTTCTACGGCACGGGCGGCTTCGCCTACGGCGGCGGCAGCGCTCACCTGAACGTCTACGACAACGTCAACGGCTGGTATTGGTCGTCCGGCAACCACGATCAGACCCGGACCGGCTGGACGGTCGGAGGCGGCGTGGAATACGCTTGGACCAACAACATCATCATCGGCGCCGAATATCTCTACTACAATCTCGGCAGCAAGACTTTCTACGCCTTGCCCAACGTCGCTGCCTCCAACTACTTCGGGGCCGCCGTCTACAACAGCACCAAGGTCAACTTCGAGGGCTCGGTCGCCCGCGCCCGGATCAGCTACAAGTTCTGACCCGAAGCGCGTCTTTCAAAACCAAACCCGGGAAGGCCTCCCCTTCCCGGGTTTTTTTCGCGCGCTTTCGCGGGCGACGCAGGCCAGGCGGAGGACAAAGAAAAGCGCCGGGCTCAAGCCCGGCGCTTTCGTTTCAAACCCGTAGAGGTACGGAAACTTCCTCTTCGGGTTACGGCGTCTCCGGCTCCGGCGTTTGGTCCGCGCCGGCGGGCTCAGCCCGCTTGCGCTTGCCCCGCGCCTTGGCGGCGACGATGAGGTCGCGCTCCATGCGGGGCTGAGCGGGACCCGCCGGGTACACAAACCCCAGCTTCTTCTCGCCCGTCTCGTCGGCCGTGACCACCACTTTGACGACGCCGCCGCCCTTGAGCCGCCCGAACAGCACCTCGTCGGCGAGCGGCGTCTTGATCTGGGTCTGGATGACCCGCGCCATTGGCCGGGCGCCCATCGCCTCGTCGTAACCGTTCCGGACGAGCCAAGCCCGCGCCTCGTCGGTGAGCTCGATCGTGACGTTCCGGTCGGAAAGCTGCGCCTCGAGCTGCAGGATGAACTTGTCCACGACCCGCGCAATGACCTCCTCGGGAAGGCGCGAGAACGCGATGATCGCGTCGAGCCGGTTGCGGAACTCGGGCGCGAACAGCCGGTCGATGGCCTCCCGGTCATCCCCCTCGCGCTTCGACTTGTGGAACCCGAAGGCCGCGCGGGCGAGGTCCTGGGCGCCAGCATTGGTCGTCATGATGAGAATCGCGCTGCGGAAGTCGACCGCCTTGCCGGAATGGTCGGTGAGCTTGCCGTGGTCCATGATCTGCAACAGAATGTTGAACAGATCAGGATGGGCCTTCTCGATCTCATCCAACAGCAGCACGCAATGCGGATGCTGGTCCACGGCGTCCGTCAGCAGGCCGCCCTGGTCGAAGCCCACATAGCCGGGGGGCGCGCCGATGAGCCGCGAGACGGTGTGGCGCTCCATGTACTCGGACATGTCAAACCGGATGAGCTCGAGTCCAAGGCTGATCGCCAGCTGACGCGCAGCTTCGGTCTTGCCGACGCCGGTCGGGCCCGAGAAGAGGTAGCAGCCGATCGGCTTCTCTGGATCGCGCAGGCCGGCGCGGGCGAGCTTGATCGCCGACGCCAGGGCCGAGACCGCCTCGTCCTGCCCATAAACAGCACGCTTGAGCGTCTCGTCGAGATGCTGCAGCACCTCCGTGTCGTCCTTGGACACGGATTTCGGCGGGATGCGCGCCATGGACGCGACGGTCGCCTCGATTTCCTTCACGCCAATTGTCTTCTTGCGCTTCGCCTCCGGCACGAGCATCTGCGAGGCGCCCGTCTCATCGATCACGTCGATCGCCTTGTCCGGCAGCTTGCGGTCGTGGATGTAGCGGAAGGAGAGCTCGACCGCGGCTTTCACGGCATCGCCGGTGTAGCGCAATTTGTGAAACTCCTCGAAATAGGGCTTCAGGCCCCTGAGGATTTCAATTGTGTCCGCAACGCTCGGCTCCTTCACGTCGATCTTCTGAAATCGCCTAACAAGCGCGCGA